>NZ_CAJMZL010000004.1:0-291358 GCF_905220305.1 Caballeronia sp. J97 | reverse complement strand
ACACGAATACGGGATCCGGCGACAAGCAAAGCCCAGAAGCAAATCAGAACAAAGCTTCGTCGTAGTCCATCATAGGCTTTGCACCGGCCCGAGCAGCCCGAATCGTAGAAGCCGTCTCAGGCAGCAGCTTGGCGAAATAGAACCGCGCGGTGGCCAGCTTGGCCTTATAGAACGCATCGCCAGAATCGCCATGATCCAGCGCGGCACGCGCCATCCGCGCCCAGAAGTACGAAAACACGAGATGCCCGACCGTGCGCAGATACGGCACCGCCGCCGCGCCGACTTCGTCGGGATTCTGCATCGCCTTCATGCCGATCTCCATCGTCAGCTTCTGCACCTTCTCGCCGATATCCGCGAGCGGATTGATGAACTCCTGCATCTCCGGCTTCACGCCCTCCTGCTCGACGAAGTCCGCCACGAGCTTGCCGAAGCGCTTCAGCTTCGCGCCCATGTCGCCGAGAATCTTGCGCCCGAGCAGATCCAGCGCCTGAATGGAATTCGTGCCCTCGTAGATCATGTTGATGCGCGCATCGCGGACGTACTGCTCCATGCCCCATTCGGAGATGAAGCCGTGGCCGCCGTAGATCTGCATCGCCATGTTGGTGCCTTCGAACGCGTTGTCCGTCAGGAACGCCTTGATGACCGGCGTGAGCAACGCGACAAAATCGGCGGCTTCCGCACGCACGCCCTCATCCGCGTGCGACAGCTCCTTGTCGATATTCAAAGCCGCCCAGTACGTGAACGCGCGGCCGGCTTCGGCATAGGCCTTCTGCGTGAGCAACATGCGCCGCACGTCCGGATGGACGATGATCGGATCGGCGGCCTTTTCAGGCGCCTTCGGGCCAGTGAGCGAGCGCATCTGCAAGCGCTCCTTCGCGTACACGAGCGAGTTCTGATACGCGACTTCGGTGAGGCCCAGACCCTGCATGCCGACGCCCAGGCGGGCCGCGTTCATCATCACGAACATCGCGTTCAAGCCCTTGTTCGCCTCGCCGACGAGCCAGCCCTTCGCGCCGTCGAGATTCATCACGCAGGTCGCGTTGCCGTGAATGCCCATCTTGTGCTCGATCGAGCCGCACTTGATGCCGTTGCGCTCTCCGATCGCGCCGTTCGCGTCAGGCACGAACTTCGGCACGATGAAAAGCGATATGCCCTTGGTGCCCATCGGCGCACCCGGCAGACGCGCGAGCACCAGATGCACGATGTTCTCGGCCATGTCGTGCTCGCCGCTCGAAATGAAGATCTTCGTGCCGGTGAGCGCGTACGAGCCGTCGGAATTCGGCTCGGCCTTCGTGCGCAGGATGCCGAGGTCCGTTCCGCAATGCGGTTCGGTCAGGCACATCGTGCCGGTCCACTCGCCCGAAACGAGCTTCGACAGATACGTCGACTTCTGTTCCGGCGTGCCGTGCGCATGCAGGCATTCGTAAGCGCCGTGCGACAGGCCCGGATACATCGTCCAGGCCTGATTCGCCGAGTTGAGCATTTCGTAGAGCGCGTTGTTCACGAACGCTGGCAAGCCCTGCCCGCCGTACTCGGGATCGCATCCGAGCGCGGGCCAGCCTGCATCGATGTATTGACGGTAAGCGGCCTTGAAGCCAGCAGGCGTCTTCACGACGCCGTCGCCCTCGTAGGTGCAGCCTTCGCGATCGCCGCTCTGGTTGAGCGGAAACACGACCTCGGAGCAGAACTTGCCGGCTTCCTCGAGCACCTGATTGATGGTGTCGGCGTCGAGGTCGGCATGCTTCGGCATGCTCTTCAATTCAGCTTCCACGTTCAGCACTTCGTGCAGCACGAATTGCATGTCGCGAAGGGGGGCGGCGTACTGTCCCATGAGTCTCTCCAGTTTCTTCAAGCTTCTGGTTGCGCGCCGCCGAACCACCCTGTCGATTCGAACGGCGCCGCTAACGGCTGTCGGATTGTTGCGATGTCAGATTCGTAGTCGCGGCCGGCGCCGGTTGCGGGGCACTTCCATTCGCGCCCGCACTCGGCGTCTGATACGACACGATCGTCTTCTCCAGCGCGTCCCGCGTCAGTTGCACGGCTTCCGGCAAATGCAGGAAGCGCGCGTCGTGATGCAGGCCGAGCGTAAAGCTGTACAGCTCGAAGAGCATCAGATGCGGATCGGTCTCCGGCTTCAGATGCCCCTCGTCCTTCGACTGGCGGATCGCGCGCAACAACGCCTCGCGCCACATGCCCACGCTGTGCACGAGCTGCTCGCGCACAGCGCTCGCGGCGCGGTCGTCGTACTCCACCGCTCCGCTGATATAGATACAACCCGTGGTCACTTCCTGGATGCGCTTCTCCATCCAGCGATTCATCATCGCGCGCAATCGCGGCAGGCCGCGCGCTTCGCGCAGGCTCGGAAAGAACACTTCATCTTCGAAGCGCCTGTGGTACTCGCGCACCACTTCCACCTGCAAATCCTCGCGCGACCCGAAATGCGCAAACACACCGCTCTTGCTCATTTGCATCCGCTCGGCCAGCAGGCCGATCGTCAGCCCTTCCAGCCCGTCCCGACTTGCCAACTCCAGCGCTGCGTCGAGAATCGCGGCCCGCGTCTGTTCGCCTTTTCGCATGATGTCCCTACCGTTCTTATGTGACCCGTAAAATCGAACGGCCGTTCTATTATTGTGGCCGAACGCTGGTGATACAAGCAAATTTTTAGATATGCGTTTCTAAAACGCCAAGACATGTCTATAGGATAAATCTCAACAATGTCCGCGTTCATTGTCGCGTTTTATGTACGGACTGCCTGTAAGTGACTGCCCGAGTTCCCGAAGGGTGGGAAGCCTTATCCTTCGATGCTTGTCGACCCGTATTCTTGCGCAATTGCTGCGAAATGGCAGGTTAATCGTACTGACCAATGGTGATCATTTTCATCATCACGCGGTACGTGTTATAGGCCAGCCAATTAAGCGCACGCTCCGTAACAGGCCGCGATGCATAGTGCTTCTCATCGATCGGGCGGCCTTCGTCAAAAGCCTGAAGAATGGCATCGTGCAGACGGGCGATTTCGGGATGATTGACGAGCACCATGTTGGCCTCGTTGTTGAGCACGAGCGAAAGCGCGTCGAGGTTGGACGAGCCGATGGTGGCCCAGTCGGCGTCGACGACCGCGACCTTGCCATGAAGCATCGTCTTCTCGTACTCGGCGATCCTCACCCCGTGCTTGAGCAGGTTGCCGTAGAGGAACGGTGTCGCGTAGTCCAAAGCGACGAATTCCTTACGACCGATCACGAGCGACACGCGTACGCCGCGCTCGGCCGCATTGACGAGCGCGCGCCTCAGCTTGCGGCCCGGCATGAAGTAGGGATTCGCGAGCAGCACTTCGCTCTCGGCGTGAGCGATTGCCCGGAGATACGCCTTCTCGATCGCGCGCCGATTGAGAAGGTTGTCGCGCGCGACGAACGCAATGCACGGTTGATCGACCGCGTGAATTTCGCCGAGACGCGCGCGCCGGCGAGCCAGCATCGCGCGGCGGGCGTTCCATCTGGGCGCGTGCTCGCTTTCCTGCGGCTCGCAACCCGGCTGCGATGGCTGGCGCGGCTTGATGCCGAGCCGGATGCGCTGCCATTGCAGATCGAACGCTTCGCGCACGTCCTTGACGACGGGGCCTTGCGCTTCCATCGCGAAATCCCAGCGCGGACGTTCGAGACGCGTGCCGTTCTGGTCGTAGTCGTCGACGATATTGATGCCGCCGCAAAACGCATACGTCTCGTCGATCAGCGCGAGCTTGCGATGCGTGCGCGAGAAGCCCAGCGGCCCGAACAACAAATGCGGGTTGTAGATGCGGTGCTCGACGCCGCGCTCCTGCCAGAGCTTGAACATCGGCAGATTGCTTTCCGTGCCGATGCCGTCCGTGATCACGCGGACCTCGAGGCCGCGCTCGGCGGCGCGCACGAGCGCGTCGGAGACGGCGCGGCCGATGTCGTCGTTGGCGAAGATGTACGTTTCGAGCGACACCGACTTGCGCGCGTTGTCGATTCGCTCGATCAACGCCGGGAAGAACTGCACGCCGCCCTTGAACAGCCGGGCGTGATTGCCGGTCGTGAAGCACAGGCGCGGCGGCCGGCGGCCGGAGAAGAGCGCCTGGCGCAGCCGCTTGAAACTGCGCCGCGGACGCACTCCGATCATCGGCTATGCGCCGCGAGGCGCTCGGGCAATTGCAGAATCGCTTCGCGGTTCGACCACGAGAAGCATCGGTCGGCGGCCTCGCGCAACGGCAGCCACAAATGCGCGGTGTGCTCGCGGGGCGCGAGCGTCACTTCGAGGCAATGCGGCACGAGCAGGCTGAACTGATGCTCGGTGTTGCGCGTGATGCCTTCCGCGTAGCGGTGCCGCCATTGCGGATAGATTTCGTACTGGATGCTGTGATGCCAGTCGAGCAGCGCGTTCTCCGGCACGAGCGCGCCGCCGATCACGATGCCCGTCTCTTCCTGCACCTCGCGCGCGGCGGTCTCGATGAGCGGCTCGTCGAGGCGATCTTTCGAGCCCGTCACGGATTGCCAGAAGCCCTTGTGATCCGCACGTTCGATGATGAGCACGTCGAGGTTCGGCGTATGAATGACGACGAGTACGGATTCGGGGATTTTGGGCGGCTTGAGCATGACCTTGTGAACGCGCGTTTCTTTATATGTATGTGCCCGAAGACTGTAACGCAAAAAATGAAAAAGGCGCACCCGGCGCCTTTTTCATCACATCGACAACGAAAGCTGCTTAGTGCGCTTTCTGCTCCGGCTGACGCAGACGAATGTGCAGCTCGCGCAACTGGCGCTCGTCGACTTCGCTCGGCGCCTGCGTCAGCAGATCCTGCGCGCGCTGCGTCTTCGGGAACGCGATGGTGTCCCGGATCGAGTCCGCGCCGGACATCAGCGTGACGACGCGATCCAGACCGAACGCGATGCCGCCGTGCGGCGGCGCGCCGTACTGGAGCGCGTCGAGCAGGAAGCCGAATTTCAGACGCGCTTCTTCGGCGCCGATCTTCAGCGCGCGGAACACCTTGCTCTGCACGTCTTCCTGGAAGATACGGACCGAGCCGCCGCCGATTTCCCAGCCGTTCAGGACCATGTCGTACGCCTTCGCGAGGCAGCGGCCCGGATCGGTTTCGAGGTATTCGAGGTGCTCGTCCTTCGGGCTCGTGAACGGGTGATGAGCCGCCACGTAGCGGTTCTCTTCCTCGTCGTACTCGAACATCGGGAAGTCGATGACCCACAGCGGCTTCCAGCCGGTTTCGATCAGGCCATTTGCCTTGCCGAATTCCGAATGACCGATCTTCAGACGCAGCGCGCCGAGACTGTCGTTCACGACCTTCGCGCGATCCGCCGCGAAGAAGATGATGTCGCCGTCTTGCGCCTGCGTGCGCTCCATGATCGCCGCGAGCGCCGCGTCATGCAGGTTCTTGACGATCGGGCTTTGCAGGCCGTCGCGGCCGCGGGTCTTGTCGTTGACCTTGATCCACGCGAGGCCCTTCGCGCCGTAGATGCGCACGAATTCCGTGTACCCGTCGATGTCGCCGCGCGACAGCTCGCCGCCCTTGGGCACGCGCAATGCCGCGACACGGCCGTCTTTCGAGTTGGCCGGCATGCTGAACACCTTGAAGTCGACGTCCTTCACGGCATCCGTGAGGTCCGCGAATTCGAGCTTCACGCGCAGGTCGGGCTTGTCCGAACCGAAGCGGCGCATCGCTTCCGAATACAGCATGACCGGGAATTTTTCGGGCAGCGCGACGTCCATCGTCTCCTTGAAGACGTGGCGGATCATCGCTTCGAACAGATCGCGGATTTCCTGCTCCGTGAGGAACGAGGTTTCGCAGTCGATCTGCGTGAATTCCGGTTGACGGTCGGCGCGCAGGTCTTCGTCGCGGAAGCACTTGGTGATCTGGTAGTAACGGTCGAAGTTCGCGACCATCAACAACTGCTTGAAGAGCTGCGGCGACTGCGGCAGCGCGAAGAACTGGCCCGCGTTCACTCGCGACGGCACGAGGTAATCGCGCGCGCCCTCCGGCGTGCTCTTGGTCAGCATCGGCGTTTCGATGTCGATGAAGCCTTGCGCGTCGAGATACTTGCGCACTTCCATCGCGACGCGATAGCGCAGGCGCAGGTTCTTCTGCATCTGCGGGCGGCGCAGATCGAGCACACGATGCGTGAGGCGCGTGGTTTCCGACAGGTTGTCGTCGTCGAGCTGGAACGGCGGCGTCACCGACGCGTTCAGCACCACCAGTTCGTGGCACAGCACTTCGATCTTGCCGCTCGTCAGATTGGCGTTGACCGTGCCTTCGGGGCGATTGCGCACCACGCCTTTGACCTGCACGCAAAACTCGTTGCGCACGCCTTCGGCCACCTTGAACATCTCGGCGCGGTCCGGGTCGCAGACGACCTGAACGAGGCCTTCGCGGTCGCGCAAGTCGATGAAGATAACGCCACCGTGATCGCGGCGGCGATGCACCCAGCCGCACAGCGAGACGGTTTCGCCCAATCGGGCCTCGGTCACCAGACCGCAGTATTCAGATCGCATCGACATGATGTTGTGTCTTTCGTTGTTCGTTAATCAACGGCTCGCGCGTTCGGGTCATGCTCTTCTTGCGGCTGACGCTCGGCTCGCGCGGCCGGCATTACATCGGCGGCTCGGTGGGGCGGCGGGCGGGCGCGACCGACGCCGGCGCGCTCGGCGCGGGAGCCACCACGCCCATCGAGACGATGTACTTCAGTGCGGCGTCGACGGTCATGTCCAGTTCGACGACTTCGCTTTTCGGCATCATCAGAAAGAAGCCGGATGTCGGGTTCGGCGTGGTCGGCACGTAGACGCTCACATGCTCTTCGTCGAGATGATTCAGCACGTCGCCGCCCGGAATGCCCGTCAGAAAGCCGATGGTGTACGAGCCCTTGCGCGGATACTCGATCAAAAGCGCCTTGCGAAACGCGTTGCCGCTCGACGAGAGCAAGGTGTCCGACACCTGCTTCACGCTCGTGTACAGCGGACCGACCACCGGAATGTGACGCAGGATGGCGTCCCACCACTTCACGAGCTTCTGGCCGACGAAGTTCTGCGTCAACAGTCCGACGATGAAAATGAACGCGAGCGTCAGCACCGCGCCCACGCCCGGCAGATGGAAACCGACGACGCGCTCCGGCTGCCACGATTGCGGCAGCAGAAGCAACGTCTGGTCCATCGTGCCGATAACGAGCCCGAGCACCCACAGGGTGATCGCGAGCGGCACCAGCACGAGCAGGCCGGTGAGGAACACGGATTTCAGCGTAGTCTTTTTCGTCGTCATTTACACGGAGCGAAGGCTGCGCCGGCTCTCGACTGCGTTGGAGATTCGGCTTGGCAGGCGGGCCGCGCCCGGCGGAGCGCGGTCGACGAGGTCATCGGCGGGCAGGCGGCCAAACGCGCCGGCCGTCTTGCGTTTTCAGGCAGCGCCCGACGATGCGGGTGCGCTCGCGGCAGGCTTGGCGGCGTCCGACGACGCGGCGCTAGCCGGGGCCGCGGTTTCGCTCGAATTCGCGCCGCCGGAACTGGCGGGAGCAGCATCGTCCGACTTCGCCGCCGGCGCATCGTTGCCGCTCTTGCCGCCGTTGCTGTTGCTGTTGCCGCCGCGAAAATCGGTGACATACCAGCCCGAGCCTTTCAACTGGAATCCGGCGGCGGTCACCTGCTTCGAGAAAGCGTCCTTTCCGCACGCAGGACACTGCGTGAGCGGCGCATCGCTCAGTTTTTGAAGCACGTCTTTTTCGTGGCCGCAGTCGGCGCAACGGTACGCGTAAATCGGCATGGCACTCTTCCTACGATTATCTGTCGACGCTTGCAAAGCCTTGAATTATAGCCGCAAACCAATATTGACCCGCGATTTTCGGGATCGCGGACGCAAGATTAACCCGGCAATATTTCAGGGTGCCGTCGACAAATTTCAAGCCGGCCGGCTCAGATTCGCCGCCAGGTCATCCAGCGCTCGCGGCCGGCGAACACCGGAATCGACCCGGTCACCTCGTGGTCTTCGATCAGCGCGAAGGACGGCAACAGCAGCGCATTCAGTTCGTCGCGCTCGATTCCGAAGGGCGGCCCTTTCGGCGTCGCTCCGATGAAGAAGAAACCCGCGAGCAGCGCGCCCGGTTTCAGCAACGCCGCCATCCGCGCGGCGTAGTCCTGCCAGCGATTTTTCGGCAGCGCGCATAGGAAAGCGCGCTCATAGATCCAGTCGGGCGAAAAAGGCGGCGCGTAAGCAAAAAAATCCGCTTCCTCGACCACTCTCGCGTGCGCGCCGAGTTGCGCGCGCGCCGCTTCGACGGCGGCCGCCGAGAAATCGATCGCGCGCACCGGCCATCCGCGTTCGGCGAGATAAAGCGCTTCGTACGCGCTGCCGCAGCCCGGAATCAGCACATTCTGCGCACCGCGCGACGCGACGAAGCGCGTGAACATCTCCGGCACGCCGGCCTGATCCCACGGCGTGTAGTGCTGGACGAAACGCTCGTCCCAGAAGCCCGGCGAATTCGGATCGCGGTTCTCGAAATCGGGGACGTCCGGCGTGGTCGGATCGCTCATGATGTGCGCCCTCAGGGATGGAGCCAGAACTGCGCCACCACGAAGCCCGCGCCCGCCATGGCGACCAGACCGGCCGCGAGCAAGGTCACGAGCAGACGGTTCGTGCGCTTTTGCTCGGCGAGCAGCATCCGCATGAGCTCGTCGCTGCCGCTTTTCGGCGCGTCGTGGTGTTCCGCCAGAATATGGTGAATCAGCCGCGGCAGTTGCGGAATCGTCTTGCTCCACTGCGGCGCTTCCATTTGCAGACGCTCGTACCAGCCGCGCCAGCCGATCTGCTCGTTCATCCAGCGCTCGAGATACGGTTTGGCCGTCTTCCACAGATCCAGCTCCGGATCGAGCGAGCGCCCGAGGCCTTCGACGTTGAGCATCGTCTTCTGCAACAGCACGAGTTGCGGCTGAATTTCGACGTTGAAGCGGCGCGACGTCGAGAAGAGGCGCATCAGCACCTGCCCGAGCGAAATGTCTTTCAGCGCGCGGTCGAAATACGGCTCGCAGACCGCCCGGATTGCGCTTTCCAGTTCCTCCACGCGCGTGCTCGGCGGCACCCAGCCGGATTCGAGGTGCAGCGTCGCGACGCGGTGATAGTCGCGCTTGAAGAACGCGAGGAAGTTCTGCGCGAGATAGTTCTTGTCGAAGTCCGACAACGCCCCGACGATGCCGAAATCCAGCGCAATATAACGCCCGAAGGTCGCCGGATCGAGGCTCACCTGGATGTTCCCGGGGTGCATGTCGGCGTGAAAAAAACCGTCGCGAAACACCTGCGTGAAGAAAATTTCGACGCCTTCGCGCGCGAGCTTCGGAATATCGACGCCCGCCGCGCGCAAGGTCTCGACCTGGCTGATCGGCACGCCGACCATGCGCTCCATGACCAGCACAGTGGGCGCGGACAAGTCCCAGTACATCTCCGGCACGAGCAGCAGATCGAGCCCTTGAAAATTACGGCGCAACTGGCTGCCATTGGCGGCCTCGCGCATCAGATCGAGCTCGTCGTGCAGATATTTGTCGAATTCCGCGACCACTTCGCGCGGCTTCAGACGCCGGCCGTCCGCCCACAGGCGCTCGGCCCACGTGGCGATATCGCGCAGCAGCGCCAGGTCGGAGTCGATCACCGGCAGCATGCCCGGGCGCAACACCTTCACCGCGACCGCCGTGCCCGCGTGCTCGCCGTTCTTGATCTTCGCGAAATGCACCTGCGCGATCGAAGCGCTCGCCACCGGCACGCGCTCGAAATCGTCGAACAATTCGTCGATAGGCGCACCGAGCGATTTTTCGATGATCGACACGGCCACCGCCGAATCGAACGGCGGAACCTGATCCTGAAGCTTGGCGAGTTCATCGGCGACATCGACGGGCAGCAAATCGCGCCGCGTCGACAGCACCTGCCCGAACTTCACGAAGATCGGACCGAGGCTTTCCAGCGCGAGCCGCAAACGGATGCCGCGCGCGACGTCGAACCGGCGGCCGAACGTCGTGATGCGCATGAGAAAGCG
This sequence comes from Caballeronia sp. J97, assembly GCF_905220305.1. NCBI lineage: Bacteria > Pseudomonadati > Pseudomonadota > Betaproteobacteria > Burkholderiales > Burkholderiaceae > Caballeronia > Caballeronia sp. J97. Next base: position 281,330 of record NZ_CAJMZL010000004.1, on the reverse strand, counting down.
CACGCGGCGATCGTCGATACCGCTCATGACCAGCTCATCGAGCCCGAAGCGGACAATCGTGAAAAAAATCTTGAGGAAACGCAGAAAACGCATGGTTCGAATTCGCTTCAGCCGTTATTCGTGCGAGTCGCGCACAGACTCGCCGCCGGATCGCGCTGAGGCGCCGCTCGCCGGCCGGGATTGTTCAGTTTGCCGCTCGATTCTCTCGATGCGTTTTTCGGCGCGCGCAAGCGCATCGCGCGTTTTCGAAAGCTCGGCGTTGAATGCGTCGAGCGCGCTCTTGCGCACGAGTTGCGGACGCTCGTCGAGGAAATATTCGGTGAAGGTGTCCAGCAGATTCCGTCCGGTGCGCTGCGCCTGCTCCTGCACCGCACGCGCGATAAGGCCCGCACGGTGCGCGGGCGCGTCGCCGATCACGCGGGCGAGGTCTTCCTCCGGATCCCAGCGCAGATGCTCCGCGAGCTTGGCGAGCGTCGTTGCGAATTCCGCGTCGCCTTCGATGCGCACGTGCTTCATCACCGCCGCCTGACCGCCTTGCAGAAACGCGGGCAGCGCGTCGATCGGCACGGCGATCGTCACGTCAAAGGCGCAGGCTTCTGCTTCGGTGGTCGCCGCGAAGAGGCCGTCGGGTTGCACGACGAGCGCGATCGAAACCGGCTTGCACGACAACTTCACGCGCTTGGCCGCGTACGGTTTCAGCCGCTCGAGCGCCCAAGGCTCGCGCACCAGTAGATGATTCACGGCGGCCGCGAATCCACTGGACGCGGTCTTCAAGGCGGGGTTTGCTGCGGGACGGGCGGATTCGTCTGCGTTCGTCATCGGCTGTGAGATGAAAAAACCCGCGCGAGACGCTCTCGCGCGGGTTTCCATTCTACCTTCGCAACCGGCTAACACACTGACGGTTGCCGACGCCCGGCCATTCGGCCGAGGGCGCGGTCACGCTCAACTGACCTGCTGAATGCCCGCCAGCAGCCAGCCTTCGCTGCCCGTCTTCTGCTTCGAGAGGTTCCAGACCTCGACGAACGGCTCCGCCGCCGCCCCTTCCGACTCGCGGATCAGGCCGTGGAAACGCACGCTCGCCAGATACTCGGACGCGCGATCCTCGACGCCGAGCAGATCGGCGTTGAGCTGCACGACGTCCGTGCGGTTCGGCGCGCTGCCGCGGGCGTCGACGTCGAGTTTCACTTCCGCGAACATCTCGGGCGTCGTGAACTCGCGGATGTCGTTGACGTTGCCGCGGTCCCACGCGTCCTGCAGACGCACGAAGTAGACCTTCGCGTTGCGCACGAACGCGTCGGTGTCGAAGCCCGCCGGCACGTTCGGATTCACGGCTGCTTGCGGCGCCGGAGATTCGATGTAGTTCGCGCCGAAACCGGTCGGCTGCTGCGGCACTTGCGGCGGATCCTGATTCAGGCTCTGCCGCGCGGTCGCGCCGTACGGCGAACCCGAAGCGGAACCCATTCCGGCGTAGGCGGGCGTGTTGTTGCCCTGACGCCTGCGCATGATGAAGCGGAACAGCATGACGGCCGCGAGCACGATCAGCGCGATCATGATCATGTTCGCCATCGCGCCGGCGAACGCTTCGCCCAGCCCGAAGTGCGACAGCAGCGCCGCGATGCCCAGACCGGCCGCGAGACCGGCGATCGGTCCGAGCCAGCGGTTGCGCGCGGGTTGCGCCGCGGCGGGCGCTGCCGGAGCGGGCTGTGCGCGCTGCGCCTGTGCGGCCTGACCCGGCTGGCCTTGCTGCATGGATTGCGACGGCGGCGTCGCCTGATGTTGCTGCGTCGCCGTAGCCGACTGGCGGCCCATGCTGCGACCGCCGCCCATGCGCTTGGCTTCCGCCGTTTCCGCGAAGATTGCGCCAGCCGCAATAACGCCAGCCAGCGCCAAGATTCCGGCCTTCCTGAAGAAGATGTTCAGGAAACCCCGGGATTGGGGTTTGCGCGAATCGAACATATCGAATCCTTAAGAGAGTGGAACATCAAAATTTGGTCCCGACGTGTAACGCTACCACGCCACCTGACAAATTGTAATATTCGACTCGATCCAGGCCCGCTTGTTCCATCATCGTTTTCAAAGTTTCCTGGTCCGGGTGCATGCGAATGGACTCGGCCAAATACCGATAGCTATCCGCATCTTTGGCCACTTTTTCGCCAAGCCACGGCAAGATCTTGAAACTGTAGATATCGTACGGCTTTTTCAGCGGTTCCCACACTTTCGAGAACTCCAGCACGAGCAACCTGCCGCTCGGCTTGAGCACGCGGGTCATTTCTGCCAACGCACGGTCCTTGTGCGTCATGTTACGAAGACCAAAGGCGACCGTAACCACATTGAAATAATTGTCCGGGAACGGAATCTTCTCGGCATCGCAGAGCAGCGCGGGCGTCAACACGCCCTTGTCGATGAGCCGGTCGCGCCCCACGCGCAGCATCGATTCGTTGATGTCCGTGTGCCAGACTTCCCCCGTGTCGCCGGCCTGCTTGGCGAAAGCCATCGCCAGATCGCCTGTGCCGCCGGCGATGTCCAGCACCTTGTAGCCCGGCCGCACCTTGGCCTGCCCGATCGTGAAGTGCTTCCAGATCCGATGCAGTCCGCCGGACATCAGGTCGTTCATCAAGTCGTAGTTGCTCGCGACGGAGTGAAACACGCCCGCCACTTTCTTCGCCTTGTCCTGCTCGTCGACCGTTTCGTATCCGAAGTGGGTCTTGCTCATCGCGCTTTTTCCTCGCCTGTTGTTCGTTCTATGTCTGCGCAATCGTCGCGCCGGCCATGCGGCTTTATGCCGCAGCCCTGATGCTCAGTGACAGTGGCCACCGGATGGCTTGGCGGCCATCGGCGTGTCGCGGTCCACCCCCGCGGCTTCCAGTTTCGCCAGATACTCGCTCCACAATTCGTCCTGACGCGTCGCCAGGTCGTGCAGGATGTCCCAGGAATAGATGCCGGTATTGTGACCGTCCGAAAAATTCAGTTGCAGCGCGTAATGCCCGACCGGATCGATGCCGACGATCGTCACCTCGCGCTTGCCGGTCTGCAGCGTTTCCTGCCCCGGCCCGTGGCCCTGCACTTCGGCGGAAGGCGAATAGACCCGCAGAAACTCGAACGGCACGCGGTACGACGCGTCGCCGTATTGCAGTTCCAGCACTCGGGATTTCGAATGCACGACGACGCCGGTGGGAATCGGCGTGGTTGAAGTGAGTCCGCTCATGATCTCGTCTTATTGGTGACCGGCCTGCGGGCCGAACGCCTGGTTCAGCTCGTTGCGCACTTGCTCGCGCAAGAGCGTCGCCTGGGCGCGGCGCTTGGACAATTGCGATTCGGACACCGTGCGCTGGCGCGGCGCCCAGATCGGCAGAGGGTAGCGGGAATCGTTGGAGAAACGTGGAATGATGTGCCAGTGGACGTGCGGCACCTGATTGCCGAGACTCGCCAGATTGATCTTCTCCGGCACGAGCACGCGGCGCATCGCACGCTCGACGCCGTTGACGGCGGTCATCACGCGCGCGCGATCGCTGTCCGGCAAATCGGACATTTCGGCGACATGCGCGCCCCATATCACGCGGCACAAGCCCGGCCAGTCGGGCTCATCGGCGAGGACGACGCGCAACGCGTCGTCCGACCACAGCACTTCGCCGCCGTCTTCACGGCAAAACACACAGTCCATCTCATACCTCTAGCGAATCAAACCTCGATTTCGCTATTACACCAGCACGCGCTCGATACCGCCATTATTCGCGCGTTCGACGTACTGTTCCATCCAGTTTTCGCCGAGCACCTTGCGCGCCATCTCCACGACGATATAGTCCGCCTCGACATTGGCGTCCTCGTTGTAGCGCGACAGCCCTTGCAGGCAGGACGGGCAGCTCGTCAGGATTTTCACGTCCTGGCCATTCGGCTGAGGACCGTCGCCGGCCTTGAGCACCGAACCCGGTTGCGCACCCGCCGCGCCCGCTTGCGCGACGATCGGAATGCCACGCAACTTCGCCGCACCCTTGCGGATCTCCTCCTCCTTGCGGAAGCGCACCTGCGTGGAGATATCCGGGCGCGTGACCGCGAGCGTGCCCGACTCGCCGCAGCATCGATCGTTCTTCTCGATCTTGTAGCCGTCGTGCTCGGAGCCCATCAGGTCGTTCACGAGCTTGACCGGGTCCATCGTCTTGATCGGCGAGTGACACGGGTCGTGATACATGTAGCGCGTGCCGGTCACGCCGTCGAGCTTCATGTTCTTTTCGAGCAGGAATTCGTGAATGTCGATGATCCGGCAGCCCGGGAAGATCTTCTCGAATTCATAGCCCGCGAGCTGGTCGTAGCAGGTTCCGCACGACACGACGACGGTCTTGATATCGAGATAGTTCAGCGTGTTCGCGACGCGATGGAACAGCACGCGATTGTCCGTGACGATCTTCTCAGCCTTGTCGTACTGACCGGAGCCGCGTTGCGGATAGCCGCAGCACAGATAGCCCGGCGGCAGCACGGTCTGCACGCCCGCTTCCCACAGCATGGCCTGCGTCGCGAGTCCGACCTGCGAGAACAGGCGCTCCGAGCCGCAGCCGGGGAAATAGAACACCGCTTCCGAATCGACAGTGGTCGTGCGCGGATTGCGGATGATCGGAACGATCTTGTTGTCCTCGATATCCAGCAGCGCGCGCGCCGTCTTCTTCGGCAGATTGCCCGGCATCTTCTTGTTAACGAAATGGATCACCTGCGTGACGGCCGGCGGCTTGCCGACCGTCGCGGGCGGCTGGGCCGTCTGCTTCTTGACGATTTTCTTCAGCACGTCGTTGCCGAAGCGCTGCGCCTTATAGCCGAAGTCCATCATCACGTGGCGCGCGAGGTTGATGGTCTGCGGATTCGTCGCGTTGAGGAAGAACATGCCGGCCGCATTGCCCGCGTTGAACTTCTTCTTGCCCATTTTGCGCAGGAGGTTGCGCATGTTCATCGTGACATCGCCGAAATCGATCTTCACCGGGCACGGCGTCACGCATTTGTGACAGACCGTGCAGTGATCGGCGACGTCGTTGAACTCGTCCCAATGCTTGATCGACACGCCGCGACGCGTCTGCTCTTCGTACAGGAACGCCTCGACGAGCAGTGAAGTCGCCAGAATCTTGTTGCGCGGGCTGTACAGCAGGTTCGCGCGCGGCACGTGCGTCGCGCAGACCGGCTTGCACTTGCCGCAGCGCAGACAGTCCTTGATGGAATCGGAGATCGCGCCGATATCCGACTGCTGCATGATGATCGACTCGTAACCCATCAGCCCGAACGACGGCGTGTACGCGTTGCGCAGGTCGGCGCCGTCGAAGAGCTTGCCCTTGTTGAAGCGGCCGTGCGGATCGACGCGCTGCTTGTACGCGCGGAAATCGCCGATCTCCTCTTCGGTCAGGAACTCCAGCTTCGTGATGCCGATGCCGTGCTCGCCCGAAATCACGCCATCCAGCGAACGCGCGAGCTTCATGATGCGCGCGACCGCGTGATGCGCGTCCTGCAGCATCTCGTAGTTGTCGGAGTTGACCGGGATGTTGGTGTGCACGTTGCCGTCGCCCGCGTGCATGTGCAGCGCGACGAACACGCGACCGCGCAGCACTTTTTTGTGGATGGCCTGCGCTTCGTCGAGGATCGGCTTGAATTCGCCGCCGTTGAAGATCTGGCGCAACTCCGCGCGAATCTCCTGCTTCCACGAGATGCGCACCGTGCGGTCTTGCGCGACATGGAACACATTGGCGTCCGGCTGAATGTCGACGCGATCCGCGAACTTCTCCGCGAGCGCCTCATAGCCGAGATTGACGAGATAGTGCTGCGCCTCGCGCAAGGGGATGTCCAGCTTGTCGCCGACGAAAGTCCAGCGCTCGCGCACGCGCTTCAGCAGATCGAGCGCCTGCTGCACGCGGTCTTCGAGCAGCTCGGCGCTGGGGATTTCGTTCGCGTCGTCGGTCTTGCCGAGGGGCAGCTTGCCCGCGCGGAAGAACGCTTCGAGCGCATCGACGAGTTGCAGCTTGTTCTTCAGCGACAACTCGATGTTGATGCGCTCGATGCCGTCGGTGTACTCGCCCATGCGATTGAGCGGAATCACGACGTCTTCGTTGATCTTGAACGCGTTCGTGTGCTTCGCGATCGCGGCCGTGCGCGAGCGGTCGAGCCAGAAGCGCTTGCGCGCCTCCGCGTTCACCGCGACGAAACCTTCGCCGCTCTTGCCGTTCGCCATGCGCACGACATCGGAGGTCGCGGCGGCGACCGCGTCGGCGTCGTTGCCGACGATATCGCCGATCAGCACCATCTTCGGAAACGCGTTGCGCTTGCTCTTGGTCGCATAACCGACCGCGCGCAGATAGCGTTCGTCCAGATGCTCCAGGCCGGCGAGGATCGCGCCGCCTTGCTTCGACGTCTCGAACAGATAGTCCTTGATCTCGACGATGCTCGGAATCGCATCGCGCGCCTGGCCGAAAAATTCGAGGCAGACGGTACGCGTGTGCGCGGGCATCTTGTGCAGAATCCAGCGCGCCGACGTGATGAGGCCGTCGCAGCCTTCCTTCTGCACGCCGGGGAGACCGGCGAGGAATTTATCGGTGACGTCCTTGCCGAGCCCTTCCTTGCGGAACGTGCGGCCGGCGATATCGAGATTTTCGGTGCGCAGCAGCTTCTCGCCCGGCGGACGATTGCCGTCGAACCAGTCGAGCCGGAAGCGCGCCACTTCGACGTCGTGAATCTTGCCGCAGTTGTGATCCAGACGCGTGACTTCGAGCCAGTTGCCTTCCGGATCGACCATGCGCCACCACGCGAGGTTGTCGAGCGCCGTGCCCCACAACACCGCTTTCTTGCCGCCCGCGTTCATCGCGACATTGCCGCCGACGCAGGACGCATCGAGCGAAGTCGGATCGACCGCGAACACGAAGCCGGCCTGCTCCGCCGCTTCGGTCACGCGCCGCGTGACCACGCCCGCGCCCGAGAAAATCGTCGCGACTTTGTGATCGACGCCCGGCAGATCCGTCATTTCGACGGGGCCGAGCTGCTCCAGCTTTTCCGTGTTGATGACGGCCGAAAACGGCGTGAGCGGAATCGCGCCGCCGGTGTAGCCGGTGCCGCCGCCGCGCGGAATCACGGTGAGCCCGAGTTCGAAGCAGGCCTTGATCAGGCCGGCGATCTCCTCTTCGGAATCCGGCGTCAGCACGACGAACGGATACTCGACGCGCCAGTCGGTCGCGTCGGTCACGTGCGCGACGCGCGAGAGGCCGTCGAACTTGATGTTGTCCTTCTGCGTCTCTTTCCCCAGCACGCGCGACGCGCGCCGGCGCAAGTCGGCCATGCGGCCGAACTCGGCGGCGAAGTCATCGACGGCGCGGCGCGCGGCAGCGATCAGCAGTTGCACGCGCTCGGCGCGCTCGCGGCTGCCCGCTTCGGCGCTGTGGGCGGTGAGATCGGCGCTGCGGCGCTTCTCGATTTCGGCGAGACGGTGATTCAGCGCTTCGACCAAAAGCGCGCGGCGCTTCGGATTGTCGAGCAGGTCGTCCTGCAGATACGGATTGCGGCGCACGACCCAGATATCGCCGAGCACTTCATACAGCATGCGCGCCGAGCGGCCGGTGCGGCGCTCGTTGCGCAGTTCGTCGAGCACGGCCCAGGCTTCGTCGCCGAGCAGCCGCATGACGATTTCACGATCGGAGAACGACGTGTAGTTATAGGGAATTTCGCGGAGACGCGGCTCGATATCGAGCGCCAAGGCGGCATGGGCGCCGTTCGGATCGAAGGCTTGAGGTGCGTTCATGTTCGACGGTTCGGTGTGCCGGCGCCCGCGCCATGAAAGCGGAAATGCCGGCGATGCGCGTGGGGGCGCAGATTTTCGAATGAGACTTCTCTTGGCGAAGGCCGCCGGAGCTCGTCACGGCGCCTTCGGTGTGCCCGGGATCAACGCCACGATCGCGCGTGGCGCGCATGCCTTTGCGCCGCGGGATGCGACTCGCGGGAAACATGCGCAAGAAAATCGATCCGAAGCTGCCGGTGCATCTGCCGATCCTGATTGCTGATTCGTAAAAAGAAATTCTAACCCATCGCGGTGGCGCGCGTCGGCTGGCGCTAGCAGCGAGAAGGGGCATTTGCGTGTGAATTCGCGACACGTTTCCGGCATTTTCGACGCTTTTTTGCACGACCGTCCGGACGGTCTGAGCGCATGGCACGCCCGGAATGCGCGCGGTTGGCGCTATCATTGATGTTTTCGCCCTCGAAAACCCGCGCGGACCGTTGCCGCGTGACGATCCCTCGCATGACACATCCCGACTACCTGAAAAAAGTGCTGACCGCGCGCGTGTACGACGTCGCGCGCGAAAGCGAGCTCGAACCCGCGCGCAGCCTGTCCGCGCGCCTGCACAACGCCGTGTTCCTCAAGCGCGAGGACAATCAGCCGGTTTTCTCGTTCAAGATTCGGGGCGCCTACAACAAGATGGCGAATCTCCCCGCCGACGTGCTCGCGCGCGGCGTGATCACGGCGTCGGCGGGCAATCACGCGCAGGGCGTGGCGCTGTCGGCGGCGCGGCTCGGCTGCCGCGCGGTCATCGCCGTGCCGACGACCACGCCGCAAGTGAAGATCGACGCGATCCGCGCGCACGGCGGCCCGACCGTCGAAGTGGTGCTCGCGGGAGAATCGTACAGCGACGCCTACGCGCGCGCCGTGCAGTTGCAGGAAGAGCGCGGCCTCACCTTCGTGCATCCGTTCGACGATCCGGACGTTATCGCCGGACAAGGCACCGTCGCGATGGAAATCCTGCGCCAGCATCAGGGCCCGATCCACGCGATTTTCTGCCCGATCGGCGGCGGCGGACTCGCCGCGGGCGTCGCGGCGTACATCAAGGCCGTGCGCCCGGAGATCAAGGTGATCGGCGTGCAGACCGAGGATTCCTGCGCGATGGCGCAGTCGATCAAGGCTGGCGAGCGCGTCACGCTTTCCGAAGTCGGCCTGTTTTCGGACGGCACGGCGGTAAAGCTCGTCGGCGAGGAAACCTTCCGGCTGTGCAACGAGTTGCTCGACGAAGTCATCACCGTCGACACCGATGCGCTCTGCGCCGCGATCAAAGACGTGTTTCAGGACACGCGTTCGGTGCTCGAGCCGGCCGGCTCGCTCGCCGTCGCCGGCGCGAAGCTGTATGCGGAGCGCGAGGGCATCGAAGGCAAGACGTTGATCGCGGTGACTTCGGGCGCGAACATGAACTTCGACCGCATGCGCTTCGTCGCTGAGCGCGCGGAAGTCGGCGAGGCGCGCGAGGCCGTGTTCGCCGTGACGATTCCGGAAGAGCGCGGCAGCTTCAGACGCTTCTGCGAGCTCGTCGGCACACGCAGCGTGACCGAGTTCAACTACCGTATCGCCGATGAAAAGGCCGCGCATATCTTCGTCGGCGTGCAGATCAAGTCGCGCAAGGAAACGGCGCAGATGATGTCGTCGTTCATCGAACATGGTTTTGCGACCGTCGATCTGTCCCACGACGAACTCTCGAAGCAGCACATCCGCTATATGGTCGGCGGGCGTTCGCCGCTCGCGCAGGACGAACGTCTGCTGCGCTTCGAGTTTCCCGAGCGCCCGGGCGCGCTGATGAAGTTCCTTTCGTCGATGGCGCCGGAGTGGAACATCAGCCTGTTCCATTACCGGAATCAGGGCGCGGATTACAGCTCGATTCTCGTCGGCATTCAGGTGCCGCAGTCGGACAATGCGGAGTTCGAACGCTTCCTCGCGACGCTCGGCTATCCGTGGTGGGACGAAGGCGCGAATCCGGTCTACAAGCTCTTCCTGGCGTAAAAAGCCATGCCGAAGTTCACGCTCGAAGACAAGCTCGTCGTCGCGATTTCATCGCGCGCGCTCTTCGACTTCGAGGAAGAGAACCGCGTCTTCGAAACAGGCGATCTCGCGCAATACGAAGCGCTGCAACGCTCGCGTCTGGAGCGGCCCGCGAAACCGGGCGTCGCGTTCGGACTGATTCGCAAGCTGCTCGCGCTGAACGCCGGGGAACAGCGCGTCGAAGTCGTGATCCTGTCGCGCAGCGATCCGATCAGCGGCCTGCGCGCATTTCATTCGTGCCGCGAACACGGCCTGTCGATCGAGCGCGGCGTGTTCACGCGCGGCCGTTCGCCGTTCGCGTATCTGAAGCCGTTGCGCGCGTCGCTGTTTCTTTCGGCGAATCCGGACGATGTGCGCGATGCGCTCGCCGCCGGTTTCCCCGCCGCGCGCGTGCTGCCGGAAACGCCGCGCGCCGCGAGCCGTTACGCGGACGAGATCCGCATCGCGTTCGATGGCGACGCCGTGCTCTTCTCCGATGAAGCCGAGCGCGTCTTTCAGACCGAGGGACTCGGCGCCTTCGTCGGCCATGAAACGCAAAAGAAGGACTCGCCGCTTCCCGGCGGCCCGCTGAAGCCGCTGCTCGCGGCCTTGAACAAGCTGCAACGCATCGCCGACGACAACGAAAGCCGCTCGCCGATGCACATCCGCACGGCGCTCGTCACCGCGCGCTCCGCGCCCGCGCACGAGCGCGCGATCCGCACGCTGATGGCCTGGGACATCGAAATCGACGAAGCGATGTTTCTCGGCGGACTCGACAAGGGTGAATTCCTGCGCGAATTCGAGCCCGACTTTTTCTTCGACGATCAAATTCGCCACTGCGAATCCGCTCGCGTCGTCACGGCGACGGGGCACGTTCTCAGCGGCATAGCGAACGCATCATGACACCCGATCAATCTCCGCTCGGCAAGCCCGTCCACTACACCGAACAGTACGATGCGTCGCTGCTGTTTCCGATCGACCGCAAGCGCGCGCGCGATGCGATCGCCGTGCCCGCGCGCCTGCCGTTCTTCGGCACGGACATCTGGAACGCCTACGAGCTGTCGTGGCTGAACCGGCGCGGCAAGCCGCAGATCGCGGTCGCGACGTTCTTCGTGCCGGCGGATTCGCCGAATATCGTGGAGTCGAAGTCGTTCAAGCTGTATCTCGGCTCGTTCGCGCAGACGCAGTTCGATTCGGTCGACGACGTGCGCGCCGCCATCAAGCGCGATGTCTCCGCGGTGTGCGGCGCGACGGTTTCGGTGCAGATCGCGGCGCCGGCCGATTTCGGCAAGCTCACGATGGAAGAGTTCGATGGTTTGTCGCTCGACCGGCTCGATCTCGATTGCGAGGTGTTCTCGCCCGATCCTTCGTTGTTGAAGGCCGCGCACGACGAAGCGCCCGTCGACGAGACGCTGTTTTCGAATCTGTTGAAATCGAATTGCCCGGTGACGGGACAGCCGGACTGGGGCAGCGTGCAGATCCGCTATTACGGCGGGCAGATCGATCACGCGGGGTTGTTGCGATATATCGTTTCTTATCGCGAACATACCGGGTTTCATGAGCAATGCGTCGAGCGCATCTTCATGGACATCATGCGAGAGTGCAAGCCGGAACGGCTCGCTGTGTATGCGCGATACACACGGCGCGGCGGGCTGGACATCAACCCGTTCCGCACCAATTTCAATTTGCCGATGCCGGACAATGCAAGGCTGGCGCGGCAGTGAATGAAGGCGCGGCTCTGCTTCTCACGAACCAGAGCCGCAATCGCGCTTACGCCTTCTTGTAAGCCACGCAATCCACCTCGACCTTGCAGTCGATCACCATCGACGACACCACGCAGGCGCGCGCCGGCGGATTCGCGCCGAAGTATTCCTTGAACACCTTGTTGAACGACGCGAAATCGCGCGGATCGTCCAGCCACACGCCGCAGCGCACGACGTGCTCGGTGCCGTAGCCCGCTTCCTTCAGAATCGCGAGCACGTTCTGGATCGCCTTGTGCGATTGCTCGACGATGCCGCCGTTGATGACCTCGCCGTTTTCCATCGGCGTCTGGCCCGATACGAACAGCCAGCCATCGGCTTCGACCGCGCGTGCGAACGGCATATGCGCGCCGCCCTGTCCCTTGCCACCTTCCACGCCATAACGCTTCATCTCTTCGACTCCTTTTCCTTACGCAATCAAATTCTCAAAACGCGCCGGCGGCATCGAGCTTCGATGCCGAACCGCGCGCCACGAAACGTCCCGCGCGCGCGCCGGTCACGGCCTGCTCGCGATACGTCAAAACGCCATTCACCCAAACCGCGTCGATGCCGTCCGCCGCCTGTTGCGGTTGCGCGAACGTCGCGGCATCGCGCACGCGGTCCGGATCGAACACGACCAGATCCGCGTGATAGCCCACCTTCAGCTCGCCGCGCTCCGTCAAGCCGAAGCGACGCGCCGACAGGCTCGTCATCTTCCGCACCGCCTCTTCGAGCGAGATCAACGCCGTGTCGCGCACGTAGTGGCCGAGCACGCGCGGAAATGCGCCCCACAAACGCGGATGCGGAAGCGGATCGTTCGGCAAGCCGTCCGAGCCGACCATCGTCGCGGGATGCGAGAGGATGCGCCGCACGTCGTCTTCCGACATGTTGTGATACACCGCGCCCGCCGGCTGAAGGCGCTTCGCCGCTTCCTGCTGCGTGACCTTCCATTCGTCGGCGACCTCGCGGATCAGCTTGCCCGCCATTTCCGGATGCGGCGTCGACCATGTGATCGTGATGTCGATATCGCCCGTGACCTGCTTCAGATCCAGCGTCGACGAGCTGCGGTTATACGGATAGCAGTCGCAGCCGACCGGCTGACCGTCGCGCGTCGCCTCGATCGACTTCAGCACTTCCGTGCTGCGCCCCCAGTTCGACGGCCCCGCGCACTTCAGATGCGAAATCACCACCGGCACGCGCGCATGCCGTCCGACGCGGTACGCCTCGTCCATCGCGTCGAGGATGGCGTCGAACTCGGTGCGCATGTGCGTCGTGTAGAGCGCGCCCGCGCGGGCGAGCGGCTCGGCGAGCGCCTGCACTTCTTCCGGCGGCGCGTTGAAGGCCGATCCGTACGCGAGCCCGCTCGACAGACCGAGCGCGCCGTTGTCCAGCGCCTCTTCGAGCTGCGCGCGCATCGCGGCGACTTCATCGCCCGAAGCGCCGCGGTCCAGCCGATCCATATGATTGTTGCGCAGCGCCGTATGACCGATCAGCGCGCCGACGTTCACCGCCGGGCGGGCTTCGTTCACCGCGTCGACATACGCGGCGAAGGTCGGATATTTGAACGCGGCGGCATTGCCGAGCAGATTCATCGGATCAGGCGGATCGCCCTTGAGCGTCACCGGCGACGCGCTGATCCCGCAATTGCCGACGATCACTGTCGTCACGCCCTGCGTGATCTTCGGCATCATCTGCGGCGAGCGAATGACGTGGGTGTCGTCGTGCGTGTGAACGTCGATGAAACCGGGCGCGAGCACTCTGCCTTGCGCGTCGAAGGTTTCGTCGGCGCTCCAGCCGGACAGGCCGCCCGGCGCCTCGATCGCGACGATGCGCCCGTCGCGCACGGCGACATCGCGCTCGACGGCGGGCGCGCCCGTGCCGTCGATCAGGCGCGCGCCGACGATCAGCGTATCGGCCTTCAACGATTCCATGATCAGTCTCCCAAGGGTTGACGCTCGCCGCCGCCGCGATGCGAGTCGAGCGCGTGTTTCATGCGGCGCAGCAGTTCGCGGCTGTGATCGGCCTGCTTCACGGCCAGTTCGGTGACGAGCAAATCGAGCGCCATCATCATCGCGTAGCGCGACGACGACGGCTTGTAGATGAAGTCCGTTTCGATCGCGATGACCGGAATCAGCCAGTCCGCGAGCGCGCCGAGCGGCGACGCGGGCGCGGTCAGCGCGATCACGCGCGCGCCGTACTGTTTCGCGAGCGCGCAGCTTTCGACGATTTCGGGCGTCTGTCCCGTCACCGACAGCGCGACCACGACATGTTCCTTCGACAAGGTCGACGCCACCATGCGCTGCAACAACCCGTCCTGGTACGACGCGACCGGCCGTCCGAGCCGCACGAGGCGAAAACGCATTTCGTCGGCGAGCGCGGTCGATCCGCCGCCCATGCCGAACACGTAGATCATCGACGCCGCCGCGAGCGCATCGGCGGCTTCGGCGATCGGCGCGCCGCAAAGCGCGCCCTGATTTTGCGCGAGCGTCGCCTGCACTTCCTCGAAAATGCGCGCGGCGAGCGAATCGGGCACGGCATCGGGATCGCGCCTGAAAAAGCGCTGGCCGACGCCCGCCGCCTGCGCAAGCCGCAGCTTCAGCTCGCGCACGTCCTCGCAGCCGACCGCTTTCGCAAAACGCGTGACCGTCGCGACGCTGACTTCCGCCTTGTCGGCCAGCGCGCCGATGCTCGCGCGCGACGCGCTCACGATGTCGTCGAGAATCAGCGCGGCGACCTTGCGCTCGGCACCGCGCAACTCGGGCGCGCGCTCCGCGATGCGTGCGACGATGTCGAAACTGAGCGTGTCGGCGTGGCCGTTCATGAGGATTCCACGGGTTTACGAGAAGCGCATGTTACTAAATAACATTTCCATGCCGGATGCTACTTTGGTTAACATAGCACCGTCAACCTTGACGCGCATCGGATCGCGCACAAGGTTTATTTAAACGGACGATGGAGTAGCAGCACATGAAAGTTACAAACTATCAGAACGCGACGATCGACCCGTTCGGCAAGGGTCTCGGCATGGTGCCGGGCACGAGTATCCAGTTGAACGACGCGTCGCGTCTGCAATGGAGTCTGCTCGAAGAGGACGTGAGCCTGCCCGCCGCCGTGCTCTATTCCGATCGCATCGAACACAATCTGAAGTGGATGCAGGCGTTCGTCGGCGAATACGGCGTGAAGCTCGCGCCGCACGGCAAGACGACGATGGCGCCGCAACTCTTTCGCCGCCAGCTCGACACCGGCGCGTGGGGCATCACGCTCGCGACGGCGCATCAGGTGCGCGCGGCGTATCGTGGCGGCGTTCATCGCATCCTGATGGCGAATCAGCTAGTCGGCAAGCGCAACATGGGCATGATCGCCGAACTGCTGACGGACGCCAATTTCGAGTTCTTCTGTCTGGTCGATTCAGCCGATGGCGTCGATCAGCTCGGCGAATTCTTCAGCTCGGTGCGCAAGAAGCTGAACGTGCTGATCGAACTGGGCGTGCCGGGCGGGCGCACCGGCGTGCGCGACGACGCGCAGCGCGATGCGGTGCTTGCCGCAATCGCGCGCTGGCAGGGCACGATCGAGCTTGCGGGCATCGAACTGTACGAAGGCGTGCTGCAGGATGAAACGAAGGTGCGCGAGTTTCTGAAGAGCGCGGTCGGCATCACGCGCAAGCTGATCGACGAAGGCAAGATCGCGCGCAAGCCGGCGATCCTGTCGGGCGCGGGCTCGGCATGGTACGACGTCGTCGCCGACGAGTTCGCGAAGGCCAACAGCGACGCGATCGAGGTGGTGCTGCGTCCGGGGTGCTATCTGACGCACGACGTCGGTATCTACAAGAAGGCGCAAAACGAGATTTTCGCGCGCAATCCGATCGCGAAGAAGATGGGTCAAGGTTTGAAGCCGGCGCTGCAACTGTGGGCGTACGTGCAGTCGATTCCGGAACCCGACCGCGCGATCATCGGTCTGGGCAAGCGCGATTCCGCGTTCGATGCGGGCATGCCGGAGCCGGCGAAGCACTATCGTCCGGGCAATGAAGCGCCGCGCGATGTGTCGCCCGACGAAGGCTGGGAAATTTTCGGCCTGATGGATCAGCACGCGTACTTGCGCATCAAGCCGGGCGACGACGTGAAGGTCGGCGACATGATCGCGTTCGACATTTCGCATCCGTGCCTGACCTTCGACAAGTGGCGTCAGATTCTCGTCGTCGATCCGAAATATCGCGTCACCGAAGTGATCGAAACGTTCTTCTAAGCCTTCTCTTCCATCGCGGCCGCCTGCGACGCATTCGCGGCCGCGACTTCCTGGATGCGTCCCTCGAACATGTGAAGCGCGCTCGACAGGGCTTCGATAGCCTCGTCGGGCAACGAGGCCATCGTGTCGTGCAGGAACGCATTGCGTCGCGGCAGGCCTTCTTCGGCGATGGCGCGCCCTTGCGCCGTCAGCGCGACATTCGATACACGGTTGTCGCGCGCATCGACGCTGCGCACGATCCAGCCGAGTCCTTCCAGCGTCTTCAACTGACGCGTCAGCGCGCCCGGATCCACTTTCAGACGCTCGACGAGCCGCTTCTGCGACAGCACGCCCGCGTGCTCGTGCAACGCGAGCAGAATGCGCCAGCGCGGCATCGGCTGGCCGACGGCCGCCTCGAACGCCGACATGAACGCGCGATAGGTTCGTCCGAACTGCTGCACCACGGCGATACGGTCCTGTTCATTCATGCTTTCGATTTCCGTAGTCATTCGGCGACGATGACCGGTTCCTGCGGCCCTTTCAGGCGCACCGGCGGCACGCGGCGCGACTGCCACAGCGACACCACCGCGACCAGCGCCGCCAGCGCAAGTCCGATGTGAATCGCGGCGACGAGCGCTTCGCGCGCCGCTTCGAGCAGTATCGCGCCGTTATGGCCCGCGGCCGACAGTTGCGCGAGCAGCGTCTGCTGACCTTCGCGATTGATGAGGATTTGCGGATCGGAAAGATCGCCGGCCCAATGCATCGCATGATCCTTTTCGAGCGCGAGCGTCACGCCGCTCGCATACAGATGGGCGACAAGCGTGCCGGTGAGCGCGGTGCCGATCATCCCGCCGATCATGCGCAGCGATTGCAGCAACGCGGTTGCGATGCCCAGATGGGCGCGTCCCGCGGTCTGCTGCGCGAAGACCGTGAGATTCGGCATCACGAAGCCGAGGCCGAGTCCGCCGAGCAGCATGATCACGAGCAGCAGCGAGCGCGGCATATTGTGCGTCGCGACGACGATGCCCAGACACGACACGGCGAGCAACGCGAAACCGGCATACAGCATCAGATTGGCGTTCTTCAGCCGCGTGACGATGCGCCCGTTCACAATGCTGCCGATCGTGATGAAGACGACCAGCGGCGTGATCATCATGCCGGCGTCTTTCGGTGACATGCCGAAGCCGCCCTGGAACAGCAACGGCGCGTAGAAGAGCAGCGAGAACATCGTGAAACCGCCGAGAATCGCGAGCGTGAAGAGCGCGGCGAGCGCCTTGTTGCGAAACATGTCGACGGGCAAGATCGCGTAATCGCAGCGCATCTCCCATTTCCACAGCGCGAAGCCGGCGGCGACGCTCATCCCGAGCAGCGCGGCCGTTTCGGCGCCGAAGCCGAGTTTCGGCAGCATCTCGACGAACAATTGCAGCGCGCCGAGCGCCACCGCGATCAGCGCGGCGCCGGGCCAGTCGAGGCGCATCTTGCCCTCGTGCGCAACATGGCGCAGATGCGGCAGGAAGCGCCACACGAAAAAGAGCGAAACGACGCCGACCGGCAGGTTCACGTAGAACACCGAGCGCCAGCCGTAATATTGCGTGAGAAAGCCGCCGAGCGACGGTCCGACCGCGTTGGCGATGCCGAACGCGGAACTCATCATCACTTGCCAGCGCAGGCGGACGACGTTATCGGGAAAGAGATCGGCGATGCACGCAAACGCGGTGCCGACCAGCATCCCGCCGCCGACGCCTTGCAACCCGCGCGCGAGCACGAGAAACATCATGCTGTTGGCGAGACCGCAAAGCGCTGACGCTACCGTGAACACGACAATCGACGCGATCACGAAGGGCTTGCGGCCGTAGTAGTCGCCGAGCCGTCCGAAGATCGGCACGGTGATGACGGAAGTCAGAAGATACGAAGTGGCGACCCACGCGTAGAGATCGAAGCCCTTGAGCTCCGCGACAATTGTCGGCAGCGCGGTGCCCACCACCGTCTGATCGAGCGCGACGAGCATCGTGACGAACGAGACGCCCAGCATCGCCATGAGGGATTCGCGGAAAGGCAGGACCTGTCCGCTGGAATGATGCGCGGCTGTGTGAACGGCCATCTTTTGTAAGCGCAATAATTGACGCGTCAAATGAAATGGAATCATAGCACGGTGCCGCGCTCTAATCTGCGTGGGCAATTTCCCTTCACCGGACAGACAACATCGCATGGAACCGACGCCGATCATCACCTCGCCACTGACAACCGAAGATTTCGCGGCGCTCGCGCGGGCGAAGGAAGCGCTGGAAAGCCCGTCCCTGACGATGAAGCTCGCGAGCGTCGTCGGCGCGCCCATCGAAAAGCTGATGGGTCGCATGCCGGCGGCCGCGCAGGAAAAAGTCGACGACGCGACGCAGCTCGCGCTGCGAAAGTGCCTGCAACTCGCGCTGCGCACGATCGGCAAGAGCGCGCCGTCCGATTCGCTGCTCGCGCCGCCGCCCGACAGACCGCATAACCTGATGCACAAGCTGGCCGTCGCGACGACCGGCGCGGCGGGCGGAGCGTTCGGCCTCTTCGCGCTGCCGGTCGAACTGCCGGTCACGACGACACTGATGTTCCGCTCGATCTGCGATATCGCGCGTAGCGAGGGCGAGGACGTGCATCGCGTGGAGACGCAACTGCAATGCCTGATGGTACTGGGCATGGGCGGCACCAAAGCCAGCGACGACAACGCCGACCTCGGCTATTTCATCGTGCGCGGCGCGCTCGCGCAGTCGGTTTCGCGCGCGACCCACGACATCGCCGCCAAGGGATTGGGCAGTCATGGCTCGACGGCGCTGCTCAAGTTCCTGCAGACGATCGCGTCGCGATTCTCGGTGCAGGTGAGCGAGCAAGTCGCCGCGAAGTCCATTCCGGCGATCGGCGCGGTGCTGGGCGCGATGGTCAATACGGTGTTCATCGACCATTTTCAGCAGATGGCGCACGGGCATTTCACCGTGCGCAGGCTCGAGCGCCGATACGGTGCATCGGCCGTCGAGCGTGCTTATCAGACGATCGAGGTAATGGGCGGAAGATGAGCGTGGGGCGCGGAGGTCGCCGCTTCGATGAATGACGCGGCGTGCGCGAGCGCGTCGCGCGCTTCGGGCATGAACGGCGACCAGATCTGGAAGATGTGCGGGACGTCGCGCCAGATCTCCAGTTCGACGCGCACGCCCGCCGCGCGCGCTTTGGCCGCCACGCGAGTCGAATCGTCGAGCAGCAGTTCCGTATCGCCGACCTGAATCAGAAGCGGCGGCAAGCCTTCGAACTCGCCGAATATCGGTGACGCGTAAGGATTTCGCGCATCGCCGGCGCCGAGATACTGCGCCGCCACGCGAGGAAATATCGACGCGTGATACATCGGATCGCGGCCCTCGTTGGTTCGCATCGATTCGCCGCCAGATGTCAGATCCGTCCACGGAGAAAACACGACGGCCGCCGCGGGGAGCGGATCGCCCGCGTCGCGCAGCGCGAGCAGCGTCGCGAGCGCGAGTCCGCCACCGGCAGAATCGCCGGCGATCGCGATCGATTGCGCGGACACGCCATCTTCAAGCAAGCGCCGATACGCGGCGACGCTATCGTCAAGCGCCGCGGGAAAGCGATGTTCAGGCGCGAGACGGTAATCGAGCGAAAAAACTCGGGCGTTTGACCTCTCGGCCAAGCCGAACGTAATCGCGCGATGACTGCGCGGCGAGCAGAAGTAATAGCCGCCGCCGTGAAGATAGAGAATCGTTGCGCGCGGATTTGTCGGCGGTGTCAGCCATTCGCCGCGCAGCGGGGCGTCGGTGCTCCCCTCGCGGATGTCGAGTCGCCAGCCTTTCGGAACACGCGGCGACCAGATTCGTCGGGACGCGTACTTTCGGGCGAAACCGACGTCGAGCGCATGCTTGGCCGAATGCGGTCGCATGCTGACGCGCAAGGACCAGCAAGCCAGGGCGCGTTGCCAACTCATCGTCGGCCTGCATCAATTTGCAGGCATCACCTGACCGCGTATCTCGCCGGTCGGGTTCTCCTGCGTATGAATGTTGAAGTACCACTGCCCCGTCATGAGATCGGTCACCTGCTGATCCGTCAGCGTCGCTTGTCCTTTCATCGGCGTCGCGAGCGCGTTCTTGTCGACGGGCACCTGCACTTTCGCGTTCTGACCGACCGGCGCGGGACCGTGAAAATGCGCCATCGTCACCGGACCGGACAGTTCAGCGTAGGTCGCCGTCCAGGTCAGCACTTTGGTGTCGGTGTCGAAAGTCGCGTCGACCATGCCGTGGCCTTTGCTTACGCGCGGCGGCACTTCGCTCGAAGGCTGGAGGTTGGCTTTGAGCGCGACGGTATCGGCAAGGGCCGCGCCCGAAGCGATGAGCGAGAGGGTTAATCCTGCAATCCAGCGACCATGCAGTCTGTGCAACGCGATCATGCCTGCTCTCCCCGTAGAGGCCGGGACACGCGGGGATCGATCTCCGCGCAAATGCCGGCCGCGATGTCATGGTAGTGCATCCGGCTCTGGGCCGCATGTCGCTTCAACTGCACGAGCCAATGAAAAAAGGGCACCTCGCGGTGCCCTTTTGCTACGGTCCTTACAACTCGACCGTGATTAGAAGCGGTGACGCAGACCCGTGCTCACGAGAACCTGACGCGAGCTCGTCGACGGATTGATCCCGTTGTTGTTAGCGATCCATGCCGTAGCACCACCCGAGCCGAGTTGCGCCACGCTTTCTACGTAGACATCGGTACGCTTCGACAGGGAGTAGTCCGCCTGAACGCCGATCTGGTGATAGCGGAAGATTTCGCCCGATTCACCGGCCACCTGCGTCTTGCCCTGCGAGTACGTGTATGCCGCACCGAGCGAGAGCGCCGGAGTCAGCATGTAGCGCCCGTTCACTTCGAAGTTGTTCACATACATCGAATTGTTGGCCACATAGGTGTTATCCAGGCGCGACTGAGTCCAGAGAAGACCGAACGTCATCGCGTCGTAGGAGTAACCTGCACCGGCACCGTACGTGCGCAGGCGGCGACCCGGCACCGAAACGCCTTGGTCGTTCAGCGTCACAAACTGGTTGCCAACGACCGCACCGTTTTGATTGGTCGCGGAATTCACTCCGTTCGCTTGCGTATAAGCGACGCCGAGCTTGAACGGACCATTTGCATAACCTGCGCCGAGGCTATACGCGCGGTTGTTCGTGAAATTGCCGCCTTGGTTCGAGAAGCCGTACAGCGCGGCCATCGAGAAGCCGGCGTAGTTGGCGCTTTGGTACTTGATCGCGTTCGCGATGCTGTAGTTGCTGTTCAGGTTATCGTTGCCAAAGATGTGGCCGAAATAGCTGCCACCCCAAGTGCCCGCCGCGCTGATCGGAGCCAGATAATCGACGACAGCGTCGTACTGGCGACCGAGCGTAACGGTTCCGAATTGCGACGACGACAGGCCGACGAACGCCTGGCGATTGAAGAGCCCGCCACCGTTCGAGAGAGAACCGTTAGCCAGATTGAAGCCGCTTTCCAACGTGAAGATCGCCTTCATGCCGCCGCCCAGATCCTCGGCGCCGCGCAGGCCCCAACGGCTCTGCTGCACGTTGCCACCAGTCATACCGACGTAGGTGCCTTTCAGCGAGTCGCGGCCGGGATTCTCGTTGAAGACGTTGTTCACGTACGTGAAGCCCGCGTCGACTACGCCGTACAGGGTGACGCTGCTTTGCGCGCTTGCAGCGGTTGCGAACGATGCGGCCAGAGCGGCGACAGCCGTTACGATCAGAGTCTTTTTCATGTGTGTTCCTTTGAGTCTTGAAACTCGATAGGTTGCTTCAGGCCGACGCACGTCGAGCTTGGATTGCCTCTTTGCTCGTTCAGCTCAGCACCGATATTCGGCAGGACAAAGTTTATTGCCCGATTTTTTTGGGACGCCGACGAGAGAAACACAAAAGCCTTTTCGAATAAGTCGAAAAGTCAAATTTCAAGATGAGTTAACGCTTAGGCCGCATGGACTTACAGATCGTTTGATTCGTGCTATCCGGGCGTGCTTGTGGGCATCAGTTGCATCCATGCCACAGTGGTCTCATTGAGACACCCGCCTTGGATCGGAACCCTCCGATTCCTGCGCATTCCAGCGCGCTCTAAGATCGCGCACGCGAGGCGATGCTCCAGTCGCCTGCATCGATTTACCTTACGAGGCGTTCAAAAGAGCGCTTCTCACATCGCTCTCTCAATGAATCAATTCCAAGCGATGCGCGTGTTCATGAAGGTGGCAGAAACCGAGTCGTTCAGCCGTGCCGCTGCGGCGCTCGATCTTTCCAATGCCGTGGTGACCCGTTACGTCTCCCTGCTGGAAGCCCATCTGAACACGCGACTACTGAACCGGACCACACGCAGCGTCTCGCTGACCGAGGCCGGTCGCGAGTATGCCGACGGCTGCCGTGCAGTGATCGAGCAAGTCGAGGCCATCGAAGCGTCGATGGCGAACAGTTCGATCGATCCGTCAGGCACGCTCAAGCTCGTGGCGTCGGCATCGTTCTCGTTGCTCGGACTCACGCCGATGCTGTGTGCGTTTCGTGAGCAGTATTCGAACGTGAAGCTGCGGCTGACGCTGCTGCATCGTCCGGTCGATCTCGTCGCGGAAGGCTTCGACGTCGGTATCGTCGTGCCTCATCTCGTCAACAGCGGCATGCTGATCAACCGCCCGCTGGTCAGGGTCGCGGCAGCGCTCGTCGCATCGCCGGTCTACCTTTCGCGGCGCGGCGCGCCCGCCCGTCCCGCCGCGCTGCCGGCACACGAGTTTCTCGCGCCGTCCGCGGACATACATGGCCCGATGTGGTCCTTCGTCGGACCGTCGGGCGCGGTCGAGAACGTCGCACTCGATCCGGCATACAGCGTGAACAGTTCGCACATGTTGCGGCAAGCGGCGCTTTCCGGAATGGGAATCGCGGTGCTGCCGGAAAACTATGTGGCGCAGGACATCGACGCGGGATCACTCGTGCGGCTGCTGCCGGGATACACACTCCAGGACGCGGACAAGGAAGTGTCGATCGTCTATCCCGGGCGCAGGCACGTATCGGCCAAGACACGCTCCTTCGTGGATTTCGCGCTGGCCTACTTTCGCGACCGCGGCCTCGCGAATGCGAACCCCGAAGCGCTCCCCGAATAGCAAGGATTGCGAACGGACCGCCGGATCAGAGAATCGTCGCGCCTTGCGCCTGGATGCGCTCGACGAGCTGTTCGCATCGCGCGATCAGCGCCATTCCTTCGCTACGCCGCACGTCGCGCGATTTCACATGCAAATCGCGGCGGAAATCCTCCAGCGCGCCGAGCAGCGGCCGATACTGCAACACGCTTGCCGCCCCGACCACGCGGTGATGCCAGTCCCGCAGATCATCGACCGTGCCACGATCGAGCAATCGCCGAAACGCGACGAGATCCTCGCGGAAGGACGCCACGAACGCATCCAGCAGCGCCTTCACTGTCGCGTCGCTGCCCCACAGTTGCGCCATTGCGCTCAGATCGAGCTCGTCGTCGCCATGAATTGGCACGACGGCAACTTGCACGGAGTGCGTCTCGGGAACGGGCACCGGGTTATCTTTGCCGCCCCAACGATTCAGATGTTCGCGCAAGGTAGCAAGCCGGGTTGGCTTCACGAGGCAATCGTCCATGCCCGACTCGCGACACTTGCGCAATTCGTCGGGCGCGGTGCTCGCCGTGATGCCGAGAATCGGCAGACGACGCGCTGTGCCGGCCTCGTCGGCCCGGATGCGGCGCGCGAGTTCGTAGCCGGTCATGTTCGGCATGTGGCAATCCGTGATCAGAAAGCCATAGCGCGTGTCAGCCAACGCCGCGAACGCCTCGGCCCCGTCATGTACCACGTCGCACGCGAAACCCAGCAGCGAAAGCTGATGGCGGATCAGCTCCTGGTTCACCGGGTGATCCTCCGCCACGAGCACGAGCTTGCCGCTGCGAAGTGCGTCCTCCCGGTCCGGCGCCGCCATCTTCGTGTCGTAGCCGAGCGTGGCGGCCGACGCGACCTGCGGCATTCCCGTCAATGCGGCAACGCACGCGGCGCCGAGTCCGTGCCACGAAATCGGATTGACGCTTACGCGGATGTCGTCTTCGAGAATGCGGTACCCGGTGGGCTTCGGCTTCTCGGTCACGTGAATCACACGCGAACCGAGCGGCGACGCTCGCTTGTGCACCTCGCTCAGAAAAACAATCTCGATGTCTTCAAGGGACTCCGGCTCCGATCGCGCGAGCTCATTGGGCGAGTAGCGCTGCAATGTCAGACCGAGCGCCTCGCCGTAGTGCATGAGCGCAGCAGCCACGCGGTCGTCATCGATTGCCACGATGCCCCGCCGGCCATGTAATCCGTCGATCTGGTAATGCAGGGTCTCGATGGGCATAGTGAGACGGACGATCATCGTCGTTCCGACGCCGATCGCGCTTTCCAGGCTCATCGCACCGCCCATCAATTCGACGAGGCGGTTGCAGATCGTCAATCCGAGTCCGGTGCCGCCGAACCGGCGCGTGGTGGAAGTCTCCGCCTGCACGAACGGCTCGAACAGGCTCTGCTGAGCTTCCGGGGCAATCCCGATGCCCGTATCCTTTACCCGCAGTTCGATCACTTGTTCCGAGTCGCGCTGCTCGACCGCGCACACGTGAAGCGCGACATCGCCCTTGATCGTGAACTTGATGGCGTTGCTCATCAGGTTGAAGAGTACCTGCCTGAGCCGCACGCTGTCGCCTCTGAGGGTCGCCGCGACTTGCGGCGCCACGTCGACACGTACGCGCAAGCCCTTTTCGTGCGCCCGTCCGGCAAGCAGGCCGACTGCGCTATCCACGAGTTCACGCAAATCGATCGGCGTCGACTCGATCGACAACCGGCCTGCCTCGATCTTCGAATAGTCGAGGAGATCGTCCAGGATCTGCAAGAGCGCGCTCGCGGAGTCCTGAATCATGCCGAGCATCTGCGACTGGTCAGGATTCAGCGGCGTGTTCTCGAGCACCTCGACGAGACCCAGGACACCGTTCATCGGTGTGCGGATTTCGTGACTCATCATCGCGAGGAAATCGTCCTTTGCGCGCGATGCGGCTTCGGCGGTATCGCGCGCGCGGGCAAGCTCGTCGGCGCGAGCATGCTCGACGCTCGCATCGGCCCAATAGCCGCTCCACACCACCGCGCCGTCGTCCTCACGGTGCGCGACGAGGTCGGCGCGAATCCAGCGGGTGATGCCTCCCACCGTCGAGCGAAACTCCGTGCGCAGCGGCTCGAGCGTGCGCGCCGAGTTACCGATTTCCTCGATCAGACGCGCACTGTCTTCGTCGTGGACGTGGGTCAGCGCGTGGATCGGATCGTCGGCCAGCGCGCTGACGTCCAGACCGAGCAACTGACGGGTATCGCCGTCGATATACGGAAGGCTGTACGCGCCGTCGCTCGCGCGACGCAACTGGAACACGACCGCAGGCAGCGATCGCGTCACATCGTGAAGACGACGCTCGGTCTGCCGCGCGCGCGTTTCGGCGTCGCGAATATCGGTGATGTCGATCATCGTGCCGACGACGCCCGCCAACTCCCCGTTCGACGACGTGAACGCACCCGTCCAGAAAAGGCCGCAGCGCGGAGAATTCTCGTTGTCGGCGAAATTCGCCTCGACTTCCTGACGCTGTCCCGTGGCCAGCGTCAGGTCGGTCAGTTCGTGGAGCACGCGACTGTGCGCCTCGCCCCATGCCGTCGCTTCGAGACTCGTGCGCCCGATAATGTCCCCGCGGCGCACGCCGAGGGCCTCCTCGAAGGCGCGATTCACCGCGATGTAGCGGTTTTGCCTGTCCTTCGCGACCAGCGGATACGGCACCACCTCCATCATGGTCTGCTGGAAACTGAGTTGCGTACCCAGACGCTGCTCGGTTTTCATGCGCCGGTCCATCTCCTGTTGCAATCGGAGAAACGCGCGCAGCGTCACGAACAATACGGCTGCAATGCCGATAAGCGCCGGCAGCAGGCGCAGTGCCGTGATGTTCCAGTCTCCGGATCCGGCTGCCTGAGCGGCGGACGCCCGCATCTCGGCTTGCCTGAACGCGCGCCTGATCAGCAAATCGAGCGGCTGCAGTTCGGTGTGCAAGGCGAAATTCAAGGTTCCCGGCGTGCTCGGTGCGACGATCATATCGATCTCGCCGCGTTGAAATGCCAATGTAGCCTTGGCCCAGTCGTTGAATTGCTTCGGCTCAAAGGTGACGCCGAGCACCTTCCTGATTTCTTCCAAGGTCACTTCTGGCCGCTGGAGCGACGCCTCGGCGGGGTCTCCGGACGCTTCGATCACACCGACGACGATCGGCTTCAGCGTGCGCAAGTACCCGCGCTCGGGTTCAGCGAGTTCGAATGGGGATGCCGCTTCGTTCGTCTCGCTTCGAACGACTGCGAGCGGCTGTGAAGCGTTGATGGTGTGACTATGCGGCTCAGCCGTATAGCTGATTGATGGCGCAGTCAGGCTGAGAAGAAGCAGACAACGCGCGAACAGAAATCTCAATTCGAACCCCTCGGATGCGGGCCGACGCTTGCAACAATAGTTGCTTCGCCGGCTGAGCAAGACCAAGGGGACACGACTTCGCCGCTTTTGACGGCTGGGTGACCCAGCGCTTCGTACTTGCCCGTCAAGTGCAGATGACTTGAGTCTGACTTGCAACGCATCGGGATCGAATCAGAACCGTCCCAATTTGCTCTGAAACTGGCGGTGGCCGAACGCCACGTGACTTCAGATTAATCCGACCTGCTGAAGATAACCGACCAGCTCCTCTTCACTTTCGAGGCCGAGCTTGCGCATGCCGCTCCGCTTTTGTGTCGCGATCGTCTTTCGGCTTCGCCCGAAGTGATCCGCGATCTCATGAACGAGCAGACCGCGTGCGTAGAGCTGAAACACTTCCCATTCGCGACGGCTCAAAACGCCCGCGCGTGCCGGCGATGTGGCCGGCAAGTGACGCACCGCCGCCTCCACGCACGGAGAGAGGAAGCAGCCTCCCGCGTCGGCCACGGCTATCGCGTCGTGCAAGCACTCAAGCCCGTCGCGCTTGTCGAGCACGCCGTCGACGCCGAGTTGAACCAGCCCGGCCAGCATTCGCGTCTGCGAGATCATCGTGAGCACGATGATCTTCGGCCGGTCTTCCTGCCACGACAAACGTCGGAGATAAGCGATCGAATTGCTTTCCCCGTCGATGCCCCGCATTCCGATGTCCGAAAAAACGAAATCACACGGTGTGGCATCGACTGCTTCAGCGAGCTCCAGTGTGTCCCGGGCAGTGGCAACCACTTGCGCCGCGCCGTCTCGCTCAAGAAAGCTCTGAATTCCTTTGATGACAATCGGGTGGTCGTCCGCAAGAATCACTCGCTTCGGC
Source organism: Caballeronia sp. J97 (assembly GCF_905220305.1). Lineage (NCBI taxonomy): Bacteria > Pseudomonadati > Pseudomonadota > Betaproteobacteria > Burkholderiales > Burkholderiaceae > Caballeronia > Caballeronia sp. J97. Next base: position 254,204 of record NZ_CAJMZL010000004.1, on the reverse strand, counting down.
GTTTTTGTTCTCATTTTTTTGTGTGTTCTATAGACATGGCCTGGCACGCCACGGTTGTCGAATTGACCGGGCGCTGTCTCCTTGCCGGCTTTTTGGGTCTGCGCCGCGCGCGCTACGCGATGCGTCAGATCAAGCCACTGTCCGCGATAAACCGATACAAATCAGCGTCTGTCGACAGATCCAGCTTTCGCATGGCTGCGCACTTTTGTGCGCTGATAGTCTTCACGCTACGGTCGAGTTCCTTCGCGATTTCGGTAACGTTCGAGCCTCGCGCATAGCGCTCGATCACTTCAAGTTCGCGGCTCGTGAGCCTCTGGCGAATGAAGCGCGCGTGGCTTTCGGCGTCCGCAAGCGCCAGCGTGCGGCGTATCGCGGGTCCGAGGTACGTCTCGTTGGCAATGACCGAAACAATGGCAACGTAGATCAGGTCGAGCCGGTCCTCCTTGCTTAGGAATGCGTGCGCTCCCGCTTCGAGCGCCTGTTTGACCAGTGCAGCGTCACTGCTCCGCGACATGACTACGATTCGAACGTCGGGATACAGATTCGCCATATGCTGGATCAACTCGATGCCGTCGCCGTAGCGTCCGCCGGGCATGAAGAAGTCGATGATAGCGACGTCGCACTCGCCGCGAGCGAGTGACTCTTCGAGCTGCGTCGAATTTGTGCTACGGCTCACGACCTCCACATTTGGAAAATTCCCGGCAAGCCGCTCGACCGCGAGGATGACGAGAGGATGGTCATCCGCTATCGCCAGCCTTACCCGTTTAGCATGCGAGAGCACTTGGCTCCCGTTCCCGAACTCCATCGACTCAAACCCCTTCTCGCCCGGTAAACCCAGAATCACATCCATAAACGAAGCACAAGCTTCGGGCATCGAAACATTGAGATACATAAGATGCATCCGAAATTTAAACAACGAAACCACTTAATCACGACTTAATCACTTCAACCCGCGGGCGCGAACAAAAGCGAAAAGACCAGGATCATTTCTTACGCCGAGCTTATTCATCGCATCGCGTTTCTGCCGGCTGATCGTGCGCACATCGCGATCGAGTTCTCTCGCAATCTCCGTAATCGAATGCCCTTTGGCAAACAATCGGACGACCTCGATCTCGCGCGGAGAAAGACGCGGCTCCTCCGATGAAAACTCCGTCTCCGCGCCGGCCTCCGCGAGCGCTGTTACAAACGACGCACTCACGAAACGACGGCCCACACTCGCATGCCGCACGGCCGTCGCCACAAGTTCGATCGGCTCGGCTTTGTTGACCAGACTCATTGCGCCGGCGTTCAGAATGGAACGCAGAATCGCGACGTTGCTCACGCTCGTAAGCACGACGATGCTGATATTCTCAAAATCCTGACGAACCTTCCGGATGAGACGCAATCCGTCATTCGCATCGACACCCGGTTCCGGCATGGCGAAGTCTGTGACCAATACGTCGCACGGCTTGACGTCGAGCTCCGCCAGCAAAGCACTCGCGCTATTTGCCTCGCCCACGACTTCCATCCCGTCGTCAGCGGCAAAAAGCGCTTTCATCCCAAGGACTACGAAGGGATGGTCATCAGCCAATACTATTCGAAGCTTCACGAGGCCCCCGGCTATATTGTTGGTCTTGGTAAATTTGATTGTGATGGGTCGACTGCGCAAGCTGAATAAATCCAAGCCGCACGCTTAATCACGCCTTCGAATTTTCGTTTACCGAATTCCGATAAACAAACTCACGCTGACAACACCCAATTCAATGACAATGAGCAAATAAATAGCTCGTTTATCCTATTGAAAATCTCTTCGAAAATAGGACGCAATAAATTCTCAGACTATAAGAAAAATCCGATTAGACTGCGAACTTTGATTTTAAATCAAAGCGCACAAAGTCATTGACCGACCCCGAGAGATTAATGTACCCCGCCGAAAAAAGGCGAGTGCGGGCGCCATAAATCAGAAAGCGCCTTGGCATGACGAAAAAAATGGGCCTCGGACTATTAAAGCCGGAGGCCCATCTTTGAATGTGCGCATCGTGCGCGGATGGTCAGAACGGAATATCGTCGTCCATGTCGTCGAAACCGCCGCCCGCCGGCGCGCTCGGACGGCTGGAACCGCCGCCCGCGCCACCGCCGCTCGCCCGCCCGCCCGCGGGCGGACGCCCACCGCCGCCACCGCCGCCGGAACGCTCCATCGGTGCGCTGCGACTGTAGCTGCCGTCATCGCCGCCGCCCGCGCCGCCGCGACCGCCGAGCATCTGCATCTGATCCGCGACGATCTCGGTCGAATAGCGCTCCTGGCCCGATTGATCGGTCCATTTGCGCGTGCGAATGCGCCCTTCGATATACACCGACGAGCCCTTCTTCAGATATTCGTTCACGATCTCCGCCAGCCGGCCGAAGAACGCCACGCGATGCCACTCCGTGAGTTCCTTGAATTCGCCGGAGGCCTTGTCCTTGTAACGGTCCGTCGTAGCGAGACGGATATTGGCCACGGCGTCGCCGCTCGGGAGGTAGCGGGTTTCCGGGTCGGCGCCCAGATTGCCCACGAGAATGACCTTGTTGACTGATGCCATGATTTCTCCGGTAGATTCCTTGCTAACTGTCAGCTGGATGGTGCAATCGGACCGATCTCGTCTTCAGACGTGGATTCGGCTACACCATGCCGGCTTGATTCGATGATCCAAATTTCTTTCAGGCCGCGCGCTCGGCTTTGCGCGGCGGCGGTTTCATCCATGCAGCGACGACGAGCCACGCGAACACCAGCGCCGAACAGGCGAAAAAGACCGCGCTCGGCCCGTCGAGCTTCAGCAGCCAGCCGCCGATCACCCCGCCGAGCGCGAGGCCGATCGACTGCGTCGTGTTGTACACGCCCGCCGCCGCCCCCTTTCTCGTGCCCGGCGCGAGCTTCGACACCAGCGACGGCTGCGACGCTTCCAGCACATTGAAGCCGAGAAAGTACACGAACAGAATGGCTGCCACGGACCACAGCGTATGGGGTGCGGCGCCCAATAACAACTGGCCGATCAGGATAAGCCCGATCGCGCTCAGCATCACGCTCTTCATTTTTCCACGTTTCTCGGCGGCGATGATGGCCGGCACCATCAGGACGAACGCGAGCGCCATCACGGGCAGGTAAATCTTCCAGTGCGATGCGACCGGCAGGCCGCCTTCCTCCAGAATGCGCGGCACGACGAGAAAGAGCGCCGTCTGCGTGGCGTGCAGCACGAGCACGCCGAAGTTCAGGCGCAGCAGCTCGACGTTGTGCAGCACTTCCGCGAAAGGCGCCTTGACGTGAACCGGATGCGCCGGCGGATCTGGCACGATCCAGAACACCACGCCCACCGCGAGGATCGACAGCACGCCGATCACCGCGAACAGCCCGCTCATGCCAACCCAGTGAAACACGATCGGCGCGCCGACGATCGCCACGGCGAACGACACGCCGATGCTGCCGCCGACCATCGCCATCGCCTTGGTGCGGTTTTCCTCGTGCGTGAGATCCGCGATGAACGCGATCACCGCCGATGACACCGCGCCCATGCCCTGAATCACGCGCCCCGCGATGATCCACGCCATCGAATGTCCGACGGCCGCGACGAAGCTCCCCACCGCGAAGACCAGCAATCCGAACGCGATGACCGGCTTGCGCCCGAGCTTGTCGGAAATCCAGCCATAAAAGATATAGAGCATCGACTGCGTGACGCCGTACGCGCCGAGCGCGATGCCGACGAGCAGAACGTTGTCGCCGCCGGGGATGGTTTTCGCGTAGACGGAAAACACCGGCATGATCATGAAGAGACCGAGCATGCGCAGCGCGAAGATGGCAGCGAGCGACACGGTCGCGCGCAACTCCGGCGCGGAGAGACGTGTGGACGTGGCAGACGGATTGGACATCAGAAACGGAAAAAGGATGAGGGTCGCGTCTGGCCTGGCCTGCGGCGCAGCCAGGCGCGGCCGCCTTGTTCTTGCTCGAAACGGCACTATATGGAACGCACGGCCGGGGGCCGCCGCTCGTCGCGCCGACGCTAACGCCGCACATGGCCAGCAAGTCCCCGCGACGGCCGATCGGCGCGCATCCGGCCCTCGGGCTCGGGCGCTGCGCCCTTTAAAAGTCGTTATAGTAGCAGGTTTGGCCCTCTCTCTTTCCGCCCGGCAATGCCTGCATAGCCTGTCCGGGCGGATGAAAGCGCCGCAGAAAACGTCCGAAAGCACCCGAAAAACGCCGGAACAAACTCGTGGAAGAAATTCGCATTCGTGGGGCTCGCACCCACAATCTGAAGAACGTCAATCTCGACTTGCCGCGCCATAAGCTGATCGTGATCACGGGGCTGTCCGGGTCGGGCAAGTCGTCGCTCGCGTTCGACACGCTCTATGCGGAAGGTCAGCGCCGTTATGTCGAAAGCCTGTCTGCGTACGCGCGGCAGTTTCTGCAACTGATGGAAAAACCGGACGTCGATCTGATCGAAGGCTTGTCGCCTGCCATTTCGATCGAGCAAAAAGCCACGTCGCATAATCCGCGCTCGACCGTCGGCACGGTCACGGAGATTCACGACTATCTGCGTCTTTTGTACGCGCGCGTCGGTACGCCGTATTGCCCGGATCACCTGATTCCGCTCGAAGCGCAAAGCGTCTCGCAAATGGTCGATGCCGCACTCGCGCTGCCCGAAGAAACCAAGCTGATGATCCTCGCGCCGGTCGTCGCCGATCGCAAGGGCGAGCACGTCGAACTGTTCGAGCAAATGCAGGCGCAGGGTTTTATTCGTTTTCGAATTCGCTCGGGCGGCGGCACCGCGAACGAGGGCGTCGCGAAGATCTACGAGGTCGATTCGCTGCCGAAGCTCAAGAAGAACGACAAGCACACGATCGACGTCGTGATCGACCGCCTCAAGGTGCGGCCGGACATGAAGCAGCGCCTCGCGGAATCGTTCGAAACCGCGCTGCGTCTCGCCGACGGGCGCGCGATCGCGCTCGAGATGGACACTGAAAAGGAAAAACTCTTCAGCTCGAAATTCGCGTGCCCGATCTGTTCGTATTCGCTGCCGGAACTGGAGCCGCGACTTTTCTCGTTCAACAATCCGATGGGCGCGTGCCCGGAGTGTGACGGCCTCGGCCAGATCACGTTCTTCGATCCGAAGCGCGTGGTCGCGCATCCGTCGCTGTCGCTCGCGGCTGGCGCGGTGAAGGGATGGGACCGGCGCAACCAGTTCTACTTCCAGATGCTGCAGAGTCTCGCGGCCTTTTATGAGTTCGAGATCGACGCGCCGTTCGAGGAATTGCCCGAGAAAGTGCGCAAGATCCTGCTGTACGGCTCGGGCAAGCAGGCGATTCCGTTCTCGTACATCAACGAGCGCGGCCGCGCGTCGGTTCGCGAGCATGCGTTCGAAGGCATCATCCCGAATCTGGAGCGGCGCTACCGCGAGACGGATTCGGCCGCCGTCCGCGAAGAGCTCGCGAAATACCAGAACAATCAACCGTGCCCGGCGTGCGAAGGCACGCGTCTGCGGCGCGAGGCGCGCTTCGTGAAAGTCGGCGCCGACGAACAGGCCCGCGGCATTTTCGAAATCAGCGGATGGCCGCTGCGCGACGCGCTCGGCTATTTCCAGACGCTGCGCCTGGAAGGCGCGAAGGGCGAAATCGCCGACAAGGTCATCAAGGAAATCGTCGCGCGGCTCTCGTTCCTGAACAACGTCGGGCTGGATTATCTGTCGCTGGAACGTAGCGCGGAGACGCTTTCCGGCGGCGAGGCGCAGCGCATCCGGCTCGCATCGCAGATCGGCTCGGGTCTCACCGGCGTCATGTACGTGCTCGACGAGCCGTCGATCGGTCTGCACCAGCGCGACAACGACCGGCTCATCAACACGCTCAAGCATCTGCGCGACATCGGCAATTCGGTGATCGTCGTCGAGCACGACGAGGACATGATCCGCATGGCGGATTACGTCGTCGACATGGGACCGGGCGCGGGCGAGCACGGCGGCGTGATCGTCGCGCAAGGCACGCCGGCTCAGGTGCAGAAAGACGCGAACTCGATCACCGGACAATATCTGTCCGGCAAGCGCACGATCAGCTATCCCGTCGAGCGCACCGCGCCGGACGAGCGCATGCTGCGCATCGCGGAGGCGCACGGCAACAATCTGAAGCGTGTGACGCTCGATCTTCCCGTCGGACTTTTGACCTGCGTGACGGGCGTGTCCGGCTCGGGCAAGTCCACGCTCATCAACGACACGCTGCAGCATGCGGTCGCGCAGCATCTGTACGGCTCGGCGACGGAGCCCGCACCGTATGAATCGATCGAAGGCCTGGAGCACTTCGACAAGGTGATCGCCGTCGATCAGTCGCCGATCGGACGCACGCCGCGCTCGAATCCGGCCACCTATACCGGCCTCTTCACGCCGATCCGCGAGCTGTTCGCGGGCGTGCCGGCGGCGAAGGAGCGCGGCTACGATCCGGGCCGCTTCTCGTTCAACGTCAAGGGTGGACGCTGCGAAGCCTGTCAGGGCGACGGCGTGCTGAAGGTGGAAATGCACTTTTTGCCGGACGTCTACGTGCCCTGCGACGTGTGTCACGGCAAGCGCTACAACCGCGAAACGCTCGAAGTCCAGTACAAGGGCAAGAACATCAGCGAAGTGCTGGACCTGACGGTCGAAGCCGCGCACGAATTTTTCAAGGCGGTGCCGGTGGTCGCGCGCAAGCTGAAAACGCTGCTGGACGTCGGTCTCGGCTACATCCGGCTCGGCCAGTCCGCGACGACGCTATCGGGCGGCGAAGCCCAGCGCGTCAAGCTTTCGCTGGAACTGAGCAAGCGCGATACCGGTCGGACCCTGTATATCCTCGACGAGCCGACGACCGGATTGCACTTCCACGACATCGCGCTTTTGCTCGAAGTGATTCATCGATTGCGAGATCAGGGTAATACTGTCGTAATCATCGAGCATAATCTCGACGTGATCAAAACCGCCGACTGGGTGATCGACCTCGGTCCGGAAGGCGGCGCCGGCGGCGGGCAGATCATTGCCCAGGGGACGCCGGAGCAAGTGGCGAAGTCGAAGGCGAGTTTCACCGGCAGATATCTGGCACCCTTGTTGCAACGAGCCAGGTCAGCGGCCTGATTCATGGCGCCGGCTTACGCCAGGCGCCGCCAGCCGGACTGCCGGAATGCGCCGCGCGCGCCGCGGCACGAATAATCGTCGTACGCAGCAGGGGAAAAGGAACGCAGTCATGGCGAAGCGCAACGAAGCGGCCAACGAGGAAGGACGGGTGCGGGACCTGCCCACGCGCCACGTCAGGCTGACGAGCGACATGAGCTTGCCGAAGCTGTCGGCGGTGGAGATCGGCAGCTACGTCCTCGCTCTGCTCGCGCTGTATCTCACGCTCAGGCTGCAACTGCTCGGCGGGCTCCTCGCCGGCATGCTCGTGTTTCAGCTCACGCACATGATCGCGCCGGTGATCGAGCGCCACGTCGTCAGCCGGGGCGCGCGGCTCATCGCGGTCGGGCTGATTTCGGCGATCATCGTCGGCGGGCTGACGGGCGCGACCATCGCCACCATCGAACATTTCGAGCGCGACTTTCCGAGTCTGCAAAAACTGCTCGATCAGCTGATGAGCATCACGTCCAGCGCGCGCCTGTCCGTGCCGGACTGGATCGCGAACTATCTGCCCGTGGACACCGTGCAGATGAAGGACAAAGCCACCGAACTGATGCACAGGCACGCCGAGATGCTTCAGCAGGGCGGCAAGGAAATGGCGCGCGGCTTTGGTCATATCGTCATCGGCATGATCATCGGCGCGATCATCGCGGTGAGCGCGCCGCGGACGTCGCATCATCGGCTGCCGCTGTCCACCGCGCTCGTCGCGCGCGTGTCGCGTTTTTCCGATGCCTTCCGCCGCATCGTGTTCGCGCAGATCAAGATTTCGGCGATCAACGCCGTCTTCACCGCGCTATATCTTCTGGTCGCGCTGCCGCTCTTTCACGAAAGGCTGCCGCTTTCCAAAACACTCGTGCTGATCACGTTCATCGTCGGCCTGTTGCCGGTGATCGGCAATCTCATCTCGAACACGATCATCGTCGGAATTTCGCTGTCGGTCTCGTTCGGCACCGCCGTCGCGTCGCTCGCGTTCCTGATCCTCATCCACAAGCTCGAATATTTCCTGAACGCGCGCATCATCGGCGGACAGATCGAGGCGCGCGCGTGGGAACTGCTGCTTGCGATGCTCGCGATGGAAGCCGCGTTCGGCATTCCGGGCGTGATCGCCGCGCCGATTTTCTACGGGTATATCAAGCGCGAGCTGGTTTATCTGCGGCTCGTCTGAGCATAAAAAAGCCCGCCTGGACTAACCGGCGGGCTTCATCGTTCCGGGCTGCGGCTCAGCGGAACACGACCGTCTTGTGCCCGTTCAGCAGAATGCGATGCTCCGCGTGCCACTTCACCGCGCGCGCGAGCGTCACGCATTCGACATCGCGGCCGATCGCCGTCAACTGATCCGGCGTCATGTTGTGATCGACGCGTTCCACTTCCTGCTCGATGATCGGGCCTTCGTCGAGATCGGACGTCACATAGTGCGCGGTCGCGCCAATCAGCTTCACGCCGCGATCGAACGCCTGGTAGTACGGCTTCGCGCCCTTGAAGCTCGGCAGAAACGAGTGATGGATATTGATCGCGCGCCCGGAAAGCTTCGCGCACAGTTCCGGCGACAGAATCTGCATGTAGCGCGCGAGCACGACGAGATCGGTGTCGTGCTGATCGACGATTTCCATTACACGTGCCTCCTGAGCGGCCTTCGCTTCGGGCGTCGCCTTGAGCAGCGGCAGATGATGGAACGGAATGTCGTAGCTCGCGGCGAGTTGATAAAAATCCTTGTGATTGGAAATGATCGCCGGAATCTCGATCTGCAATTGCCCGGTGCGATAGCGGAACAGGAGATCGTTCAGGCAATGGCCGATCTTCGACACCATGATTACGACGCGCGGCTTCACCGATGCGTCGTGCAGTTCCCAGCGCATGCCGAATTCGTCGGCGAGATCGGCGAACGACTTGCGCAGCGCGTCGAGGCCGGGATCGCCGCCGACCTGCTGGAAATGCACGCGCATGAAGAATTCGCCGGTGCGGCTGTCGCCGAATTGCGCGGAGTCGAGGATGTTGGCGCCGAGGTTGAACAGGAAGCCCGACACGGCATGCACGATTCCCGGGCGGTCCGGGCACGACAACTTCAGGTAGAAACTATGTTCGGTCGACATGACCTTTCCTCGTTCGTTTGATTCTTGATATCAGACCGGCGGTGGCTCGAACAACGCGTCGATGCCTTCGCACGCGTCCTCGTCGATCCACTGGTGGCGCAGCAGGCAGTCGAGCGTCGCGAGACTGGCGTCGACGGTGAGCTTGCCCTCCTCGATCCAGCGCGCGACATCCTCGATGCGCGCGAGGCGGTGCTCGCCGACCTCGCCGTCCTGATTGCGCGGGGCGAAATCGGGCGGCAGGCAGACGTCGTAGACGAAGATCTGCTCAGCCTGCGTGCCTTCGGGCAAGGACTGCAGCACATGGAAGGTGCGGCCGCGTTCGGCGGTCCGGGCGAGTTCGGCGCTCATGCCCGCCTCTTCCCAGCATTCCTTCACGAGCGTCGGCACGAGTTCGAGACCCCAGCCGATGCCGCCCGCCACGACGTTGTCGAGCATGCCGGGATCGGTCGCCTTGGTGTCGCTGCGGCGCGCGATCCATAACTGCGGCGCTTTATCCCGATATTTTACGATGCCGTTCAGATGCACCGCGTAGGTCATCGTGCCGAAGTAGCGCGACGCCGCACGCTCGATGAACGCGAGCGGCGCCGCGTCGAAGTCGTTGCGAATCGCGTAGGTTTCGTCGCGCCAGCCGGGGATTCGGCCTTCGGCGTAGAGCGCGCCGATGACCGCGCCGAGCGCGGCGCTGCGCGTGTTCACATCGGTGAGCGATGCGTGCAGCCGGACCGACGCATCGTCGATCTCGAAGACGTCGGGCCAGCGCCGCAGCGCGTCGACGTCGAATCGCCGGATCCAGCCGACACGTTCATCGCCGATACAAAACGGCACGTGCGCGGCGGGCTCGAAGCGGCGCGCGGAAAGGATTGCAGGCAGAGTCATCGGGAACCTCAGTCGCGCAGCGCGACGCGAATGCCGAGCGCGATGAACGTCACGCCGGCGAGCCGGTCGAGCCACACGCCGACGCGCGGGCGGCGCTTCAGCCACACGCCGATCATCCCCGCGCCGATGCCGAAGAGCGAAAACACGACGACCGTTTGCAGCATGAAAAGTCCGCCGAGCTCGAACATCTGCAGCATGACGCTTTGCGCGCCATGCGGATCGACGAACTGCGGCAGAAACACGATGAAGAACAGCGTGACCTTCGGATTCAGCATGTTGCCGATCACGCTCTGGCGGAATACGGTCGAAAGCGGCTGGCTCGGGCGCGCGTGCGCCGTCGCGAGACCGTGGCTGCGCAACGCCTTGATGCCGATCCACACGAGATACGCCGCGCCCGCGAGCTTCACCGCCTGAAACGCGAGCGGCGACGAACGCAGCAGCGCCGCGATGCCGAGCGCCGCGAGCGTCGTGTGGAAGATCACGCCGAACGCAAAGCCGAACGCCGCGACCACGCCCGCGAGCCGCCCTTGCGAAATGCCGCGCGCGAGCACCTGAAGATTGTCCGGTCCGGGCGCGACGGTGATCGCGACCGATGCAGCGAGAAAAAGCAGAAAGTTGGGCATCTCAATGTCCCCCGAATTCGCACACGGTATAGAGCGGCACGCCGTTCTCGCGCAGCAGCTTCGAGCCGCCGAGATCCGGCAGATCGATGATCGCCGCCGCCTCGACCACTTCCGCGCCGAGCCGCTCCAGCAGGATCTTGCCGGCCATCATCGTGCCGCCGGTCGCGACCAGATCGTCGACGATCACCACGCGATCGCCCGGCTTGCACGCGTCCTCGTGAATCTCGACGGTCGCGCGGCCGTACTCCAGCTCATACGACTGTTCGAGCGTCTTGTACGGCAGCTTGCCCTTCTTGCGGATCGGCACGAAGCCGAGACTCAGCTCGTACGCGAGAATCGGCCCGATGATGAAACCGCGCGCGTCCATGCCGGCAATCACGTCGACGTTCGCGTCGATGTAGCGCTGCACGAACAGGTCGATCAGCATGCGCAGCGCTTTGCGGTCTTGCAGAATCGTCGTGATGTCGCGAAATTGAACGCCGGCTTGCGGCCAGTTTTCGACGGTGCGCACGCGTTCCTTGATGAAACGCGCGGCGTCGAGCCGGGCGTTCGAAGGGGTAATGGACATGACTTCTCCGGAGTCCGCGCCGTGAGGCCGCGCGTTCGCCTTGGTGACAAAGAGGAAAGTTACGCCGCCCGGCGGTTGCGCGAGAGCCTTTCCTCGGCTTGCGCGAGCACTTCGGGCAGGCCGCGCAGCACGACGATATCGTTCGCGCGCAGCTTGGTTTCGGGATCGGGTGCGACGCCCCGGATGCCGTGGCGCCGGATCGCGGTCACCTCGACACCATTGCCGACGAGCCCGAGATCGTCGAGCGAATGCCCGACGGCTTCGGAATTTGCGTCGATCGGTACGGATTGTAGCCGCACCTGCTCGTGGCCATCGTCGTCATCGACGTCGTCGGCGCCGTGGAAGTAGCCGCGCAGGAGGCTGTAGCGCGCGTCGCGCATTTCCTCGACGCGCCGCACGACGCGGCGCATCGGCACGCCCATCAGCACGAGCGTATGCGACGCGAGCATCAGGCTGCCCTCGACGATCTCCGGAATCACTTCCGTCGCGCCCGCCGCGGTGAGCTTTTCGAGATCGGCGTCATCGACGGTGCGCACGATCACCGGCAGAGTCGGCGCGAGTTCGTGGATGTTGTGCAGCACGCGCATCGCGGAAGGCGTATTGGCGTAGGTGATCGCGATCGTCGCCGCGCGATGCAGGCCCGCCGCGAGCAGCGATTCGCGCCGCCCGGCGTCGCCGAACACGACCGATTCGCCCGCCGCCGCGGCCGCCGCCACGCGGTCCGGGTCCAGATCGAGCGCGACATAGGAAATGCCTTCCTGCTCCAGCATGCGCGCGAGGTTCTGCCCAGCGCGGCCGTAGCCGCAGATGATCACGTGGCCGCTTTGCTTGAGGCTTTGAGTCGCGATCTTCGTCATCTGCAGCGATTGCAGCATCCATTCCGTCGACGACAGCCGCAGCACGATGCGGTCCGCGTTCTGAATGATGAACGGCGCGGCCAGCATCGAGAGCAGCATCGCCGACAGAATCGCCTGGAGGATGGTCGAGTTGACCAGATGCGAATCCAGAATCAGGTTCAGCAATACGAAGCCGAATTCGCCCGCCTGCGCGAGACCGAGGCCCGTGCGCATCGCGACGCCGGGCGCCGCGCCGAACGTACGCGCCAGGCCCGTGATCATCACGGCCTTGAGCAGTATCGGCACGACAAAGAAGCCGAGCACGAGAAACGGATGCTCCCAGATCACGCGCGGATTCAGCAGCATGCCGGTCGTCACGAAGAACAGGCCGAGCAGCACGTCGCGGAATGGCTTGATGTCTTCTTCCACCTGATGCCGATACGGCGTCTCCGCAATCAGCATCCCCGCGATGAACGCGCCGAGCGCGAGCGAGAGCCCGAACTTGTCGGTGATGAACGCCGCGCCCAGCGTCACGAGCAGGAGGTTCAGCATGAACAACTCTTGCGAACGGCGCCGCGCGACGAGATCGAACCAGCGCGTCATGAACTTCTGGCCAAGGAAGAGCAGCACCGTCAACGCAACGACGATCTTCACCGCCGCGATGCCGAGCCACATCGCCAGTTGCGACGAATTGCCGTTGCCGAACGCCGCGATGATGATGAGCAGCGGCACCACCGCGAGATCCTGGAACAGCAGCACGCCGAAAATGTTGCGGCCGTGCTCGGACTCGAGTTCGAGCCGCTCCGCGAGCAGCTTGCTGACGATCGCGGTCGAGGACATCGACATCGCGCCGCCGAGGGCGAAGCTCGCCTGCCAGGACATCTCGGTCCAGAAATTCGCGATCCAGCCGAAGATCAGCGCGAGCGCGATGGTCGCGGCGACCTGGCTCGCGCCGAGGCCGAACACGATGCGCCGCATCGAGCGCAGCTTCGAGAGCGAAAACTCAAGCCCGATGGAAAACATCAGGAAGACGACGCCGAATTCGGCGAGATGCTGCGCGCGGTCGGTATCCGGCGCGATGCCCGCTGCGTGCGGACCCACGATGATGCCGACCGTCAGATAGCCGAGCATCGGCGGCAGGTTGAAATAGCGAAATACGACGACGCCTGCCACGGAGCAGAGCAGCAGCAACAGCGTCATTTCGAGCGGAGAGGTCATCCGTCTGGCGTCCTCGTTCGTCAGTGTTCCGAGGCGCGTGCTGCTGGCGCTCCGGCATCTCAAAAAGGCCCCTGACGACAGGGCTGGCGGGGCGGATAGGCGGCGGCGCGGCGAGCTGCCGGCGGGGCGGCCCGGAATCGCCTTTGCTATACTCCGCGCATGATAGCGAAAATCAATGGCGACCGGGCGCTGGCGCTGGCTCGCAACGTACTCCAGATCGAGGCCGACGCCGTTCGCGGGCTCTCCGAACTTCTCGACGACAACTTCACGAGCGCGGTCGAAACGCTGCTCGGCTGTCGCGGCCGCGTGGTCGTGTCGGGTATCGGCAAGTCGGGCCATGTCGCGCGCAAGTTCGCCGCGACGCTCGCGAGCACCGGCACGCCCGCGTTTTTCGTGCATCCGGCCGAAGCGAGCCACGGCGATCTCGGCATGGTCACCGCCGACGACGTTTTCATCGCGCTGTCCAACTCGGGCGAAACCGAGGAGCTCGTCGCCATTTTGCCGCTCATCAAGCGGCTCGGGGCGAAGCTGATCGCAATTACCGGCCGTCCTGAATCCAGTCTCGCCCAACTGGCGGACATGCATCTGAACGCGCGCGTAGATAAAGAAGCGTGCCCGATGAATCTCGCGCCCACGGCCAGCACGACCGCCGCGATGGCGCTCGGCGACGCGCTCGCCGTCGCCGTGCTCGACGCGCGCGGCTTCGGACCCGACGACTTCGCGCGCTCGCATCCGGGCGGCGCGCTCGGTCGGCGCCTGCTCACCTACGTGCGCGACGTGATGCGCGTGGGCGAGGAAGTGCCGGTCGTCTCGCTCGACGCGACCGTTGCGGACGCGCTCTTCCAGATCACCGACAAGCGCATGGGCATGACCGCGGTCATCGACGCGAATCGTCATGTCCACGGCATCTTCACCGACGGCGACCTGCGCCGCATCCTGCAGCGCGACGGCGATTTCCGCGCGCTGAAGCTCGCCGATGTCATGACCCGTAATCCGCGCACGATCGCGCCGGATCATCTCGCGGTCGAAGCCGTGGAACTGATGGAGCGCTATCGCATCAATCAGATGCTGGTCGTGGACGCCGATGCGACGCTGATCGGCGCACTGAACATGCACGACCTCTTCTCCAAGAAGGTAATCTGATGGCGCAGAAGCCTCTCACCGCCGCCGAACGCGCAAGCCGGCTCAAGCTGATGGTATTCGACGTCGACGGCGTTTTCACCGACGGCAGCCTCTTCTTCACCGCCGACGGCGACGCAATGAAGTCGTTCAATTCGCTCGACGGCCACGGCGTCAAGATGCTGCAATCCGTCGGCGTGCAGACGGCGATCATCACGGGGCGGCAATCGGGCATCGTTGCGGCGCGTGCGCGCGAACTGGGCATCACGCATCTCTATCAGGGCGTCGGCGATAAAACCGTCGCGCTCGCCGAACTTCTCCAGGCCACCGGCATCGCAGCCGACGAATGCGGCTACATGGGCGACGACTGGCCCGACCTCGCGGTAATGCGCCGCTGCGGCTTCGCGGCGGCGCCCGCGAACGCGCATCCCGAAGTGATCCAGCGCGTGCACTGGGTCGCGGAAGCGCGTGGCGGCCACGGCGCGGTGCGCGAAGTCTGCGACGCGATCCTGCGCGCGCAACACCGCTACGACGAACTGCTCGCCGCGGCGCTCGGAGGCTGAAGCCCATGCCGCGCCCCGGAAAGCTCGCCTCGCTCCTGCCGCTCCTCGCGATGGCTGCGCTGGCCGGCATCACTTACTGGCTGTTGCAGGCCACGCTGCCTCCGGCACAGCAGGCGCCGGCGCCGGAAAAACGCCACACGCCAGATTACTTCGCCAACGATTTCTCCGTTTCCGAGCTCGACGCCACCGGTACGACGCAATATCGACTGACGGCCAAGTCGATGGTGCATTACGAAGACGACGAGATCAGCGACCTCACCCTCCCCGCGATGCGCATGTTCCAGCCGATGAAGCCGACCGTCACGGCGACGGCCCTGCGCGGCACGGTCAACGGCGACGTCTCGATCGTCGATCTCTATGACGACGCGCGCATCTTGCGCGTGGCGGGTTATGGAGATCCGCAGATGCAGGCTGATTCCCAGCATTTTCGCGTGCTGGTGAACGACGATGTCATCGAAACGGAAAAACCAGTTAGACTTCAGCGCGGTCCGTCCGTGATGACGGCCGACGGCATGAACTACAACAACGTGACCCGGGTAATGAAGCTCTTCGGTAACGTGCGCGGTGCGATCGCCGCCTCGGATATCAACGGCGGCTCGTCCAAGTAATCCCGGCACTCCCATCCATACTGTGACTGCATGAACGATAGGTTCCCTCGTCCCGATGGCGGCCATGCGCGCGCAACGCTCGCGCGCCGCGCCACGCACGCCGTGCGGGCCGGGCTCGCTGCCGCCCTGACCATCGCTGTCGCGCTGACCGCGCTGCCGGCGCACGCCGAAAAGGCCGACCGCGACAAACCGCTCAATATCGAAGCGGACAACATGTCCTACGACGATCTCAACCAGAAGAACGTCTTCACTGGTCACGTGGTCGCGACAAAAGGCTCTATCGTGATCAAGGCCGATCGCGTCGAGGTCACGCAGGACCCGCAGGGCTATCAGTACGCGACCGGCACGTCGACCGGCAACACCCTCTCCTATTTCCGCCAGAAGCGTGACGGCCTGGACGAGTACATCGACGGCAACGCGGTGCGCATCGACTACGACGGCAAGAACGACTTCACGAAACTCACGACGCGCGCCGTCGTGCGCCGTCTGCAAGGCCTGACGAAGGTGCAGGACGAAGTGCACGGCAGCGTGATCACCTATGACGGCCAGAAGGACTTCTACACGGCGAGCGCGGGCAAGGACCAGGCCGGCCCCGGCAATCCGAGCGGCCGCGTTCGCGCGATGCTCGCGCCGCGTTCCGGCGGCGCCGCGCCGCTGAACGGGTCGCCCGCCACGCTTTCTCCGTCGAACACCATTCAAGGAACTCCGCCGCAGTGAATTCGCCCGCCATGCCCCACCGTAAGCCGGAAGGCGAGTCGAGTTCGCTCGTCGTCCGCAATCTGAAGAAGCGTTACGGCTCGCGCACCGTGGTGAAGGACGTGTCGCTCGATGTGAAAAGCGGCGAGGTGGTCGGCCTGCTCGGCCCGAACGGCGCGGGCAAGACCACGTCGTTCTATATGATCGTCGGCCTCGTGCCGCTCGATGCCGGCGAGATCGACCTCGACGGCAATTCGATCAGCCTTCTGCCGATTCATCAGCGCGCGCATCTGGGCTTGTCGTATCTGCCGCAGGAAGCATCGGTGTTCCGCAAGCTCACCGTCGAGCAGAACATCCGCGCGGTGCTGGAACTGCAAACCAATGAATCGGGCAAACGCCTGTCCAAAGACGACATTACCCAGCGCGCCGAAGCCTTGCTCGACGAATTGCAGATCGCGCACCTTCGCGAGAATCCCGCGCTGTCGCTGTCGGGCGGAGAGCGCCGCCGCGTCGAGATCGCGCGGGCGCTCGCGACCAATCCGAGCTTCATCCTGCTCGACGAGCCGTTCGCGGGCGTCGATCCGATCGCGGTGCTGGAAATCCAGAAGATCGTCAAGTTTCTGAAGCAGCGCAACATTGGCGTGCTGATCACCGATCACAACGTGCGCGAGACGCTCGGCATCTGCGATCACGCGTACATCATCAGCGACGGCACCGTGCTCGCGGCGGGCGCGCCGAGCGAGATCATCGAGAACGAAAGCGTGCGCCGCGTCTATCTCGGCGAGCATTTCCGCATGTGAGCGCACCGTCGCAAAAGCGGTGTGCATCGTGCGCCGCATCATCCGGAAGCAGCAAAACTTACGTGCCGCCCTCTGGGCGGCATGCGTTTTTTTGGAATCCCCGCGAGGTTTCGCGCGCGTGGCAAACTCTCTACAATGAATAAAACTTTGCCATGAAAGCCAGCCTCCAACTCCGCCTCTCGCAGCATCTTGCGCTGACCCCGCAACTTCAGCAGTCGATCCGGCTGCTGCAGTTGTCGACGCTCGAACTGCAGCAGGAAGTCGCGATGGCCATCGCTCAGAACCCGCTGCTCGAGAACGACGACGACTGGATCGCAAGCCCGCTGCGCGTCGCCGCGGACGGCTCGCTGATCGCAGCGCCCGCGGCGCCGAGCACTCCGTCCGAGCCGATGATGAGCAACGGCTCGACGTCCGGCACCTCGAGTTCCGAACGCTCGGAAAGCAGCGAGCCGCAAGGCGTCGACGAATACAACGGTCTGGGTTCGGACAGCGGGCAGGATTCCAGCTCGTGGAACCTCGAAGACTACGGCCGCTCGAACAACGCGTCCGACGACGACGATCTGCCGCCGCTGCAAATCCACGAATCGACCACGACGCTGCGCGACCATCTGACCGCGCAGTTGCGCATGACCGCGGCAAATCAGCGCGATCGCGCGCTCGTCACCTTTCTCATCGAGTCGCTGGACGAGGACGGATATCTCACTTCATCGCTCGATGAAGTCCAGACCGATCTCCCTGAGGAGCTCGAAGTCGAGATCGACGAACTGAGCGCGGCGCTCGCGCTGCTGCAAAGCTTCGACCCGCCCGGCGTGGGCGGCCGTTCGGCTTCTGAATGCCTGAAGCTGCAGTTGCTGCGGCTCGATGGCTCGCCCACGCGCACGCTGGCGCTCGAAATCGTCACGAACCATCTGGAACTGCTCGCGGCGCGCGATTTCACGCGTCTGCGCAAGCAACTGAAGGCGAGCGACGATGCCCTCCGGGACGCGCATTTGCTGATCAAGTCGCTGGAGCCTTTTCCGGGCGCGGCGTACGGCAAGAGCGAAGCCGATTACGTCGTGCCGGACATTCTCGTGCGCAAGACGTCGGGCGGCTGGACGGCGGAGTTGAATCCGGAGATCGTGCCGAAGCTGCGGATCAACCATTTGTACGCGAACATCCTGCGCAACAACCGCGGCGATCCGGGCAGCGGCTCACTGCGACAACAGCTCCAGGAAGCGCGCTGGCTGATCAAGAATATTCAGCAGAGGTTTGAGACGATCCTGCGTGTCGCACAGGCGATCGTGGAGCGTCAGAAGAACTTTTTTGCACATGGCGAAATCGCCATGCGCCCCTTGGTTTTGCGGGAGATTGCTGATACGCTGGGATTACACGAATCGACGGTTTCTCGTGTGACCACAGGCAAGTACATGCTCACCCCGTTCGGGACGCTTGAATTCAAGTACTTCTTTGGATCGCACGTTTCGACCGACACAGGAGGCGCGGCATCGTCAACGGCGATCCGGGCCCTCATCAAGCAACTGATAGGAGCGGAAGACCCTAAAACTCCTCTTTCAGACAGCCGCATCGCCGAACTGCTGGCGGAACAAGGATTCGTGGTCGCGCGGCGCACCGTAGCCAAGTACCGCGAAGCCCTCAAGATCCCGGCAGTGAATCTGCGCAAGTCTCTATGACCCGTCTCTGTAGTCCATCGCGTGTTGCGATGGGCGTTTACCGGCCGCAACGCGAAAGCGCGGACGTGCCGGCCGATGCGCCCCGTTCATCAAGCGCGCCAGGATGACGCGCCGACGGGACACATTGCCGACCGGTATCGGACGAGCCGACGTGGCCTAGCGGCCATTAGCTTGGAGAGCAACTATGAATCTGAAGATCAGTGGACACCACCTCGAATTGACGCCTGCGTTGCGCGAGTATGTGATCACGAAACTGGACAGGGTGCTCCGTCATTTCGATCAAGTGATCGACGGCAACGTTGTCCTCTCGGTCGACAATCATAGGGAAAAGGAAAAGAGGCAGAAGGCAGAAATCAACCTGCACCTGAAGGGCAAGGACATTTTTATCGAGAGTTGTGACGCTGATATGTACGCGGCCATCGATTTGATGGTCGACAAGCTGGACCGCCAGGTCATCAAGCACAAGGACAAGATTCAGGGTCACGCCCACGAGTCCGTGAAGTACCGCGGCGAGCCGCACGAAGTGGAAGCGCCGTCGCCTTGAACGTGTACTGCGCATGCTCATTGGACTGATCAGCGGATAACAGCAAAACCCGCCGCCATAGGACGGCGGGCATGATTCGAGGAAATCCTCGAATATCCGGAACGGATCGATCCGGGCATGCAGGCAACCGAAGCCGCCCCGACTGGCGGCTTTTTTGTTGGATTTTCGCCGTAGGGAGGCACAAGCCATTGATTTTCAGGGCTTTGTCCTGCACATTGGATCGCAAACGGTGCCATTGCGCGGCGCACCATCGGGCAGTGCCCTGTTCTATAATGATCCGGTAATTTTCGGGGTCGCACGACAGGCACGCTGAAGAGAACGCCGCCAGCGCACTTTCCGTTTCACCATCGCCGTGAGCGCTATCAGCCAGCTGCCACGATGAGGAGCTATCAGGCCACGCATCAGCCTGCCAACATGAATCGTTTAGCCAAATTTCTTCCCATCGAGAACGTCGTTCTCGGACTGTCCGTCACCAGCAAGAAACGCGTATTCGAGCAAGCGGGCCTGATTTTCGAGAATCAGAACGGCATCGCCCGCAGCACCGTCACCGACAATCTTTTCGCGCGTGAGCGTCTCGGCTCGACCGGCCTCGGTGAAGGAGTCGCTATTCCGCACGGTCGCATCAAGGGGCTGAAGCAACCGCTCGCCGCCTTCGTGCGCCTCGCCGAACCGGTTGCGTTCGAGTCTCCCGACGGCCAGCCGGTCTCGCTGCTCATTTTTCTGCTCGTGCCCGAGCAGGCGACGCAGCAGCATCTTGAAATTCTCTCGGAGATCGCCCAACTGCTCTCCGACAGCGAGGCGCGCGAGCGCCTGCACAAGGAAGAAGATCGTGACGCACTTTATCAAGTGCTCACGCAATGGCAACCGTAATAGCCACACGAACATAGCGTTACGCGCCCGAGGCGCGTCCGTGCTGCTTTCGCGCCGGACGCGCCTCGCTTACGTGAAGCTTCTGGGGCACAATCGGTCAAACGCAGCGCCATGCGGCGTATCGAAGCGACCCGCTTCGTCGTCACGCAAAGGCTGCTTCCGGCTTCCAACGGAGTTCCGGTCTCATGGATACGTCCAGCATCAACGCCCAAAGCATTTTTGACGACAACGCCGCCGCTCTGAAGCTTAGCTGGCTGACCGGGCACGAAGGCTGGGAACGCGGCTTCTCGAGCGAGACGGTCGCCAACGCGACGTCGAGCGCCGACCTCGTCGGGCACCTGAACCTGATTCACCCGAACCGTATCCAGGTTCTCGGCGACGCCGAGATCAACTATTACCAGCGCCAGTCCGACGAAGACCGCTCCCGCCACATGGCCGAGCTGATCGCGCTAGAGCCGCCGTTTCTGGTCGTCGCGGGCGAAGTGGGCGCGCCGCCGGAACTCGTTCTCCGTTGCACGCGCTCGTCGACGCCGCTCTTCACGACGCGCATGTCCGCAGCGGCCGTGATCGACAGCCTGCGCGCGTACATGTCGCGCATTCTTGCGCCGCGCGCGACGCTGCACGGCGTGTTCATCGATATTCTCGGCATGGGCGTGCTGCTCACCGGCGATTCCGGTCTCGGCAAGAGCGAGCTCGGGCTGGAGCTGATCAGCCGCGGCCATGGACTCGTCGCGGATGACGCCGTCGATTTCGTGCGCCTCGGCCCCGATTTCGTCGAAGGCCGCTGTCCGCCGCTTCTTCAAAATTTGCTCGAAGTGCGCGGCCTGGGTCTGCTCGACATCAAGACGATCTTCGGTGAAACCGCCGTACGCCGGAAGATGAAACTCAAGCTGATCGTGCAACTCGTGCGTAGGCCGGACGGCGAATTCCAGCGTCTGCCGCTCGAAAGTCAGAGCGTCGACGTGCTCGGCCTGCCGATCAGCAAGGTGACGATTCAGGTCGCGGCCGGCCGCAACCTTGCCGTGCTGGTCGAGGCTGCGGTGCGCAACACCATTCTGCAACTGCGCGGCATCGATACCCTGCGCGATTTCATGGACCGGCAGCGCCTTGCCATGCAGGATCCCGATAGCCAGTTTCCCGGCAAGCTGATCTGACGCGCGCTTCGCGAACCGTCGCGCGCGCCGAAACGAATCGGGCGCAGGTGCTAAGCTTGGAGAAAGCGAACCCCTTCAGACCCATGCGTATCATCCTGATCACCGGCATCTCCGGTTCCGGCAAATCCGTCGCGCTGAACGCGCTGGAAGACGGCGGCTACTACTGCGTCGACAACTTGCCGCCGCGCTTTCTCCCCGAACTCGCCGACCATCTCGCGAAAGAAGGCCAGACGCGTCTCGCCGTCGCGATCGACGCACGCTCGAGCCTCTCGCTCGACGAAGTGCCGTCCATCATCGACACGCTCTCGAAGGACTACGATCTGCGCGTGCTGTTTCTCAACGCGAGCACGCAGTCGCTCATCCAACGCTTCTCGGAGACGCGCCGGCGCCATCCGCTGTCCGGCCCGCCGATGCGCGAAGCCGATGTCGGCGTGCTGAACTCGCTCGCCGAAGCAATCGAGCGTGAGCGCGAGCTGGTCGCGGGCCTCGCGGAGTACGGTCATCAGATCGACACGAGCAATTTGCGCGCGAACGTTCTGCGCGCCTGGGTGAAGCGCTTCGTCGAAACGGACGCCGCCGATCTCACGCTGATGTTCGAGTCGTTCGGCTTCAAGCGCGGTGTGCCGCTCGACGCCGATCTCGTTTTCGACGTGCGCACGCTGCCCAACCCGTATTACGACCGCGAGTTGCGCCCGTTCACTGGGCTGGACAAACCGATCATCGATTTCCTCACGGCGCAGCCGCTGGTCGGCGAGATGATCGACGACATCGGCACGTTCGTCGACAAATGGTTGCCGCGTTTTCGTGACGACAACCGCAGCTATCTCACTGTCGCGATCGGCTGCACGGGCGGCCAGCATCGCTCGGTGTTCATCGCGGAGGCGCTCGCCGCGCGCTTTCGCGAGAAGGCAAACGTGATCGTGCGGCACCGTGATGCGCCCATCCCGGTGGATGAGAGCGCGCTTCACACGCGAACCTGATCGCCGCGCCGGCGGTCCATCCTGGAGGGACGCGATGTCCGCGAATCCTGTTCTGGCCGACTTGCCGCTGTTCCCGCTCCACACCGTGCTGTTCCCCGGCGGCCTGCTGCCGCTCAAGATTTTCGAAGCACGTTATCTGGACATGGCGCGGGAGTGTCTGCGTGAGAAAGCGCCGTTCGGCGTATGCCTGTTGAAGAGCGGGCACGAGATCGCGTCCCCGGGCGATCCGTCGGTGCCCGAGAGCATCGGTTGCCTTGCCGAGATTTCCGAATGCGATGTCGATACCTTCGGCCTCCTGCTCGTGCAGGCGCGCGGAACCGATCGCTTCAGACTGACGGATCATCGCGTAGAGCCGAGCAATCTGCTCGTCGGCACCGCGGAGTTGCTGGGCGAGGATCAGCCGCTGCAGGGCGCCGAAACGCTCGCGAAGTTCGGCGCGTGCGCGGAGGTGCTGGAGCGCATCATCGACACGATCAAGGAGCGCGAGCCGCAGAATCTGCCGTTCGTCGAGCCCTTTCTATTCGAGGACCCCACCTGGGTCTCCAATCGCCTCGCCGAAATCCTGCCGATCCCGATGCGCGCCCGCCAGAAGCTCATGGAGCTGATGGACGCCGGCGCGCGCATCGATGTGGTGCACCACTACATGCAGCACCATCAGCTGCTTTAGATGAGCGAGCCGGTCAGCGCGTCGAGCAGCTTGCGCACCGGCGCGGGCACGCCGTAGGCGTCGAGTTTCGCGAGCGACGCCCAGACGGTATCGGCGTCCGTCAGTTCGGACGGTGCGTTGCGCGCGGCGCCCAGTCGCGGCTCGATATCCAGTTTGAAATGCGTGAAGGCATGGGATAGCGGCGCAAGACGCTGAAGATGCGCATCGGCGCCGAGATCGCGCGCCAGCTCCGTCAGCGCGGCTTCGTCCACGGCTTCGGGCAGGCTCCATAGCCCGCCCCATATACCGCTCGACGGACGCTTTTGCAACAGCACCGAATCGCCGTCTCTCAGGACCAGCATCCACGTTTTGCGCGTCGGCACGGATTTCTTCGGGCGCGCGGCGGGCAACTCGCGCTGACGTCCTTCGACCTTCGCCACGCAATCCGATGCGAACGGACAGCGTGCGCAATCGGGCTTGCCGCGCACGCACAGCGTCGCGCCGAGGTCCATCAGCCCTTGCGTATACGCGGTCACTTCGTCCTTGTTCGCGGCGTCCGGCAACAACGATTCCGCGAGCGTCCACATCGCGTTTTCGACTTTCTTTTCGCCCGGAAAACCTTCGACGCCGAACACGCGCGCGAGCACGCGTTTCACGTTGCCGTCGAGAATCGTCGCGCGCGCGGCGAACGCAAATGACGCGATCGCCGCCGCCGTCGAACGGCCGATGCCCGGCAGCATCGCGAGTTCTTCGACCGTTTGCGGAAACGCTCCGCCATGCTCATGCGCGACGACCTGCGCGCAGCGATGCAAATTGCGCGCGCGCGAGTAATAGCCGAGTCCGGCCCAGAGCGCCATGACGTCGTCGATGGGCGCATCGGCGAGCGCGGTCACCGTCGGAAAGCGTTCGAGGAATCGCGCGTAGTACGGAATGACGGTGGAAACCTGCGTCTGCTGCAGCATGATTTCCGACAGCCAGATGCGATACGCGTCGCGCGTGTTTTGCCAGGGCAGGTCGTGACGGCCGTGAATGCGTTGCCACGCGATGAGGCGCGACGAAAAATCGGTGAGAGCGAGCATCGGAATTTAGCGTTGGCAGCGCGGACAAAAGTAAGTCGAGCGCTGTCCCTGGACGATTTGCCGGATCGCCGTGCCGCAAACGTGGCACGGCAGGCCCGCGCGATCATAGACGAAATAGTCGAGCTGGAAGTAGCCCGACTCGCCATTGCTGCCGACGAAATCGCGCAGCGTGCTGCCGCCCTTGTCGATGGCGGCCGCGAGCGTCACGCGCACGGCGTCCGCGAGCAGGTCATAGCGCACGAGCGAGATGCGCCCCGCTGCCGTCGTCGGCCGGATCCCGGCGCGAAAGAGGCTCTCCGATGCATAGATATTGCCCACGCCCACCACGATGCCGCCCGCGAGCAACGCCTGCTTCACCGACACCTTGCGCCCGCGCGTTTCGCGAAACAGCAGCGCGCCCGAGAATTCCGGCGAAAACGGCTCGACGCCGAGGCTCGCGAGCAAAGGATGATCGAGCACGTCGCCTTCCGAGCGCGGATGCCAGAGGATCGCACCGAAGCGGCGCGGATCGCGAAAACGGAGGATGAAATCGTCGAACACGATATCGACGTGATCGTGCTTCGCCGCCTCGGGCGGTTTCGGCACGTGCCGCAGCACACGCAGCGTGCCCGTCATGCCGAGATGGACGATCAGCCAGCCCTGCGCGGTTTCGAACAGCAGATATTTGCCGCGCCGCTCCACCTTCTCGATTTTCAGATGGTCCAGCGTCTTCGGAAGATGCTTCGGGACAGGCCAGCGGAGCATGGGCGTGCGCACGTCGACGTGCTCGACGCGTCGTCCGGCGACGTAGGGTTCGATTCCCCGGCGGGTGACTTCGACTTCCGGCAGTTCGGGCATTTTTCTGTAAAGAGACTTGCTGGGGCGAGTGTGCCGGTATTTTAGCGACCGCGTTACAATCGACTGAAACATCGTCTGGAATTCCATGAACTCGTTCGTCATGAAGCTGTTTCCGAAGCGTCAGGCCAGCTCGACGCATTCGTTCGCCATGCCAATGTCGCGAATCGCCGGCGCCGTTGCGCTCGCGATGGCCGCGCTCGCGTTCGCACCCGCGCACGCTCAGGAGCCGAACGCGACGCCCGTTCCGAGCGCCGACGATCAGGCCGACGCGCAAAACGCCGCGGACCTGTTGACCGCGCCGGTCAGCGGCGCCGAAACGCAGGATTTGCCGAACGTGGCAATGTCCAGCCAGATCGTGTTTCAGGTTCTGGCAGCCGAAGTCGCGCTGCAGCGCGGCCAGCCGGCGCCCGCATTTCAAACGTATCTCGCGCTCGCCCGCGACACGCACGATCCGCGTTTCGCGCAGCGTGCGACCGAAATCGCAATCGCGGCGCAAAGCCCGAACGACGCGCTCACGTCGGCGCAACTCTGGCAACAGTTCGCACCGCATTCGGATCGCGCGGCGCAATTGAGCGCATCGCTGCTGATCGTCAGCGGAAAGCCGGAAGACGCGAAGCCGACGCTCGAACGTGAACTCGCGAAGGTGTCGCCCGAGCAGCGCGGCGACGCCATTATTTCCCTGCAGACCTTGCTCGCGCGCGGACCGAATCGCGTCGGCGGGCTGAACGTGCTCAAAGATCTGACGCAAAACGATCGGGACCGGCCCGAGACGCAACTCGCGCTCGCGCGCCAGCAACTGATCGCCGACGATCCGCCGGGCGCGAAAGCCTCGCTCGAAAAGGCGTTGCAACTGAAGCCGGACTATCTGCCCGCCGCGCTGACGCTCGCGCGCATGGGCCCGGAAGAACGCAAGGAAGGCATCGCGTCGTTCGAGAAATATCTCGACAAGAATCCGAAATCGCATGACGCACGGCTCGCGCTCGCGCAGTTGTACCTGTCGGCCGACAGGCTCGACGACGCGCAGAAGCAGTTCGAGATCATGCGCAAGAACGATCCCAAAGACCTGACGCCGCTGATGGCGCTCGCGCTCATCAACATCCAGAAGAAGCAGTTCGACAAGGCGCAGGACTTTCTGAATCTGTACGCGAAAACGGCGGAAAGCACGCCCGGCGCGGACCCCGGCCAGGCGTACATCTATCTCGCGCAACTGGCGCTCGAGCAAAAGAACGACGCTGCCGCGAGCCAGTGGCTCGACAAGATTCCGCGCACGAGCCAGCAGTATTTGCCCGCGCAGATCACGCGCGCGCAATTGCTGGCGAAGCAAGGCAAGGTCGACGACGCGCGTGCGCTCATCGGCAGCCTGCAAAGCTCCGATCCGCGCGATCTCGCGCTGCTCGCGCGCACCGACTCGGCCATTCTCTTCGAGGCGCATCGCTACAAGGAAGCCGAAGCGAATCTCGCGAAGGCGGTGGCCGCGTTCCCGGACGATCCCGATCTCGTCTATGACTACGCGATGGCCGCCGAAAAGAACGGTCACTACGACGTCATGGAGGCGCAGTTGCGCACGCTGATGCGCACGCAACCCACCAATCCGCAGGCCTACAACGCGCTCGGCTATTCCCTCGTCGACCGGAACCAGCGGCTCGACGAAGCGGTGAAGCTGATCGAAAAGGCGGTTTCGCTCGCGCCAAACGATGCGTTCATCATGGATAGCCTCGGCTGGGCGCGCTTCCGTCAGGGCAACGCGGCTGAGGCGGAGAAAATTCTCAAGAACGCCTATAACCTTCAGCCGAATGCCGAAATCGGCGCGCATCTGGGCGAAGTCCAGTGGAAGTCCGGGCAGCAGGACCAGGCGCGCGCGACGTGGCGGCAGGCGCAAAAGCTCGAACCTGACAACGATACGCTCGTCAAAACGTTAAAACGACTCCAGGTAAACGACCTTTGATCGCATTCGATTTTCTCGCCGGCGCATCGCTTCGACGCGGCGCGCTCGGCATGGCGGTAGCCGCCGCGCTGGTGATGTCGGGTTGCGCGGTCCAGCCGCGCGTTCCCACGACGACCAACGCATCCACTTCCCTCGCGACGCAAACGAGCCGTGCGTATCACGGACGCTTCGCCGTGCAGTACAACGACCAGAACGGCGTCCAGCGCAATGCGTACGGCAATTTCGACTGGCAGGAAACGGGTGACACCGTCACGCTGCAGTTGCGCAATCCGCTCGGCCAGACCATGGCGATCGTGACTTCTTCGCCGTCGCTCGCCACGCTCGAACTCCCCAACAAGCAACCGTTGAGCGCCGACAACGTATCCCAGCTGATGCAGAACACGCTCGGCTTCGCATTGCCGGTCGAAGGCCTGCGCTACTGGCTGCAGCCATCGGCCGCGCCGGCCTCGCGCGCGCAGACGACGCTCGATCCGGAAGCGAACAACGGCCGTCCGAAGGAAATCAGGCAGGACGGTTGGACGATCGACTATCTGGCCTATGCCGACGCGCCAGCGACCGGCGTGAAACGCGTGAATCTCTCGCGCAACGAACCGCCGCTCGACATCAAGCTCGTGCTCGATCAATAACTTCGTAGTCGCCTCACGCATGTCCTCATCGAACGATTCGCTCCGTGACTGCCTCGCGCCCGCCAAGCTGAACCTTTTTCTGCACATCACGGGCCGCCGTCCGGACGGGTATCACTCGTTGCAGACCGTCTTCCAGTTGCTCGACTGGGGCGATCGTCTGCACTTCAGGCGTCGCGACGACGGGGTCATCGCGCGCAAGACGGATATCCCAGGCGTGCCCGAAGCCGGCGATCTCGTCGTGCGCGCCGCGCGCCTGCTTCAGCAGCACACGGGCACGAAGTTCGGCGTGGAAATCGAGATCGACAAGCGTCTGCCGATGGGCGCAGGTCTCGGCGGAGGCAGTTCCGACGCGGCGACCACTCTTTTAGCGTTAAATCGCCTCTGGGGTGTTGATCTTTCGCGTGAGATTCTGCAGAATCTCGGCCTGCAACTCGGCGCGGACGTGCCGTTTTTTGTCTTCGGGCAAAATGCATTCGCAGAAGGTGTGGGAGAAGCGCTCCAGGCAGTCGATCTGCCGAAACGTTTCATCCTGGTGGTAACGCCCGATGCTCACGTCCCCACCGCGGCGATTTTCTCCGAAAAAAGCTTGACACGGGATACGAAAGTCGTCACAATGATGGACTTTCTTGCACAGCAAAGGTCAGACACAAACTGGCCAGACAGCTTCGGTCGAAACGACATGCAAGCTGTAGTTGCGGGAAAGTACGCGGAAGTTGCGAAGGTGCTCGAGTGGTTTTCCAATCTCGCACCGGCGCGAATGACTGGATCTGGAGCAAGCGTGTTTGCCGCTTTCACCAGCCGGGCCGAAGCAGAAATGGCGCAAGCCAAGCTTCCGGCAAGCTGGAAGAGCGTGGTAACGGCAAGTCTGGATTCTCATCCTCTCTTCGCTTTCGCGTCATAGGTTTTGTTTTGTCGGGTATGTCCTACACATTCCGGCAAGGCTCAGAGTTGTGTAGGGGAGTCGCCAAGTTGGTCAAGGCACCGGATTTTGATTCCGGCATGCGAGGGTTCGAGTCCTTCCTCCCCTGCCATTCCTTTTCTCGCGTTTTTCCTCTCGTTTCCAGCCGCAGACAGGTGCACGATGAGCAGTGACGGCCTGATGGTTTTTACTGGCAACGCAAATCCCGCGCTTGCACAGGAAGTCGTCAAAATCCTTGGAATTCCTCTCGGTAAAGCGATGGTCAGCCGTTTCTCAGACGGCGAGATCATGGTCGAGATTCAGGAAAATGTTCGGGGTAAAGACGTGTTCGTTCTGCAGTCCACCTGCGCGCCCACGAACGATAACCTGATGGAACTGATGATCATGGTCGATGCGCTCAAGCGCGCATCCGCAGGCCGGATCACCGCAGCCATCCCCTACTTCGGTTATGCGCGTCAGGATCGCCGTCCGCGTTCCGCGCGAGTGGCCATCTCGGCGAAGGTCGTCGCGAACATGCTGGAAATTGCCGGCGTCGATCGCGTGATCACCATGGACCTTCACGCCGACCAGATTCAAGGCTTCTTCGACATCCCCGTCGACAACATCTACGCCACGCCCGTGCTTCTCGGCGATCTGCGCAAGCAGAATCATGACCACCTGCTGGTCGTGTCGCCGGACGTCGGCGGCGTGGTGCGCGCGCGTGCGCTCGCCAAGCAGTTGAACACGGACCTCGCGATCATCGACAAGCGCCGTCCGAAGGCGAATGTCGCCGAGGTGATGAACATCATCGGTGAAGTGGAAGGCCGTACCTGCGTGATCATGGACGACATGGTCGACACCGCCGGCACGCTGTGCAAGGCCGCTCAAGTACTGAAGGAGCGTGGCGCGAAGCAGGTTTTCGCATACGCGACGCACCCGGTTTTGTCGGGTGGCGCGGCGGCGCGCATCACGGCGTCGGAGCTGGATGAACTCGTCGTCACGGACACGATTCCGCTGTCGGCCGAGTCGCTGGCTTGCGCGAAGATCCGCCCGCTGTCGAGCGCGGGTCTGCTCGCGGAGACTTTCTCCCGAATCCGGCGCGGCGACTCGGTGATGTCGCTCTTCGCCGAAGGCTAAACAGAATCGAGCAAGAAACGCGAAGCACATGCTTCGCGTTTTTGCATCGTTGCGGCAGAAGTACGACGCGAACGGACGAAGGTTCGCGTCATTGTGTTGTGGGATCACACATTTTCGATGATCCCGGTTTCCCTGCCTGGTCGCGGGCAATATAGGAGTCAAAGATGAAAGTCGTCGCTTTCGAGCGTAGCAAGCAAGGTACGGGTGCGAGCCGCCGCCTGCGCAACTCGGGCAAGACCCCGGGTATCGTGTACGGCGGTGAAACGGACGTTCAACTGGTCGAACTCGACCACAACGCCCTGTGGCACGCCCTGAAGAAAGAAGTTTTCCACTCGTCGATTCTCGACCTGGAAGTGGCCGGCAAGTCGCAACAAGTTCTGCTGCGCGACGTGCAATACCACCCGTTCAAGCAGCTCGTGCTGCACGTGGACTTCCAGCGCGTCGACGCGAAGAAGAAGCTGCACACCAAGGTGCCGCTGCACTTCATGAACCAGGAAACCAACCCGGCCGTGAAGCTGTCGGGCGCGGTCATCTCGCACGTCGTGACGGAACTGGAAGTGGAATGCCTGCCGGCAGACCTGCCTGAGTTCCTCGAAATCGATCTGGCGAAGATCGAAGCCGGTCAGACGATGCACGCGAAGGACATCCCGCTGCCGAAGGGCGTGAGCCTGACGGTTTCCGTCGAGGCGGAAAATCCGGTGGTAGCTTCGGCGACCATTCCGGCTGCCGTCGTGTCGGAAGAGGCTGGCGAAGCTGAAGGCGAAAAGCCGGCAGCCGAGTAAGCACGCGGAACACCGCTATCCTCTCGATCCGTTCGCAAGAACGGTCGACGTGACCCGCCGGCGCGCAAGCCCCGGCGGGTTTTTTTCGTTCTACAAGACTCGACATGATCAAGCTGATCGTCGGCCTGGGCAATCCGGGCGCCGAATACACCGCGACGCGACATAACGCGGGCTTCTGGTTCGTCGACCAGTTCGCGCGCGATGCCGGCGCGACGCTGCGCGACGAGCGCCGTTTCCACGGCTTCTACGGCAAGGGACGCCTGCACGGTCACGAAGTGCATCTGCTCGAACCGCAGACATTCATGAATCGCTCGGGACAATCGGTCGTCGCGCTTGGGCAGTTCTTCAAGATTCTTCCCGATGAGATTCTCGTCGCGCACGACGAACTCGATCTGCCGCCCGGCACCGTCAAGATGAAGCTCGGCGGCGGCAGCGGCGGGCACAACGGCCTGAAGGACATTTCCGCGCATCTGTCGTCGCAGCAGTATTGGCGATTGCGCATCGGCATCGGGCATCCGCGCGATCTCATTCCCGAAGGCGCGCGCGCCGGCGCGAAACCCGATGTCGCCAACTTCGTCCTCAAGCCGCCGCGCCGCGAGGAACAGGACGTGATCGATCAGTCGATCGAGCGCGCGCTCGCCGTGATGCCTTTCGTCGTCGCCGGCGAAACCGAGCGTGCCATGATGAACCTGCATCGCAACTCATAATTTGGAGCCGACCGTGAGCCGTTTCTGGAGCGACATCGTCCATCGTCTGACGCCGTATGTGCCGGGCGAGCAACCCGCGCTGGCGCACCCCGTCAAGCTCAATACCAACGAAAATCCGTATCCGCCGTCGCCGCGCGTGGTCGAAGCGATTCGCCGCGAGCTCGGCGAGGATGGCGCTTCGTTGCGCAAGTATCCCGATCCGACCGCGCGTGCGCTGCGCGAAACCGTCGCGAAACATCACGGCTTGCGCATCGAACAGGTGTTCGCCGGCAACGGTTCCGATGAAGTGCTCGCGCACGCGTTCCAGGCACTGCTCAAGCATGACGAGCCGATCCGCTTCCCCGACATCACGTACAGCTTCTATCCGGTGTACGCGCAGCTCTACGGCGTCGAATACGAGACCGTGCCGTTGAACGCGGATTTCGCGATCGATGTCGACGATTACCGCGCGCCGAGCGGCGGCGTGCTGCTTCCGAATCCGAATGCACCGACGGGCCGCGCCCTGCCGCTTTCGGAAATCGAAGTGCTGCTGAAGGCGAATCCGGATGCGCCCGTCATCATCGATGAAGCGTATGTGGATTTCGGCGCGGAATCGGCCGTGAATCTGATCGACGCCTATCCGAACCTGCTCGTCGTGCAGACGACTTCGAAAGCGCGTTCGCTGGCGGGCATGCGCGTTGGTTTCGCGTTCGGCGACCCGGCGCTCATCGAGGCGCTCACGCGCGTGAAAGACAGCTTCAACTCGTATCCGCTCGATCGCCTCGCGCAGGTCGCGGCGCTCGCGTCGTACGAGGATCAGGCGTGGTTCGAGGAAAGCTGCGCGAAGGTCGTCGCGAGCCGCGACAAGTTGATCGGGCAGCTACGGACGCTCGGTTTCGACGTCGTTCCATCGGCAGCCAACTTCGTCTTCGCGAAACATCCTGCGCACGATGCCGCGACACTTGCCGCCGCGCTCAAAGCGCAAGAGATTTTCGTGCGCCACTTCAGGCTGCCGCGCATTGACCAGCATCTGCGCATTTCGATCGGCACGCCGGCCGAATGCGACACGCTCGTCGCGGCGCTGACGCAGATCGTCGGCTAGGAATTGCTTTTGGCCGCCATCAGCACGTGGTACTTGGCCATCAACTGTTCGGGCGTTTCGACGTGCGCCGGGTCACGCGGAATGCATTCCACGGGGCACACTTGCTGGCACTGCGGCTCGTCGAAATGGCCGACGCATTCAGTGCATTTGTTCGGGTCGATCACGTAGATCTCGGGACCCATCGAAATGGCGTCGTTCGGGCACTCGGGCTCGCAAACGTCGCAGTTGATGCACTCGTCGGTAATGATCAAAGACATGCTTCACTCTCTTGCGCCGGTTCCGAAACCGGCATGACGCCCGCGCGCATCGTGCAATCCGGATGAAGCGCGCGGGCCCGGCGCTCACGGCGCCGCAGGATCCTTCTGTGACAGGATAGCGACTTTGTCCATCAGCCGCTTTTCCACCGACGGGAACACGAACTTGCTGACGTCGCCGCCGAGCTGCGCGATCTCGCGCACGATCGTGCCCGAGATGAACTGATATTGATCGGACGGCGTCATGAACATCGTCTCGACATCGGGCAGCAGATAGCGATTCATCCCGGCCATCTGGAACTCATACTCGAAATCGGAAACGGCGCGCAGTCCGCGCACGATCACGCGCGCGTTGTTCTTGCGCACGAAATCCTTTAGTAACCCGGTAAAACTGCTCACCTGCACGTTTGGATAGTGCCCGAGCACCTCGTGCGCGATATCCAGACGCTCCTGCAACGAGAAAAACGGCTTCTTTGCGCGGCTGTCCGCGACGCCCACGACGAGCTGATCGAAAATGCTCGATGCGCGCCGGACGATGTCCTCATGCCCGCGAGTGAGCGGGTCGAACGTACCCGGATACACGGCGACAACCATGAGCTTCTCCTCTTCTATTTACATTGGGCCGCGTGGCTGCGACGACCAACTCTGCCTCATTTCCTGCGAGATCGGCTGCGCCAAAATCGGGAACGCGCATTATTCCTCATTTTCGCGGCGCAGCAAATGATAGCGGACCGCGCCCGCCTTGCCTTCGCGCACGACGCTCCAGCCAGCGAGCGCATCGATGCCCGCCACGTCGAGCGGATCGCCGCATTCGACGTAAATCGCTCCGTCCGGCGCGACGAGCGGCGCGGCCAGTTCCAGCGCGCGCAAAAGCAACGCGTGATCGCCGAACGGCGGGTCCAGAAAGATCACGTCGAACGAACCCGGTGCAACGCTGGCGACGAGCCGCAGCGCGTCCGCTTCCGCGATCTCGATATTGCGCGCGCCGAGCTTCGCCTGATTCGCCCGGATCTGCGCCGCCGCCTTGGCGCTCCTTTCGACCATCAGCACGCGCGTCGCGCCGCGCGACGCCGCCTCGAAACCGAGTGCGCCGCTGCCGGCAAACATATCGAGACAACGCTGTCCGGAAAGATCCTGCCCGAGCCAGTTGAAGAGCGTCTCGCGGACGCGATCCGGCGTGGGCCTGAGGCCGTCGAGATCGAGCACGGGCAGCGGCGTGCGCTTCCAGTCTCCGCCGATGATGCGGATCGTGTGCGGTTTGCCTCCGCGCGATGGCGTATGGCTGGGCAAGGCGGAGCGAGTGGCGGACGAGCGGGGCATAGAAGAAAGGTTGGTGTCGGGCGCGCCGGCGTATTTTTACTTGACGAACGTCCGGCGCGAGCAATGAAAGCCAACGTTACCACACGCGCGCGCCATGCCGGGAGCCGCACGGGCGCGGACGGCCGCGCCTGATAAAATATGCGCCTTCTATCTCATCGCGCAGGCCGCGCGCACAGCGTCTCGAACGCGCGCACGGGGCCATCGGATCACGCGCGCATCATCGCCACACATCCATGTTCAGCTTCTTCAAGAAATTCAAAAAGCCGGCTGACGCGCCGCTCGACACGCCGCAGGAAGAATCCATCGAGGCGGCCGAGGACGAAGCGTTCTCCGACGCCGAGCTCGAACGGCAGGCGCTAGGCGCCGATGCGCCATTGGAAGAAGCGCAGCCGGAAGAACCCGCGCCTGTCGAATCCGTCGCACCGGCGTCCGCTGCGCCCGCCGCGCCGACGCCGCCCGCAGCGCCGCCATCTGAAGAATCGAAGGAATACTGGCAAGGCCGCACGCAATCGCAATGGGCGCGCGGCCCGGAAACGGATCAGGCGAGCGAGGAAGTCGTTCCGCCGCCCACGCTCGATGCGGTCGCGAAGAAGTCGTGGATGTCGCGTCTGCGTCACGGTCTTTCGAAGACGAGTTCCAATCTGACCGGCATTTTCGTCAGCGCGAAGATCGACGAAGACTTGTACGAAGAGCTCGAAACCGCGCTGCTCATGTCCGACGCCGGCGTCGACGCGACCGAATTTCTGCTCGAATCGCTGCGTGAAAAGGTGCGCGCGGAACGTCTGACGGACGCGGCGCAGGTGAAGAAGGCGCTACGCGAACTGCTCGTCGATCTGCTGCGCCCGCTCGAGAAGTCGTTGATGCTCGGCCGCGCGCAACCGCTCGTGGTCATGATCGCGGGCGTGAACGGCGTCGGCAAGACGACGAGCATCGGCAAGCTGGCGAAGCACATGCAGCGTTTCAACCAGTCGGTGCTGCTCGCCGCGGGCGATACGTTCCGGGCCGCGGCGCGCGAACAACTGGCGGTCTGGGGCGAGCGCAACAACGTGACGGTGATCGCACAGGAAAGCGGCGACGCCGCCGCCGTGATCTACGACGCGGTCGGCGCGGCGCGCGCGCGCAAGATCGACGTGATGATGGCCGACACCGCCGGCCGTCTGCCCACGCAACTTCATCTGATGGAAGAACTGCGCAAGGTGCGCCGCGTGATCGCGAAAGCGATGCCCGACGCGCCGCACGAAGTGCTGCTCGTGATCGATGCGAACACGGGTCAGAACGCGCTCGCACAGGTCAAGGCGTTCGACGACGCACTGGGTCTGACCGGCCTCGTCGTGACGAAGCTGGACGGCACCGCGAAGGGCGGCATTCTCGCCGCGATCGCGCGTCAGCGGCCCATTCCGGTGTACTTCATCGGCGTGGGCGAAAAGGTGGAGGATTTGCAGCCGTTCAGCGCGGAAGAATTCGCGGACGCGTTGCTCGGCTGAACCTGAAAAGAGCGTCCACGCGGACGCTCTTTTTTATCGGGCGATGACGAGGGAAGCCGCGATCCACCACATCACGCAGCCGACGATCACATCGAGCACGCGCCACGACATGTCCTTCTCGAACCACGGTTCCAGCAGACGCGCGCCGTAGCCGAGCGCGGTGAACCAGATGACCGACGAACACATGGCGCCCGCCGCGAACCATGCATTGCCCGGCCAGCCACGCTGTGCGCCGATGCCGCCGAGCAGCACGACGGTATCGAGATAAACGTGCGGATTGAGCAGCGACAAGGCGAGCACGGTGGACGCCGCCCCGATCGCCGTTTGCGAATCGCCATCCGATGCGTTCAGATGTCCCGGCCCGCGCCATGCCGCGATGAACGCGCGCACGCCATACAGAAACACGAAAACGGCGCCTGCCCAGCGAATCACATCGAGCAGAAAAGGCGCACGCGCGATGAGCGCGCCCATTCCGCCGACGCCGAGCGCGATCAACATCACGTCGATGAACGCGCAGATCGACACGACGATGCCTACGTGCCTGCGCTTCAACCCCTGCCGCAACACGAACGCATTCTGCGCACCGATCGCGACGATCAGGCTCGCTCCAAGTCCCGCACCCGACAGATAACTCGACAACGCTCCCGCGGAATGCGCCGCCGTCATTCGGCGTCCGGTTGCTGCGCCGGCGCGGCCCGCGCGAACGCATCGAGTGTGCAGGCGTAATCGGCGATGCGCGCGATCGTCGGATAGGGGCTCACGTCGATGCCGAAGCGACGCGCGTTGAATACCTGCGGCACGATGCACAGATCGGCGACGGTGGGCGTGTCGCCGAACGTGAGCGCGCCGACGCGCTTGTCGGCGGCAAGGCGCTTTTCGAGCGACGCGAAGCCCGTCTCGACCCAATGCCGGTACCACGCGTCCTTCACTTCGTCCGGCACCTTGACCTGATGCTTCAGGTACTTGAGCACGCGCAGATTGTCGAGCGGATGAATCTCGCACGCGACCTGCATCGCGACCGAGCGCACGAAGGCGCGATCGGACGGACCCTTCGGCAGCAGCGCCGGCTCGGGATGCGTCTCCTCCAGATACTCGATGATCGCGAGGGACTGCGTGAGGACATCGTCACCGTCGACCAGCGCCGGCACGATGCCGTCCGGATTGATCGCGCGATACTCGGGCTTCAGTTGCTGGCCGCCCTCGCGCAGCAGATGCACGCCTTCGTACTCGTAGTCGAGTCCCTTCAGATTCAGCGCGATACGCACGCGATACGCCGCCGAGCTGCGGAAATAGCTATAGAGCTTCATATTTACGGACTCAGACCACACGCACGGAAAATTCGCCGATGCCATCGACGCCGCCCTTCAGCAAGTCGCCCTTCACGACGGCGCCGACACCTTCGGGCGTGCCGGTGAAGATGAGATCGCCGGGGAAGAGCTCGAAAAGCGTCGACAGATACGCGACCGTCTCGCCGACCGACCAGATCAGTTGCGAGATATCCGAGCGCTGCTTTTCCTCGCCGTTCACGGTCAGCCAGATCGCGCTCTTCTCCAGATGTCCGACCTTTGACACCGGATGGATCGGGCCGATCGGCGCAGAGCGATCGAAGCCCTTCGCAGTGTCCCACGGGCGGCCGAGCTTTTTCGCTTCGGCTTGCAGATCGCGGCGTGTCATGTCGAGGCCGAGCGCATAGCCGTAGACGTAATCGAGCCCTTTATCGGCGGGGATGTCCTTGCCCTGCTTGCCGATCGCGGCGACGAGCTCCATCTCGAAGTGCAGATTTTTCGTCTGCGACGGATACGGGAATTCGGCCGTCGAGCCCGGCGTTACGTTCAGCACGGCGTCGGCTGGCTTGCTGAAGAAGAACGGCGGCTCCCGGTCCGGATCGTGGCCCATTTCGCGCGCGTGGGCTTCGTAATTGCGCCCGACGCAGTAGATGCGGCGCACGGGAAACTGCTCGTTCGAACCATCGACGGGCACCGCTGCCGCCGGCGCCGGAGAAAACACATAGCTCATCCCGCTCTCCTGTTGCTGTTTTGATTTGCAGATTCATGAACAAATGCGCCGGCGCTGGCCGCCGACGAGAACAAAGAGTTTAACGTGCGCGTGCAAATCGTGGCGACGCTTGTCAGGCTTGGCTTTGCGAGCTTTCGCACGGCCTTCGGACGAGCGGGCGGCGCGACGGTTTTAGTAAGCATCGAAGGAATACTGCGCGAAACGTTCGGCTCGCGCGGCTTGCCAGCGCCCAACAAATGCGATACTCAATAGCATTCCTGCACCCTTGAACGCGCAACGGCATCGCTCACAGTACGGAATCGAGCGCCCGTTCGCGCATCTTTCCGATGACCGACTCCGCTGCCCCCACTTTTGCCTGCGCACGCTACATCAAAGAAATCGGCCGTGGGCCGAACGGCGCGCGCGCTCTTTCTCGCGACGACACCTACGCGCTCTACGAAGCGATGCTCGAGGACCGCGTCCCCGAACTCGAACTGGGCGCGGTGCTGCTCGCCTACCGCGTCAAGGGCGAATCCGCCGCCGAACTCGCCGCGATGCTTTCCGCCGCACATCGCTCGTTCGAGCCGCTCCATGTCCAGGATGGCCGCGAGCACGCGCGGCCCGTGTCGATTCCGAGCTACAACGGCGCGCGCAGGACGCCGAATCTGGTGCCTCTCCTGTCGCTTCTGCTCGCGCGCGAAGGCGTGCCGGTGCTGGTGCACGGCGTCAGCGACGATCCCGGCCGCGTGACGAGCGCCGAAATCTTCGCCGAACTGGGCATCGCGCACGCGGCTTCGCACGATGAAATCGAAGACAGCCTCGCGTCGCGCCGTCTCGCGTTCGCGCCGATCACCGTGCTCGCGCCAAAGCTCGCGCGTCTCCTCGCGCTCAGACGCCGCATGGGCGTGCGCAATTCGACGCACACACTCGTGAAAATTCTTCAGCCGTTCGCCGATCCGGGCCTGAGGCTCGTCAACTACACGCATCCGGAGTATCGCGAGAGCCTCACTGGGCTTTTCACCGAGCACCCAGACGCGGCGGCGGGCGGCGCACTGCTTGCGCGCGGCACGGAAGGCGAAGCCGTCGCGGATACGCGTCGCCAGGTCCAGGTCGACTGGTTCCACGACGGCCACGTCGACACGCTGATCGCGCCGGAGCATTCGCAGCCGGACGCGCCGCGCGTCGATCTGCCTGAGACGCTCGATGCCGCGACCACCGCGCGCTGGATCGAATGCGTGCTGCGCGGTGACGTGCCGGTGCCGCCCGCGGTCGCGCGGCAGGTCGAAGTGATCGCCGATGTCGTTCGCAAACCGGTCGATAACTAGGCAAACCCGATTTGACACATTCTTCAGCGCTGGTTTAAAGTGAACGCCATGAGCTTCAACCAGCACGTCTCCCTCCGAATTATCTCGGGCCGCCTAGCGCGGCCCCTATCGCTACGTCTAGCGTAAGTCGCCAGACGTAGCGCCGTGCGTCGCAAGGCGCGCGGTCCTGCCAGCAGTTCCCGCAGTTCCTTTTCTTACCACCTGTAGTCGTCAGCTTTTTCGTTCGCGCATCCCGCGAGACGAAAACGCGAGGGTCAAATGCACGCTGCTTCGCGCACGTTCACGTTGGTCGCAGGCGTCACCATCGCTGGTGACTCCGTGACACGCGCGCACGGCCCAGTCTCACGTGCATTCCGCCACGCCCGGCCAGCCGCCGGACACGGCCTCTCTCGCAGGCGCTACGCAAACCGTCCAAAGAGAGATCGACGATCATGATGCCGAACCCCGCCGAGAAATACCGCCCGTTTCCGCAAGTCCGTCTGAATGGCCGCCGCTGGCCGAACCGCACGATCGAGAAGGCGCCCATCTGGATGAGCACCGATCTGCGCGACGGCAACCAGTCGCTCATCGAGCCGATGAGCATCGCCGCGAAGCTCGAATTCTTCGAGATGCTGGTGAAAATCGGGTTCAAGGAAATCGAGGTGGGCTTCCCGTCGGCATCGCAGACCGATTTCGATTTCGTGCGCAAATTGATCGACGAAAAGCGCATTCCGGACGACGTGACCATCGAAG
Organism: Caballeronia sp. J97; assembly: GCF_905220305.1. Taxonomy (NCBI): domain Bacteria; kingdom Pseudomonadati; phylum Pseudomonadota; class Betaproteobacteria; order Burkholderiales; family Burkholderiaceae; genus Caballeronia; species Caballeronia sp. J97. The sequence continues at coordinate 215,011 of NZ_CAJMZL010000004.1, read as the reverse complement.
TGCTCGTGCAGTCGCGCCGCGAGCTGATCGAGCGCACGTTCGAAGCCGTCGAAGGCGCGAGCAAGGTGATCGTGCATCTCTACAACGCGATCGCGCCGGCGTTCCGCAAGATCGTGTTCAACCAGTCGAAAGAGGACGTCAAGGCGCTCGCCGTGGAAGGCACGCGCATCATCAAGGAATGTGCGGCGGCGCGGCCGGACACGCACTGGATCTACCAGTATTCACCCGAGACCTTCAGCATGACGGAGCTCTCGTTCGCGCGCGAAGTCTGCGACGCGGTCGCGCAAATGTGGCGTCCGACGCCCGATCACAAGATGATCGTGAATCTGCCCGCGACGGTCGAAGCCGCGATGCCCAACGTGTTCGCCGATCAGGTCGAGTGGATGGACCGCAACATGGGCTTTCGCGACAGCATCGTGCTGTCGGTGCATCCGCACAACGATCGCGGCACGGCGGTCGCGGCGGCGGAAATGGCGGTGCTCGCGGGCGCGGACCGGATCGAAGGCTGCCTGTTCGGCAACGGCGAGCGCACCGGCAACGTCGATCTCGTCACGCTCGCGATGAATCTGTACACACAGGGCATCGACCCGGGCCTCGACTTCTCCGATATCGACGCAGTGCGCCGCGTCGTCGAGCGCTGCAACCAGATTCCGGTGCATCCGCGCCATCCGTATGCGGGCGACCTCGTGTTCACCGCGTTTTCGGGTTCGCATCAGGACGCGATCCGCAAGGGCTTTGCGCAGCGCGTGTCGGGCACGACGTGGGAAGTGCCCTATCTGCCGATCGATCCGGCCGATCTCGGCCGCAGCTACGATGCCGTGATCCGTGTGAACAGTCAGTCCGGCAAGGGCGGTTCGACGTATCTGCTCGAACGCGGGCTGGGCTTCACGCCGCCGCGGCGCGTGCAGATCGAGTTCAGCCACGCCGTGCAACGGATCGCCGATGCATCGGGCGCGGAAATCGGCGGTGAAGCGATTTGCGAACTCTTCGAGCGCGAGTATTTCGACGCCGGCGGGCCGGTATCGCGCGTCGACGTTTCGACGCTGGCGGTGTTCGGGCGGCGCGTTGCGCTGACGCCGGCGGCGAGCGCTGCAAGTGGCGACGCTTACGCGCAGGCGGTCGCCTCGGCGCTCGGCGCGGACGCGAACGTGAACTGGTTCGAGACAGCCGTGACTGCGAGCGGCGACACCGCGGCGTTCGTCGGCTGCCGCGTCGGCGATGGTCCGACCCGCTTCGGCGTCGCGGTGCATGCGAATCCGGCGCTCGCGGTCGCCGATGCCGTCGTGAGCGCGGTCAACCGCTCCGGGCGGATCGTCGACGACGTGCGGCAGGACGAGGCCGTCGAAGCGTGACGCGCGGCGCGCGTGGCTATTCGAGCGCCACGCGCGTCGCCTGCAGCGCGAGCAGTTGCCATTGACCTTCGGTCTGCACGTGAACGGCGGTATAGGCGATCGGAAACAGCAGCGCGCCGTTCTTCGATTCCATCTCGATCAACGCTCGACCCGACACGAGACACGTATCGCGGCCGGCAGGCAGCACGTCCTGCGACTGAATCTCGATCTGGCGATAGCGGCGGCGGCCCGCGGTGATCGCGTCGATGAACTGGCGCTTCGTCTCCCGCTTGCCGTTGGTGTGGACGTAGCTGACGTTTTCGGCCAGCAGCGCATCCAGCGCCGGGCCGTCGCCCTCGACCATGGCACGGAAGCGGTCGCGCTCGAGGCCGCGGATGGCCTCAATGGTTTTTGCCGGCATCTGTCGATTCCCCTTGTGTCGAGGAACCGATGCGCCGGCGCCTCGTCAGAAGTTGTATTGCAGATATAGCTGGCTGAAATTTATACCAGGATTCGGCTCTTTGATACCGCCGTTCGACAGATGCTGGAAACGAAGGCCCGCCTGATAGTTCTGCTTCGCGCCGAAGATCATGCCGACGCCCACCATGTCCGCGAACTGGAACGCCGACCCCACGCTGAAATCCTCCGTAATGCGCGTGTGCGAAAGCAGCCGCACGCCGACGCCGGCCTCGATGAACGGCCGGAAGTAGCCCGCGCTCTTCACGAAGCGCACCACCGGCGTAATGCCGATTTCCCAGATGTTCGGATGCACGGCGTTGTCCTCGGTCGTATGCCAGAAGGACACATGGCCCTCGCCGATGAGCGTGAAGTGAAAGCCGCCGATCTCCCACCAGGTGAGGCCCGGGTCCCAGGACACGCCGATATCGGCTTTTTTGATGTCGCGGTCGGCCACGCCGCCCGCCACCTGGACGCCGAATCGATCAGCATGTGCCGCCGTCGATGCGAGGCCAAACACAGCACACACTGCCACGCGCGATAGCGGGCGATGCCGTAAACTCTTGTTTTTATGCATGAGCACCCCATTTACCCGGAAGAAGGGCGTGTTGCACTAGCTACAGTCGTCTGGCGAATTCTAGTGACGTTTTGAAACAATTGCAGAAATCGCATCGCGTCTCGCTAGTTCGTTGAATTTTCTTTCGCCGCGGCGCACAAAACCGGCAATTGATTCGAGGATAAATCCGTCTTCGGTAGCTTCTTCCGCGCTCTGCGCAACAGTCTGTCCTATTGGTCCCGCAAATTCGATAGTTTTTGTGGGAACTCCCACATTCCCCCTTGCTCTAACACTTAGCACTCGTTGAAGCGGAGTGCTAATATCGTGTCTGACCTGCCGCCGTTTTAAGCGGCATGTGAATAGTTGATAAGGAGCTTATGAGCGTGACCAATGCGATGACCCTTCCGAATGTTGTGAACTCGGCACCTGCCAAGGCATCTTCGGCAGGCGCGCTGACGTACGCACAGTCGTCGATGCTGACCGGCCAGATCGGCAACATCGATTCATACATACAAGCAGTGAACCGTATTCCGATGCTTTCACAGGCAGAGGAACGACAGTACGCCACCGAATTTCGCGAGCAGGGCAACCTGAACGCCGCGCGCCAGCTAGTGCTTTCGCACCTGCGCCTTGTCGTGTCGATCGCCCGTAACTATCTTGGTTACGGACTGCCGCACGCGGACCTGATCCAGGAAGGCAACATCGGTCTGATGAAGGCCGTGAAGCGCTTCGACCCGGAGCAAAACGTGCGCCTGGTGTCGTATGCCATGCACTGGATCAAGGCCGAGATCCACGAATACATCCTGCGCAACTGGCGCATGGTGAAGGTCGCGACGACCAAGGCACAGCGCAAGCTGTTCTTCAACCTGCGTAGCCACAAGACCAGTCATTCGGCGTTCACGCCGGACGAGATCGACGGTCTCGCGAACGAGCTGAACGTGAAGCGCGAGGAAGTCGCGGAGATGGAAACGCGCTTGTCGGGCGGCGATATCGCGCTCGAAGGCCAGGTCGAGGACGGCGAAGAAGCGTTCGCGCCGATCGCCTATCTGGCCGATTCGCACAACGAGCCGACCAACGTCATCGCTGCGCGCCAGTTCGACAAGCTGCAAAGCGACGGCCTCGCCGACGCACTCGAATCGCTCGATGAGCGCAGCCGCCGGATCATCAAGGCGCGCTGGCTCGACGTGCAGGACGACGGCTCGGGCGGCAAGACGCTGCATGAACTCGCCGACGAGTTCGGCGTATCGGCGGAGCGCATTCGCCAGATCGAGGCGAGCGCGATGAAGAAGATGCGCTCGGCGTTGCACGACTACGCATAACACCCGACTGTGCTGTAGCAGAAATTGAAGAGCCCGCCGTCGACAAGACGGCGGGCTCTTTCTTTTGCTCCGCGCTGAAAAAACAAACGGCACCCGAAGGTGCCGCTCGTTTTCAACCATCGGCTATCGCGTCAGGCTGGCATCGGTGCAGTGCCGCCGCCGCTGCCCGACAAGCGCGTGGACAACTGCGTCGCGTAACGTTGCGCCGCCGCACCTACAACGATGTGGAACGTATCCGCTGACACCCAGGCGACATCCAGCGAAGACAAGCGCTGACGATCGACCGACGCCGGATCGCGGACGACCACGCGCAGGCGCGTCTGGGCAACCGCGTCGAGCGAGGCGACGTTGGTCGCGCCGCCGAACACCGCGAGCCAGCGGAACGGGTCCGGATCGAGCGGACCGGGCGTCTGATCGGCGCTCGATGCTGCCGCGACCGGTTGCGCCGGCGCCGGCGTCGACGATGCGGGCGTCGCGCCGCGCGTCGACGAGTGCTCGAGTTCGCTTCGGATTTCATCGGCGATCAGGTCGGCTTCCGGCCCGATGATCACCTGCACGTTGGTCGCGCCGCGCTTGAGCACGCCGCGCGCGCCGATCGTCTTCAACTGCGGCTCCGACACTTTCTCCGAATCCACGACCGACAGACGCAGACGCGTCGTGCAGGCATCGACGAGCGTCAGGTTGGACGCCCCGCCGAGTGCCGCGATGTACTTCGCAGCGCGCGAGTTCGACGCCGACGCAACCGCGCCCGGAACCGGCGGAATCAGACCGCCCGCGACCGTGGTATCGACATCCGTTTCCGCATCGGTCGTCGCGGGCTCGCGGCCCGGCGTGGCCATGTTGAATTTGCGGATGAAGAAGCGGAACAGCCCATAGTAGACGACGAAGTACACCGCGCCGATCACGAGCGCGAGCCAGCCGCGCTGCGACAGACCATAGTTCAGCACGTAGTCGATCGCGCCCGCCGAGAACGTGAATCCCAGGTGGATGCCGAGCGCCGAGCAGATCGCGAGCGACAGGCCGGTCAAGACCGCGTGAATCGCGTAGAGCACCGGAGCGAGGAACATGAAGCTGTACTCGATCGGCTCGGTCACGCCCGTCAAGAACGCGGTCAGCGCCATGGAGAACAGCAGGCCGCCGACGATCGCGCGGCGCTCCTTCGGCGCTTCATGGAACATCGCGAGACAGGCTGCCGGCAGGCCGAACATCATGATCGGGAAGAAGCCGGTCATGAAGCCGCCCGCGGTGGGGTCGCCCGCGAAGAAGCGATGCAGGTCGCCATGCACCACCGCGCCGCCGCCCGGGGGCGTGAACGAGCCGAACACGAACCACGCGAGAGAGTTGATGATGTGATGCAGGCCCGTCACGAGCAGGATCCGGTTCAGCACGCCGAACACGAAGGTGCCGAGTGCGCCGGCCGTCGTCAGCCAGTTGCCCGCGCCGTCGATGGCCGCCTGCACCGGCTGCCATATGTAGCCGAAGACGATCCCGAGCGCGAGACACGCGACGCCCGTGACGATCGGCACGAAACGCTTGCCGCCGAAGAACGCCAGATATTCGGGCAGCTTGATGTCCTTGTACCGGTTGTACAGATAGCCGGCCACCATACCGGCGATGATCCCCGACAGCACGCCCATGTTGAGCTTGTCGTTGATGTCCTTCATCACGGCCACTTCGATCAGATAGCCGATCGCTCCGGCGAGGCCCGCCGTGCCGTTGTTGTCCTTCGCGAAACCAACCGCCACGCCGATCGCGAACAGGAGCGGCAGGTTGGTGAAGATCGCATCGCCGGCGTCGGCGATCATCTTGATGTTGAAGACATCGGGCTGACCGAGACGCAGAAGCAGGCCGGCCACCGGTAGTACGGCGATCGGCAGCATCAGCGCGCGGCCTAGTCGCTGCATCTTTGCAAACGGGTTGGCGTCCATCGGGTTCTCCAAAAATATAAGTCTTGTCGTTACTGCTTCGGGGGATGATGAAAAAGCATCCGTGAAACCGGCTGCAGAACGGACGGTTAGTCCTGAGGCCAGATTTCGCGGCTTGCCGCTCTCACTGCCTGAGCCGATTCGAGCGCGAGGCAATCCTCGGCGCGCTGACGGCACAGTTGGTAATCGAGATTGCGCACGCGCGCCTTGATGCCGGGCACGGAAACCGGATCGACCGACAATTCCGTCACGCCGAGCCCGATGAGCAAGGGCGCCGCGACCGGATCGCCGCCGAGCGCCCCGCATACGCCGACCCATTTGCCGTGCTTTTCCGCGCCCTGCACCGCCGCCTTGACGAGCCGCAGCACGGCAGGATGCAGACCGTCGGACTGCGCGGCGAGATCGGGCTGGCAACGGTCCATCGCGAGGGTGTACTGCGTGAGATCGTTGGTGCCGATCGAGAGGAAATCGGCGTGCTTCGCGAGTTGATCGGCAAGCAGCGCCGCCGACGGCACTTCGATCATCACGCCCACTTCGATCGGCTCGGTGCGACCTGCTTCGCGCGCGAGTTCGTCAATACGTGCGCGCAGGCGCTGCAACTCGCCGGCATCGGTCACCATCGGCAGGAGGATGCGCACGGCGCCCGCGGGCTTCACGGCGAGCAGGCCGCGCAACTGGTCGTCGAGCAAGTCGGGACGCACTTGCGCGAGACGGATGCCGCGCAGGCCGAGCGCCGGGTTTTCCTCGGGCGGCAGCGTCAGATAATCGACTTCCTTGTCCGCGCCGACATCGAGCGTGCGGATGATCGCGGTGCGGCCCTGCAAGGCATCGACGATGCCCTGATAGCTTTGCGCGTGCTCCGCGACCGTCGGCGCCGACTGGCGATGGATGAACAGCAGTTCGGTGCGCAGCAGGCCGACCGCATCGGCGCCGTTCTCGACGGCGGCGCGGGCGTCGTCGAGCGTCGCGATGTTCGCGGCGACTTCGATATGCCGGCCGTCTTTCGTCGATGCAGTTTCCCGCGACAGCTTCCGGTTTGCCTCGCGCACGCTCGCGAGACGCTCGCGTTCGTTGCGCGCGCGTTCGACGTCGAGCGCGGTCGGCGCGTGCTCGACGCGTCCCGCCGATGCATCGACGACCACCTGCGTGCCGTCGGGAATCGCATGCAGCGCATCGCCGATGGCGACGAGCGCCGGAATGCCGATCTGCCGCGCGATGATCGCCGCGTGCGACGTCGCGCCGCCGCGCGCCATCACGAGCGCGGTGACACGCGTGCGGTCGATCGATGACAGATCGGACGGCGTGAACTCGGTGGCGGCGAGCACCGCTTCTTCGGGCAACTCGCGCGCTGCCGTGTTGCTGAGCCCGAGCGCGCGCAACACGCGTTTCTCGATATCGCGCAGATCGGCCGCGCGCTCGGCGAGCAAGTCGTCCTGCACGTTCGAAAGCAGCGCGATCTGCGCGCGGATCGCCTCGCGCCACGCGAAACCCGCGCTCTTGCCGAGGCTGATCAGATCGCGCGCGGCATCGACGAGCGTCGGATCTTCGAGCAGCACGCGATGCACCGCGAAAATGCCCGCTTCGCCGACCGCGCCGCGCTGCGACGCGGTGCGTACGGTTTCGCCCAGTTCGGCGTCGACCTGCGCGATGGCTTTATCGAGCGCCCGGCTTTCCGCCGCCGACGAACCGCTCGCCTGTTCCGGCGGCACGATTTCCTGATCGTCCCAGCGCACCAGCTTGCCGACCGCGATGCCCGGCGCCGCGCACACGCCCGCGAGCGTGTTCGGCGGCAACGGCTCACCCGATACGCCCGCCTTCACGACCGGCGCCGGCGACTTCGCGCGCGCGGGCGTCTCTTCGACTTCGCCCTGCGCCGCGCGCAGCAGCTCCGTGGCGACCGCTTCGACGGCTTGTTGCGCCTGCGCGCCGATGCCGACGAGCTCGATCGTCGCGCCCTCGCCCGCACCGAGACCGAGCAGACCGACCACGCTTTCGACCGGCGCCTTCTTGCCTTCGTAGCGCACTTCGACCTTCGCGTCGAAGCCGCGCGCCGCCTCGCGCGCCCGCGCCGCCGGACGCGCATGCAAGCCACCTGCATGCGCCAGCGTCAGGCTGCGGCGCGCCTCTTCCAGTACGACCACGCCCGCGCGCGCCGTCTCGGCCTTCTCGCCCTGCTTCGCGCGCAGGACCAGCATGCGCGAGCCCGCGTTCAGCACGCCACGGCCGGCGCGATCGGCGACATCGAAGGCATCGCCATTGGCGACCGCGATCACCGAGACGAGACTCGGCGCGTGCCGCGCGACGAAGTCGGCATCGAATTCGATGAGCGGCTCGCCCGCGCGCACCGTCGCGCCCTGCTGGACTTTCGGCGTGAAACCCTTGCCGCCGAGCTCGACCGTGTCGATGCCGATGTGCACCAGAATCTCCGCGCCTTCTTTCGTGCGCAGCGTCACGGCGTGATGCGTACGCGCGAGATGCGTGATGGTGCCGTCGCAGGGCGAGACGAGCACGTTATCGAGCGGATCGATGCCGATGCCGTCGCCGAACATGCCCTCGGCGAACACGGGATCGGGCACCTCGGCGAGCGGCACGACGGGACCGGTGAACGGCGCGAGCAGCACGACGTCGTTCGGGTTATCGATGGAATGGTTCAACAGGGACTCCTCGGCACGGCGCATCGGCTATCTCACTCAATGGGTTTCGGTGACCTTGTTCAGGTGGCGCGGCGCATCGGGATTGCGCCCGCGCGCGGCGGCCAGACCCGCGGCCATCACATAGAACGAAAGGATCGCGGCGATCGGATCGAGCGCCGGATGATCGGTGGCGACGAGCGGCAGTTCCGCCTGCGCGACGTCGTCCGGCGCGGCGAGCAGCACACGCGCGCCGCGAGCGCGCATATCGGCTGCAAGCTGGATGAGCCCCGCCTGCTCCGGCCCGCGCGGCGCGAACACGAGCAGCGGATAGTCTTTATCGATGATTTCCATCGGACCATGACGCACTTCCGCGCTCGAAAACGCTTCGGCCTGGATGCCCGACGTTTCCTTCAGTTTGAGCGCGGCCTCCTGCGCGATGGCGAGACCGAGGCCACGGCCGATCACGATCATGCGATCGACGTTTTTCAACTCGTCGACGGCGCGCGTCCAGTCGAGCCTGCCGGCGGCGCGCAGCGCGTCGGGCAGCGTCTTCAGCGCGTTGAGCAATTCGACGTCGCGCTGGACGTGCGCGATCACGATCGCCGACAGCGACAGCATCGCGATATAGCTCTTCGTCGCGGCGACGGAAAGTTCAGGGCCGGCGAGCAAAGGCAGGAAGTATTCGCACGCGTCTTCGAGCGGAGAGCCATTGACGTTGACGGCGGCCACGGTAAACGCGCCCGCATCGCGCAGCGCCTGCATCGTGCCGACGAGGTCGGGGCTCTTGCCCGATTGCGAGAACGCGACGGCGAGTTGTCCGGAGACGCGCAGCGGCGCCTGCTGGAGCGTCGCGACCGACATCGGCAGCGACGCGACCGGCACGCCGATGCGGCTCATCGTCAGGCTTGCGAAATAACTGGCGGCGTGGTCCGAGCTGCCGCGCGCGACCGTCAGCGCGACATTGCGCGGCTGCTCCTTGAGCTTCTCCGCGAGTTCCTCGATGCGCGAGGTATCGGCGAGCTGGGCCGCGACGACGTCGGCGGACTCCAGCGCCTCATTAAGCATATTCGACAATTGATTCTCCTTCGACGTACGTGGCGGTCAGCGCGTGTTCCCGGTCGAGCACGACGAGATCGGCCCATGCGCCGCGCGCGATGCGGCCGCGGTCTTCGAGTCCGAGATAGTCGGCGGGGAAACGCGACAGGCGATTCGAGACGTCCGCGAGCGGAATGCCCAGCGAAACGAGATTGCGCAGCGCCTGATCCATCGTCAGGGTGCTGCCGGCGAGCGTGCCGTCCGCGAGACGCACGCCGCCCATGCATTTGGTGACATGCTGGCTGCCGAGGCGATATTCGCCGTCGGGCATGCCGGCGGCCGAGGTGCTGTCGGTCACGACGTAGAGGCGCGGGATCGCGCGCATCGCGGCGCGAATGGCGCCCGGATGCACGTGCAGCAGGTCGGGAATGAGTTCGGCGTATTCGGCATGCGCGAGTGCGGCGCCGACCATGCCGGGATCGCGGTGATGCAGCGGCGACATCGCGTTGAACAGATGCGTGAAGCCGCGCGCGCCGTGTTTGAGCGCGTTGACGGCGTCGTCGTACGTACCGAGCGAATGACCGAGCTGCACGCGCACGCCGCGCGCGGCCAGTTCGGAAATGATGTCGAGATGACCCGAGATCTCCGGCGCGATCGTGACGACGCGGATCGGCGCGAGCTCGAGATACTTGAGCACTTCATCGCGCACGGCGACGGCGGCGGCGTCCGGCTGCGCGCCGAGCTTGCCGGGATTGATGTACGGGCCTTCCAGATGCACGCCCAGCATGCGCGCGCCGCCGGCGGCGCGGTGTTTCGCCTGTTCGCCGAGACCCGCGACGACGGCCATGAGTTCATCGCGCGGGGCGGTCATCGTGGTGGCGAGCAGGCTCGTGGTGCCGTGCTGCGCATGCTGGCGCGCGACGGTGTCCGCCGCGTCGCCGCCTTCCATGATGTCGCGCCCGCCGCCGCCATGCACGTGCAGGTCGATGAAGCCCGGCAGGATGTACGGCGCGTCGTTGGCGAGCGGATCGGCGATATGGCCTTCGAGCGCCGTCACGCGGCCGTTTTCGAATCGGACCGAGCCGTGGATCCAGCCGTCGGTCGTGAGTATGTTTCCTTTCAGCATGAAGTTCTCTGGAAGTACGCGATGCATGAATGAGGTTCGGCGCCGTCCGCGCCGTGCTGCGAGCAGGCTTTCGTCGCGAAAGTAGCGAACGGCTTCCTTGGATCCTCTCGTTCTCTTGTTTGCCCTGTTGATGCTTCCTGGGTCATGCGCGTCTGTGCCGACGCTTATCGATGCAGTTCCGCGACGAAGTCGTAGTAGTCGTCGCGGCAGTAGGTGTCCGTCAATTCGATGGCACGCTGATCCGCCGAATAGCCGATGCGCGTGATCACGAGCAATGCGGCGCGCGGCGCCACACCCATCAGCCGCGCGATTTCCGCGCCCGCGTTCACCGCGCGGAAGTGCTGCAATGCGCGCACCACCGACAACCCGCGCTCCTCCAGATATCGATACAGCGATGCGCCGATCGCAAGCGGGTCCGGCACGACCGCGACAGGCAAGGTCGAATGCTCGACCGCCATCACGATGCCGTCCGCGCGGCGCAACCGCCGCAGGCTCGCAACGGACGCGCCCGGCGACAAACCGAGACGCACGGCTTCGTCGCGATTCGCTGCGCGCAGTCCGCGATCGAGCCAGATCGAGTCCGGCATGAAACCGCGTTGTTCCATCTTTCGGGTGAAACCAGTCAGCCGGGACAGCGGATCTTCGACGCGCGGCGTGATGAAAGTGCCCGCCCCGCGCACGCGCCGGATCAAGCCCTGCTCGACGAGCAACGCAAGCGCCTTTCTCGCCGTGATGCGCGACACGCCGACCCGTTCGGACAGCGTGCGCTCCGAAGGCAGCGCCTCGCCGGCCGCCCAGTTGCCCGCGTGGATCGCCCTGGCGAGCCGCGAGGCCAACTGAAGATAAAGCGGCGTGTCGCTCTGCGCGTCGGGCGTCAGGACTTGCCAACGATGCTCCATCTAACGCCCTCACCTGCTGAAGTGGAGCCCATTATATAACCAACATAATACCAGTCAATGTCGAGACCACCACTCACCTTTGAGGACAAAAATGCATAAAAATCAATTAGTTATAAAGTGTTTAACAGAAAACACGGAAACAAAACTGCTATCGGGACTTACCCGCATATGCAATCCACTTGCTGAACCACTTGCTTAATTGCCGGGCAACCCACTTTTCGGGCATTTTCGTATTCGCACGGTCGTTCTCCTTTGGCACAATGCATCCATTAGTTCGGATTCGCAATTAATTTCAACAAAACCAAAGAGAGAGACTGACACAATGGGCTATTCCGATCCGAGCCGGGCCGTCGAAGCGGTGCGCCGCTTCAACCGTTTTTACGCGCGCCACACGGGCGCACTCCACGAACGGCTGCATCAAAGCAGCTTTTCCCTGACTGAAGTACGCATCCTGCACGAGCTGGCGCAAGAGCGAGCCACCACGGCCGCCGACTTGTCGCGCAACCTCGGTCTGGATACGGGTTATCTGAGCAGGTTGATCAACAACTTTCAGAAACTCGGCCTGGTGATGCGACGAAAGAACGAGCTGGATGGTCGCGCGCATTTGCTGCACATCACGCCCGAGGCGAAAGCGAAGGTCGATGAAATAGATCTGCACGTTTCTGCCGAGACCGCCACGCTGCTCAAGCGGCTGAGCGCCGCCGAGATCGATCAGTTATGCACGGCGATGGCGGACGTGGAACGGCTGCTCTCCCCTGCGCGCGCCGATGGAGAAATCCGGCTGCGCGTGCCGCGCGGCGGAGACTTCGGCTGGATGATCGAGCGCCTGGCGCATCTCAGCGCGTGCGAGCGTCCGAAGCTCGTCAATGAGGCGTGCGCAACGCAAATGGTCGCAAGCTTTCTCTCCGCGATGCAGGCGAACACTCCGCGTATCGCCTGCTGGGTAGCGGAGCAGGCGAACGCCACGCGCATCGGAGCGGCGATGCTGGCGGCGGAGTCCGAAACACAAGCGCGCATCGAACTTTTGTTCGTCGAGCCGGGTGCGCGTCGGCGGGGACTGGGTGAGCAGCTGGTCGCGGCCTGCACGAATTTCGCGCACGGCGCTCGCTACGATCAGGTGATCTGCCGGCTCGAGGAGCCTCAGGAAGATCTTTGCGGGCTGTTCCTGCGAACTGGTTTCAAACCTGTGCAGGAAGGGTCGAGGGGCATCCTTTGGGAACGCGCGTTGCAGCAGATTCTCGTCGACTGAAAACTGCGGCGCAAAAAAACGGCGTCCCTCGGGACGCCGTAACAAATATGCGAGAAGTCCCGGTCAGAACGAAGGCACGACCGAACCCTTGAATTCGCTCTTGAGGAACTGGCGCACGTCTTCGGACTGGTAAGCCGCGACCAGCTTCTTCACCCACGGCTGATCCTTGTCCTTCGCCCGCACCGCGATCAGGTTCGCGTACGGGCTATGCACGTCCTCGAGCGCGATTGCGTCCTTTGTCGGTTGCAGGCCCGCTGCAAGCGCGAAGTTCGTATTGATCGCGGCGGCATCGACATCGGCGAGCGTGCGCGGCAATTGCGCGGCATCGAGTTCGACCAGCTTGATCTTCTTCGGATTCTCGGCCACGTCGAGCGCTGTCGCGTTATTGCCGTTCGTGCCGGCGCCCGCCTTCAGCTTGATCACGCCCTGCGACTGCAACAGCAGCAGCGCGCGATTCTCGTTCGACGGATCATTCGGCACCGCGACCTTCGCGCCTTGCGGCAAGTCCTTCAGCGACTTCAGTTTCTTCGAATACACGCCGAGCGGCGAGATATACGTGAGCCCCGCATTCACGATCTTGTAGCCGCGCTGCTTGACCTGACTGTCGAGATACGGCTGATGCTGAAAGCTGTTCGCGTCGAGATCGCCGGCGTCGAGCGCAGCGTTGGGCTGCACGTAGTCGTTGAACTCGATCACCTTCACGTTGAGCCCTTCGCGCTTCGCGACCTTCTGCACGACTTGCCAGATTTGCGCGTCGGGGCCGCTGATGGTGCCGACCTTGATCACCTTGTCGTCGGCGTGCGCGGCGAGACTCGTGAAGAGTGCGGCGGACGCCGCGACGGCGGTAATGGCTTTGAGCAAATTTCTGCGCTGCATGGTGTTCCTGTTTCGATGATGCGTTCTTGCTGGATTGCGTGATTCGACTCCGGCGAGCGATTCAAGCAGGGTGACGGATGTTCGCACGGCTTGGGTGCGAGAGGAAATATCGAATGCTCATGTGGATATCACCAGGCAGCACGGCGCGGATAGAATCGCGACAGAACGTCACAAACTCTCGCGCACCGGAGGCGATTTTCATCATGTACGTGATCAATCTTCGATATACAGGCGCGCTCGCCGAGATCGACGATGCCCTCGACGCACATCGCGTCTATCTCGAACGCTATTTCGCGGCGGGCATATTCGTCGTCGCGGGGCCAAAGGTGCCGCGCGAAGGCGGCATCATTCTGGCGTCGGGCATCGAACGCGATCGGCTCGATGCGATCATCGCGGAAGACCCGTTCGCGCAGCAAAGCCTCGCGCATTACGAGATCACCGAATTCAAGGCGACGCGGCTTGCACCCGGGCTGAATCTGCCCGAGCCATCCGCGGATAGTTGATGTGAAAAGTGGCCCGCACGGGCCACTTTCGCGATCAGTCGATCAGAAGCTTCAAGTCGTGGACCCACGGGTCCACGCCCTGCCCGTCGCGCGCGAAGAGACGCAGCTTGCCGTCCTTGTCGAACACGTAACTCGCGGCGGTGTGATCCATCGTGTAGTCGTCGGACGTCTTGCCCTGTGACTTCGCGTAGTAGACCCGAAAGTCTTTTGCGACCTGCGCGAGTTGTGCGTCGTTTGCGGGCCGCAAGCCGATATACGACGAGTTGAACGCCGCCACATACTGGCCGAGCAGATCGGGCGTGTCGCGGGCCGGATCGACGGTGACCATCAGCACCTGCACGTCCTTCGATTTGTCGCCGAGCTGCTGCATCGCTTGCGAGAGTTCGGCGAGCGTCGTCGGGCACACGTCCGGGCAATGCGTGTAGCCGAAGAACAGCACGACAGCCTTGCCCTTGAAGTCCGCGAGCGTGCGCGTCTTGCCGTGCGTGTCGGGTAGGGAGAAATCGCTGCCGAATTGCTTGTTGCCGGTGATATCGAGATTCTTGAAGTCGGGAGCTTTCTCGCAGGCCGACAGCAGCGCCGCGAAAACCAGCAGCGCAAAAACACGACGAAGGACGATCATCATGCGCCGATCACCGTGCGCACATAGTGATCGACGAGCAGCGCGCCGAAGAGCAGCGACAGATACACGATCGAATAACGGAAAGTCTTGCGTGCAAGCGCATCCGAATAGTCGCGATACATCTTCCACGCGTAACCGATGAAACCCGCGCCGAGCGCGATCGCGCTCGCCAGATAAACCACGCCGCTCATGCCGGAGATATACGGCATGAGCGTGACCGCGAACAGCACGAGCGTGTAAAGGAAGATGTTGAGCAGCGTGTACTTCTCGCCGTGCGTGACCGGGAGCATCGGGAGGCCGGCGTTTTCGTAGTCCTTGCGACGATACAGCGCGAGCGCCCAGAAATGCGGCGGCGTCCACACGAAGATGATCAGCACGAGAATCCACGCGTCGCCGGGCACGGTGCCCGTTACGGCGGCCCAGCCCAGCGCGGGCGGCATCGCTCCCGAGGCGCCGCCGATCACGATGTTCTGTGGCGTATAAGGCTTGAGCAGCAGCGTATAGATGACCGCATAGCCGACGAACGTGGCGATGGTGAGCCACATCGTGAGCGGATTGGTGAAGGTGTAGAGCGTCCACATGCCGATGCCGCCGAGCACTGCGGAGAACGTCAAGATCTGCGCCGGCGTGATTTGCCCGCGCGCGGACGGCCGCCACGCGGTGCGGCGCATCTTCGCATCGACTTTTTGCTCGACGAGACAATTGATGGCGAATGCCGCGCCGGCCAGCAACCAGATGCCGACGGCGCCGCCGATCAGTTTGTCCCACGGCACCATGCCGGGCGTGGACAGGAACATGCCGATGACGGCGCAGAACACGGCGAGCTGCGTCACGCGGGGCTTCGTCAGCGCGAGATACTGCGATGCGCGGCTGCCAAGTGGGGAATTGAGTGTCGTGCTATCCATGATGTGGAGTCACGCTGAAACGACGTCGCGCGCGGGAACTGCGGCGCGGCCGGGACGGCTGGAAGAGATTCGAAAGTTTAGCATAACGAGTAGCAGCAACAGGATCGCGGCCCCGCCGTTGTGCGCCACCGCGACCGGCAGCGGCCACTGGAGCACGATGTTCGACATGCCCGTCAGGAACTGGACGACGATCATCAACAATACGCCGTTCGCGGGCTTTCGCAGAGATTCGAAACGTCGCAGTCTCAGCGCGAGCCAGAGCAGATACAGCACGACGACGACCGCGAACGTGCGATGGGTCCAGTGAATCGCGACGAGCGCGTCCTGCGAGATCACGTCGCCGTCGCCGGTCATGCCGAGCGCACGCCAGAGATGAAAGCCGTGCTCGAAGTTCATCGGTGGCACCCATTGGCCGTTGCAGAGCGGAAAGTCCGTGCACGCCAGCACGGCGTAGTTCGTGCTGACCCAGCCGCCGAGCGCGATCTGCACGACGAGCAGCAGCAAGCCGAATGCCGCTGCGGGCATCCAGCGCGCGGCGGCCGAATCCAGCGACGGAATCGGCGTCATGCGCGCCGCGAGCCAGCCGAGCACGCCGAGGAGCGCGAGTCCGAGCAGCAAGTGCGTCGTCACGATCACCGGCTGGAGCTTCAACGTGACGGTCCACGCGCCGAACGCGCCCTGAAGCAGGATGAGCAGCAAAATGCCGGTGGGCCACCAGGGCGACACGTGCAGCGGACGCTTCTTGATGCGCGCCGTCCACGCGATGATCACCTGCGCGATGATCAGCACGCCGATCGCCATCGCGAAATAACGATGCAGCATCTCGATCCACGCCTTCACCATGCTGACGGGGCCGGTCGGCAACGCCTGATACGCGGCCGAAATCTGCGCGTGCGCGATGAACGGCGACGACGTGCCGTAGCAGCCGGGCCAGTCCGGGCAGCCGAGGCCGGAATCGGTGAGGCGCGTGAAGCCGCCGAACATGATGAGATCGAGCGTCAGAAAGGTCGTCAACCAGACGAGCTTGCGAAATTTGTCGTCATCGGCCTTGACCCACACGTACGACAGCGGCAACAGCGCGATACATATGCCGATCAGACCCAGTTGAAGCAGGAACATGTTTTCTACCTTCAGCCCGCATTTAGCCGATTCGCGACCACTTCAAAAGCTTCGCCAGATCCGCGTTGATCTTCTTCGGGTCGGGGTTCTTCGGGAAGCGCATCATCAGATTGCCGTTCGGATCGACCAAAAAAATGTGATCCGTGAGTTTCGTGCCGTCATCGACGGGCAGCCACGCCGCGATCGCCTTCTCGTCGGCGACGAGCATGCGCGTGTCCGGCTGCGGATAGGCTGTCTTGATGACGTCGGCGACCGGCTTGTCATCGGTGCGCAGCCACACGTTCACCACGCGATCGCGCTCGCCCGACTGCAGCGCGCGCACCTGACGCATAAAGTAGAGACGCGTTGCGCACTGCTCGTCGCAATCGCCGCCGTTGACGATGATCATCAGCCATTTGCCTTCGAGCGACTTGAACGGCAGGCTCTGCCCTTTCTCGTCGGTGACGGCCAGTTGCGCCGGAATCGGGCGCTGCGGCTCGATCAGCGCGCCGTAGCTCGACGTACCGCCCGCCGGCTTGAAAACGTAATACATCAGGTACGACGCAATCACCGGCGCGGCGCATACCAGCGCGAGCAGCAGGAGCATCCAGCGGCCGCTGATCCAGGAGCCTTTGCGGGCCGTCGGTTGCTGCGTGCGCGCCTTGTCGGCGGTGGAGGAACGTTGTGATTGCATCGCTAAAAACGTGTCTGGGTTCGTCAGGGGTTCAGGCGTGGTGCTCGGCTTCTTCGTCGTGTACGTCGCTTTCATCGGCGTCGCCGCGCTTCTTCGCGGCCCGGCGCGCGGCATACAGGCCGAACGCGATGGCTGCGGCCGCCATGCCCCACCACTGGAACATGTAGCCGTAATTGCGCTCGACGCCGAGCGTCGGCGCGGGCCAGTCGCGCACTAGCTTGTCGCCGGTGTCGTTCGTCTGCTGGATCACGAACGGCTGAAGCGCGAGCCCGGTTTCGGCCGCGTACGACCTGATGTCCAGGTTCTGGCGGATCTCCTTGTGCGCGGCCGACCCGCCGCTGCCCAGCTCGAACGCCTGCGACGCGTTCGCGCGCGCGATCCCTTTCACTTCGACGACACCCTTCGGCGTCTCGTACGGTTCGATGCCCGTGCGGTCCGCCATGTTGCGCGGCAGCCATCCGCGATTGACGAGCACATAGCCGCCGCCCTCGAGTTTAAGCGGCATCACGACATAAAAGCCTGGCTGGTCGTTATACGGACGATTGTCCAGATACACGACGCGCTCCGGCATGAACTCGCCGCGCGCCTCCACGCGATGGAACTCGATCGATTTGAGCGGCATCGGCTCGACGCTCACTTCGCGCGCGGGCGCATTCTCGAACGCGACGATCTGTGCGTTGAGCGCTTCCTTCTGATGCGCGCGGTCGCGCTGCCAGAAGCCGAGACGCACCGTCACTGCAACGACGATCAGAATCAGGAGCGCGGGCCAGAATCGAATCTTCATGCTGCAAGCCTTACTGCCGGCATCGGGCCGCTCGCTGCACGGCACCATGCATCGGGTGAGATAATGAGACGATCCAAATTAATACTGCTCACTGTGGTTCCCGAGCAAATTCGCTGACTGGTTTCATGCACATCATCGTTGCTATCGCGTTCATCCTTATCATCGGCAGCCTGGGCTCGGCGCTCTACTTCATGATGACCGACCGTGGCAGGACGAAGCGAATGGTATGGTCGCTCGCCGCACGCGTCGGGCTGTCCATCTCGCTCTTTCTCTTCATCCTGTTCGCGCACTGGATGGGCTGGATTCAATCGTCGGGCATTCCCATCGGACGATAACCCGTCGCGGGGGTTCCGCCCTACGGGACCTTTTGTCGCAACGCTGCGCCAAAACGCACCGGCCTTCAAACGACGACGCCGCCCCTTGAGACAACGAGGGCGGCGTGTTGATCACTGCTTCTTTGCTCTCGGGCCGGCGTCACCGCCGGCCTTGCATCGCGGACGGCGCATTGCGCGCACCCGCACGATATTCGCTTACAGCCAGTAGACGACGACGTACAGCCCCAGCCACACGACGTCGACGAAGTGCCAGTACCAAGCGGCGCCCTCGAACGCGAAGTGGTGCTCCGCCGTAAAGTGGCCGCGAATCAGGCGGACCATCACCACGGCCAGCATCGTGCCGCCGAGGAACACGTGGAAGCCGTGGAACCCGGTCAGCAGGAAGAAGGTCGAGCCGTACACGCCCGAATTGAGCGTCAGGTTCAGTTCGTTGTACGCGTGGAAATACTCGTAGCCCTGGCAGAACAGGAAGATCAGGCCGAGGAGCACGGTCGCGCCCAGCCAGATGATCGCCTTCTTGCGATGATCTTCACGCAGCGCATGGTGCGCCACCGTCAGCGTCGCGCCGGAGGACAGCAAGAGCGCCGTGTTGATGGTCGGCAGGGGCCACGGCACCATCGCGCGGAAATGCGGCACGAGCGCGGCGGGACCGTTGTTCGGCCACACGGCGGTGAAGTCCGGCCAGATCAGCTTGTAGTCGAGACTGCCGAGCTCATGCATCGCGATCGCGCGGGCATAGAACAGCGCGCCGAAGAACGCCGCGAAGAACATCACTTCGGAGAAGATGAACCAGCTCATGCTCCAGCGGTACGACACATCGACGCGCTTGCCGTACATGCCGCCTTCGGACTCGGAAATCGCGTCGCCGAACCAGTGCCACAGCACGAACAACACGAACAGCAGGCCGATGAACGTGCCGACTGGCCCGAAGCTATGGCCGTTCACCCACGATGCCAGCGAGGCCAGCATGATCAGCAGGCCGCATGCAGCCATCACCGGATGCCGCGACGGATGCGGCACGAAATAGTACGGGCTCTCGTTTTGACCGCTCATTGTTGATTCTCCACTTCGATCCAGTTGCTTGAATTTTCTTTTGCCGCCGGATGCATGTCTGAGACACGTCCCCGGCGTTCCGTCTATCCGACTACCGCGCGCACGACCAGCAGCAACACGACGATGAACAGCACCGCTCCGATGATGCCCGCCGTGATCAGATGCAGCGGCTTCAACTGCGCCGCATCGCTTTCCAGGTCGGCCCGGCGGCGCACGCCGAAGAACGACCAGCACACCGCCTTCACGAGCTTGAAGAAACCGCCCTTGTTCGGAGGATCCGCGCTCATGATGGTCATGACCCCTTCGCCACCGACTTCGGCGCGTTCAGCTCGAAAAACGTGTACGACAGCGTGATCGTCTTCACATCCTTCGGCAGCTTCGGATCGACGACGAACACCACCGGCATGCGCTTGGTTTCGTTCGGCGCGAGCGTCTGCTGCGTGAAACAGAAGCATTCGATCTTCCTGAAGTACTCGGTGGCCTGCTTCGGCGCATAGCTCGGAATCGCCTGCGCGTTCACCGTGCGATTCTGCTCGTTGGTCACGTCGTACATCACTGTCATCACTTCGCCGGGGTGAATATCCAGCGTGTTCTGCTCCGGCTTGAACCGCAGCGGGCCGCGCGCATTCGCATCGAATTCGATCGAGATCGTGCGGCTCATGTCCACCTGCGTGTTCTTCGCCTCGCGCGCGCCGACGTCGCGTTGCACGAGGTTGTTGATGCCGGTGATCTGGCAGATCGCGCGATACATCGGCACGAGCGCGAAGCCGAAGCCGAACATCAGCGCGGCGACGACGAAGAGCTTCACCAGCATCGACCGATTGAAGGACCGGTCGACATGCGAATTTTCCTGCTGAGTGGACACGTTGCTTTCCTACCCTCGCGACAACAGGTATTGCCTGACGACGATACCCAGAAAGAAGACGGCGGCAATCAACATCATGATGATTCCGAGCCGCTTGTTGCCCGCGCGGATTTCCTCGGGCGTGCGTCTTTTTTGTGGATTCGGGGCCATGCTTTCCTGACTTTTCATTCGCGGGGCGTGCTCGATGACGCCCCGCGAACCAGACAAACTACTTATTCGACCGTCGGCGGATTTTCGAACGTATGGAACGGCGCCGGGCTCGGCACGGTCCATTCGAGGCCTTCCGCGCCATCCCACGGCTTGTCGCCGGCCTTTTCGAGCTCGCCGCCGCCACGGTACGTGGGCAGCGCGACCGCGAACAGGAAGTACACCTGCGCGAGGCCGAAGCCGAACGCGCCGATCGTCGCGACCTGATTGAAGTCGGTGAACTGCGCCGGGTAATCCGCATAGCGACGCGGCATGCCGGCGAGACCCAGGAAGTGCATCGGGAAGAACGTGATGTTGAAGAAGATCATCGACGCCCAGAAGTGGATCTTCCCGCGCATCTCGTTGTACATCCAGCCGGTCCACTTCGGCGCCCAGTAGTACCAGCCCGAAAACAGCGCGAAGAGCGAACCCGCCACCAGCACGTAGTGGAAGTGCGCCACCACGTAGTACGTGCCGTGCATCTGGATGTCGAGCGGCGCCATCGAGAGGATCAGGCCCGTGAAGCCGCCCATCGTGAACACGAACAGGAAGCCGATCGCGAAGAGCATCGGGGTTTCGAACGAGAGCGCGCCGCGCCACATCGTCGCCACCCAGTTGAACACCTTCACGCCCGTCGGCACCGCGATCAGCATCGTCGCGTACATGAAGAAGAGCTGGCCGGTCACCGGCATGCCGGTCGCGAACATGTGGTGCGCCCACACCATGAACGACAGAATCGCGATCGATGCGGTTGCGTACACCATCGAGCTATAGCCGAACAGCGGCTTGCGCGAGAACGCCGGGATTACCTGCGACACGATCCCGAACGCCGGCAAGATCATGATGTACACCTCGGGGTGACCGAAGAACCAGAAGATGTGCTGATACATCACCGGATCGCCGCCGCCCGCCGCGTTGAAGAACGACGTGCCGAAGTGACGGTCGAACAGCACCATCGTGATCGCGCCGGCCAGAACCGGCATCACGGCGATCAGCAGGTACGCGGTAATCAGCCACGTCCACGCGAACATCGGCATCTTCATGAGCGTCATGCCCGGCGCGCGCATGTTCAGGATCGTCACGACGATGTTGATGCCGCCCATGATCGACGACGCACCCATGATGTGGACCGCGAAAATCGCGAAGTCCATGCCCGGGCCCATCTGCGTGGAGAGCGGTGCGTAGAGCGTCCAGCCCGCTGCGGTCGCGCCGCCCGGCACGAAGAACGAGCCGACGAGCAGAACCGCGGCGGCCGGCAGCAGCCAGAAGCTGAAGTTGTTCATCCGCGCGAACGCCATGTCCGATGCGCCGATCTGCAGCGGCACCATCCAGTTCGCGAAACCGACGAACGCCGGCATGATCGCACCAAACACCATGATGAGGCCGTGCATGGTGGTCAGCTGATTGAAGAACTCGGGGCGCATGATCTGCAGGCCCGGCTCGAACAACTCGGCACGGATGCCGAGCGCCATCACGCCTCCGGAGAGGAACATGATGAAGGAGAACAGCAGGTACAGCGTACCGATGTCCTTGTGGTTGGTGGCGAAGAGCCACCGGCGCCAGCCATGCGGCGTCTCGTGCGCATGGTCGTCGTGCGCGTGGTCGTGACCTGCGCCTACATCGTGTCCGATGCTAGACATGACAATCATCTCCTAAAGCGAATACTCGGGGCACTTGGCAATGACGCGTGGCTTTCCGTTGCGCTCGGGCGAAGGAAAGGGCCACGCTCGGCACGTCAAGCAGCCGGACTGATTTCCACGCGACGGGCTTCCTTGTTGTCGGCGCCGCCCGTGATGGTTTCCGGTTTCTTCAATACGATGCGGTCTTCCGACACGCCCGCTGCCTTCAGCGCGTCGCGCACGGCTTGCGCGCGGCGCTTGGCGAGATCGGCGTTCAGGTCGGCGCTCCCGGTCGCATCTGTGAATCCCGACAACGCGATCTTCGCGTCCGGATGCGCCTTTGCGTAGGCCGCTGCGGCGTCCACCGCGCTTTTCGCGTCGGCGGGCAGCGTGTCCTTGCCCGTCTCGAAGTAGATGCTCGCGGGCAGGCCGGCGGCCTGCGATGCCTCGGCGCCCGATGCAGCCGGCGCGCTGACTTCCGCAGCCGCGGGCGCGGCGCTCGCCGCTTCCGGCGCCGATGCAGCAGCCGCATTGCCGCCGCCTTGCGGCATCTTGCCCGCCTTGGCGTCGATCACTTGTTTCGGTTGCAGCAAGTCGCCGGTGTGGTTGCTCCAGCTATTGCGCTCGAACGTGACGACCGAGGCGATCTCGACATCGCTCAGCACGCCTTGCCACGGCGGCATCGCACCCTTGCCGTGCAGCACGATGTTCAGATGGTCGGCGATCGAGCCGTTCGCGATCTTCGAGCCGTCGAGCGCCGGGAACTGGCCCGCGCCCTTGCCAGTCGCCTGGTGGCAGACCGCGCAATTCGACGTGTAGACCTGCTGGCCACGCGCCATCAACTCATCCTTCGTGTACGTCTTGAGCGGATCGTCGGCGCCTGCGGCCATCTTCTTCTTTTGCGCGTCGACCCACTTCGCGTAGTCGTCAGCCGACAGCACTTCGACGACCACCGGCATATACGCGTGCTCCTTGCCGCACAGTTCCGTACAGAAGCCGCGATACGTGCCCACCTTCTCGGCCTTGAACCAGGTGTCGCGCACGAAGCCCGGAATCGCATCCTGCTTCACACCGAACGCCGGGACGTACCACGAGTGCACGACGTCGTTCGCCGTGGTGATGATGCGGATCTTCTTGTCGACCGGAACGACGAGCGGATTGTCGACTTCCTGCAGATACAGCGTCGAGATCGGTTTCTGGCCGTTGGTTTCGCTGCGCGGCGTGGACAGCGTGGAGAGGAAGCTGATGCCCTCGCCCGGTCCCTTCACGTAGTCGTAGCCCCACTTCCATTGATAGCCGGTGACCTTCACGGTGAGGTCGGCGTTGGAGGTGTCCTTCATCGCGACGACGGCCTTCGTCGCCGGCAGCGCCATCAGAATGACGATGACGAACGGCACGATCGTCCAGATGATTTCGACCGTGGTGCTTTCGTGGAAGTTGGCCGGCTTGAAGCCTTTCGACTTGCGATGCTTGAAGAGCGAATAGAACATCACCCCGAACACGCCAAGGAAAATGACGGTACAGATGATGAGCATGAAGATATGGAGGCCGTAGAGCTCCTCGGCGATCTTCGTCACAGGCTGCTGGAAGTTGATCTCGTTGACAGCGGGACCGCCTGGACTGTTTTCGACCGCCAGGGCAGCGCCGGCAGAGAGCAGTGCGCCCGCCGCCAGCACGCCCGAGAGGGCTCGCTTGATTGTTTTCATAGCATCCTTACCCAAATTTTCCATTCAAACCCTCGACCCCCGTGGGCATCGCGCGTCTGCCGGCTCCTCTCAAAGGCGTCTCAGCGACGCCCGCAACTCGGCAGCAAACTGTTTGCGACGATGCTGTGCAAGGTGTTGTCCGATTTTCACCGATTGACCGCGCGATACGATCGTGAGCGGCTCTCTCGGTGTCGCGCCCGCTTCGACCCGCACCCAACGCGGGTTGAACTCGAACTGCGTCAGCTCTTCGGCGTTCATCTGTTCGATCAACAACCGGTTTTGATACAGCCGGATTCGCTCGTAGTCGACGGCATGGCGCGCGTAGATCACGAACGCGACGCCCACGACCGCCAACTCGATTCCGGTGAACGGCAGCACCAGCCAGGCGCCGTTCAGGAACAGCGACATTGCGATTGCCAGCGAAAGCAGCGCAAGCGACACATAGAAGCCCACGAACTGACGCGGCGAGACCGAGCAGTTTCGCTTCATCAGCCAGTCCTTGATGACCGGCTCGGACTCCGTCAACGTCTGGCTGGCTTGCATCGCTGCCTCCATCAATCCGCACGCAATCACATACATTTGCTCGGATTTCGCCCAAATTTGTGTCCGTCCGGGCGACAAACTGACGCATTATAGGCGTCTTAAGTGGCATCCACAAGCAAGGGTCGTAACCTCGCAAAGCCAAGCGCCACAAGCTTCTGCGCCTTTTTGACGCACCTTTTCGCGCGCTTTTTCCGCGCAAATTTCAGACATAACAACCGTGCTCTTTACCGATTCAGCGTTTCGGTTTCGAGCCTCGCCCGATATCTTCCAGACGCACGATGCCGTGCCCTTCGGCCGTCGTGCGCGGCACCGCCTTCCACGCATGGCCGTAGATTACTTCGAAGGTCAGCGGGATCGTGCCGTCATCGCGGCGCAGCGCTTCGAGCGCCTGATGCACCGCGCCGCGCACCGCCTTCGAGTCCGCCCGGCCCGCCTCGAACGCGCGCTCGAACGGATACGCGCCCCAGCGCGTCACGTCGGCGAACAGCGATTCGGGCGATTTGTACGTGATGGTCAGCACTTCCTGATCCATCACGGGAATTTCGAAGCCGCTCTCGACGAGCATGTCGCCGAGATCGTGCATGTCTACGAAATCGATCGTATGCGGCTCGGGCCCGAGCCCGAGCGAGCGCTCCGCTTCGCGATACGCCGCCCGAAGCTCACGCAGCGTGTCCGGGCCGAACGTGCTGAACATCAGCAGGCCGTTCACCTTCAGCACGCGCTGCCATTCGGGAAGAACGAGGTCGGGACGCGCATGCCAATGCAGCGCGAGGTTCGACCACAACAACTCGAACGCGCCCGATGCGAACGGCAGCGCCGAGAAATCCGCCTGCGCGAGTTGAGGGCCGCGCGCACCGAACGCCTTCGCGAGCGTCGACGGAAGAAAGCGGCGCCAGCCCGCGCCGTTGTCGGCGTCCGTGGCCTCGGCGGCACGCGCGCGCGCGAGCATCGCGGACGAAATGTCGACGCCGGTCACCGACGCCTCCGCAAAGCGTTCCCGCAGACCGCCCAGGTCCGCCCCGGCGCCGCACGCCGCATCGAGG
The DNA here is from genome assembly GCF_905220305.1 of Caballeronia sp. J97. Lineage (NCBI taxonomy): Bacteria > Pseudomonadati > Pseudomonadota > Betaproteobacteria > Burkholderiales > Burkholderiaceae > Caballeronia > Caballeronia sp. J97. The sequence goes on along the minus strand of NZ_CAJMZL010000004.1, from coordinate 189,650 downwards.
ACGCGCATCGGCGCGACCTTGATGTATTCGAGCCGCTCGCGCATGCGCTCCGCGATTTCGCGCGGCAGGAACGCGACCTCGTCGAAGGCCGCGGCACGGCCATCGAAGATCGCGCGCAAACGGCGCGGATCATAGGCCGGACGGCTAGTTTTAGGGGATGTCGGGGGCATGTCGATCTTTTTGCGGAGAGTGCGAAGTATACTCGGTCGTCTCGAAAACGACCCATGCGAAGTGCTGATACGAGGCATAAACGCTTCCTGAAGCGCAACGAACGCGCATGTTTAGCGCGTCGAGCCGCGATTTTTCCGATCCAGCCGTCATGAAAGCCGACAACATCCACCTCTCGTTCAGGACGCCCGTCGCAGCGCGCGTTCGCGAATTCGCGGCGGCGGCGAAACGGCTCGTCGAGCGCGCGCTGCCGAGCCAGTGCGCGTTGTGCGGCAATTTGTCGCAAGAACTGCTTTGCGACGGCTGCGACGCGCAGTACTGGAACGAGCCGCGCCTGCGCTGCGCGACGTGCGCATTGCCGCTGGCGGCATCGACGACGAGACGCGAACGCGAAAACACACGCATGCATTGCGCCGCATGCCTTGAATCGCCGCCCGCGTTCAACGACACGCTCGCGCTCGCCGACTATCACGCACCGCTCGATACGCTCGCGGTGGAGCTGAAGTTTCGTGCGCGGCTGGCCGTGGGCGAAGCGTTCGCGCGGCATCTGCACGCGCTTTTCGAGGATAGCGATCTGCCGGTGCCGGACGTGATCGTGCCGATGCCGCTTTCGCGTGCGAGACTCGTCGCGCGCGGCTATAACCAGGCGTGGGCCATCGCGCGCCCGCTCGCACGCATGATGGGCGTGCGCGGCGATGCATCGATCGTCGCGCGTGTCCGGCATACGTCGGCGCAATCGCGGCTCGATCAGGAAACGCGCCGCCGCAATGTCGCGGGCGCGTTCGCCGTTTCGGGCGATGTGCGCGGCAAGCACATCGGCGTCGTCGACGACGTGATGACCTCCGGCGCCACGCTCGACGCGCTCGCGCGCACGCTCAAGCTTTCCGGCGCGCGGCGCGTCAGCAATTTCGTGGCGCTGCGCACGCCGAAAGATTAATCACCTTTTCTACAAGCAATCCATGTTCAACGTCGTACTCGTCGAACCCGAAATTCCGCCGAACACCGGCAATGTGATCCGCCTGTGCGCGAACACGGGTGCGCGCCTGCATCTGATCGAACCGCTCGGCTTTCCGCTCGACGACGCGAAAATGCGCCGCGCCGGTCTCGACTATCACGAGTACGCCGAAATGAATGTGCACGCCAACTGGGATGCCTTCATCGCGAAGGAAGCGCCCGATGCGACGCGCATGTTCGCGTTCACCACGCGCGGCTCGACGCCGTTCTTCGATCACGCGTTCGAGCCGGGCGACTGGTTCGTGTTCGGTGCGGAGACGCGCGGCCTCGCGCCCGAACTGCTGGAGCGCTTTCCGACCGGACAGCGCGTGCGCCTGCCGATGCGGCCGGGCAATCGCAGTCTGAATCTGTCGAATACCGTGGCGATCGTGACGTTCGAGGCGTGGCGTCAGACGGGCTTCGAAGGCGGCGCCTGAGCGTCGAGTTCAGCCCGGTAGAACGCGAGCATGTCGTCCTGAAAGCATGCAAAGACGATCCGCTGCACGCAAGGCGTGGAAGGCAAGGTATCGATAACCGTCCGCACGGCGATCTTCACCGCCTGCTCGGGCGGAAAGCGATAGATGCCGCAACTGATCGCGGGAAACGCAATCGACTTGCAGCCCGCATCCTGAGCGAGCTCGAGCGAGCGCCGGTAGCAGCGCGCGAGCAGGTCGGGCTCGTTCTTTTTGCCGCCGCTCCAGCGCGGCCCGACCGCATGAATCACGTGCTTCGCGGGGAGATCGTAGCCGCGCGTGATTTTGGCGTCTCCGGTTTCGCAGCCGCCGAGCGTTTCACACTCACGAAGCAATGCCTTTCCGGCCCTGCGATGGATCGCGCCGTCGACTCCGCCGCCGCCGAGCAGCGACGTGTTCGCCGCATTGACGACGGCGTCGACTTCGAGCGTGGTGATGTCGACGACTTGGGCTTCGAACTGGACCATCGCACACCTCCTTGCGGACGAACGCGATGCTATTCGGCTTTCGCGTCCCGGCTGAGCAGCGCCTGCACGGCATCGCGCGGCGTCACGTCGTCGAAGAGCACGCGGCATACCGCCTGCGTGATCGGCATCTCGATGCCGCGCGACTGCGCAAGTCCGAGCACGGCGCGCGCGCACCGTACGCCTTCGGCGACATGGCCGAGCGCCGCGAGGATTTCGTCGAGCGTGCGCCCGCTCGCGAGCTGCATGCCGACGGTGCGGTTGCGCGACAGATCGCCCGTCGCGGTGAGAATGAGATCGCCCAGGCCGGTCAGCCCGGTGAAGGTCTCCGCGCGGCCGCCGAGCGCGACGCCCAGACGCGACATTTCCGCGAGACCGCGCGTGATCAGCGCCGCCCGCGCGTTCAGGCCGAGGCCGAGGCCGTCGGAGATGCCTGTCGCGATCGCGAGCACGTTTTTCACCGCGCCGCCCACTTCGACGCCGATCACGTCGTCGCCGGTATAGATGCGCATCGCGCCGTGGTGGAACGCCGCGACGGTGCGCGCGCCCAGTTCCGCCGATGCGCTCGCGACCGTCAGCGCGACCGGCAGGCCCTGCCCCACCTCGCGCGCGAAGCTCGGGCCCGACAGCGTGCCGTTGCTGCGATGCTCGGGCAGTTCGGCCGCGACGACTTCATTTGGCAGACATTGCGTATCCGCCTCGAAGCCTTTGCAAAGCCAGACAATATGCGCCGGCACGACGCCGGCCTGCCGCATCGCACGGCACAACGCGCGCAAGCCGGCGACGGGCGTCGCGACGACGCACAGCGCATCGTCCGCCGCCGCATGCGTGAGCGCGGCGGCAAACTCCGTCTCGAATTGCAGGGCGTGCGGCAATGCCACGCCCTGGAGATAGCGCGTGTTTTCGTGCGTGCGGGAAAGGGATTCGATGAGCGCGGCGTCGCGCGCCCAGAGCTTCGTGTCGTGCCGGGTCGCGAGGTGGCCCGCAAGTGCGGTGCCCCACGCGCCGGCGCCGAGAACGGCTACTTTCATGCTCGGCTCCGGTCCGGAAGATCGAGGATTAGTGCGTTGCGCCGTTCGCCGCGCCTTCCTGAGCGCTCGCGAGTTGAGCGATACGCTGCTCGTACAGCGCCTGGAAGTTGATTTCCGCGAGGTGGATCGGCGGGAAGCCGGCCCGAGTGATCGCGTCGGCGATGTTCGAGCGCAGGTACGGGAACAGAATGGTCGGGCACGCAATGCCGACGAGCGGATCGATCTGCTCGGCCGGGATATTGCGAATATCGAAGATGCCCGCTTGCTTTGCCTCGATCAGAAACGCGACCTTGTCGGCCACCTTCGCCGTGACTGTGCCCGTGACCAGCACTTCGAACACGCTTTCAGCGAGGCGGTCGGCCTTCACGTCGACTTCGACTTCGACCGACGGCATTTCCTGCTCAAGGAAGATGGCCGGCGAATTCGGCTGCTCGAGCGACATGTCCTTCAGATAGATGCGCTGGATGTTGAAAAACGGCTGGTTGTTATCGTCGGACATAATGATTTCCTAGGTAATCCGGTTTGCGACGCGCGCACATTCACGCTGAATCGCGCGCCGCGAGTATATCTTCAGGCCAATTCGAGCAGCGGCACGAGGCCGCCCTTGCGGTCGAGCGCAGACAGGTCGTCGTAGCCGCCAACATGCGTTTCGCCGATATAGACCTGCGGCACGGTGCGCCGTCCGGTGCGCGTCATCATTTCCTCGCGCCGGCCCGGCTCCCGATCGATCAGGATCTTTTCGATCGTTTCGACCCCGCGGGACTTTAAAAGACGTTCGGCCATCTGGCAATACGGGCACACGACCGTGCTGTACATCACCACTTTCTTCACTTGACTGCTCCTTGTTTCACCACCGGCATGCCGGCCTTTTGCCAGGCGTCCACTCCGCCTTGCAAAACGTGGACCTCGGCGTAACCCGCCTCGGACACGGCGCGGCTCGCGCGCTGCGATTCTTGACCGGTTTGGCAAACGAGCACGACCGGATTGCTCTTATTCTTTGCGATCTGGCCGATTTTTGCTTGGAGCTCCGCCAATTCGATATTTCGTGCCGACGGCAGATGCCCCTTCGCGAATTCCGCGGCCGGCCGCAGATCCACAACGACGGCGTTGCGCCGGTTGATGAGCGTGGTGGCCTCGGCGGCGGAAATGCCGCCGCGCCCGCGCCGCGAGATGGCGGGCCACAGGAGCAGCGCGCCGGAAACGAGCGCGATGACGATAAGTGCGATATTCGTGTAATCAGTGAAAAACTTCACGTCGAGGGCCGCCGAAATTTAGTAGGAAAGGAAGAAAGGGAAATAGGCGCAATCGCGGCATTATAAAATAACCGTTTCCCGCGATGGCCTCCGCCGTCCGGCCGATGGCGACACTTCGTCCGCATGCGCAAGATGACGGAGTGCGATCGGCGCACCCGCTTTTTCAACTGACCGACCGAAATCATGTACAAGCTAGTGCTCATCCGCCACGGCGAATCGACGTGGAACAAGGAAAACCGGTTCACCGGCTGGGTCGACGTCGACCTGACCGAGCAGGGCAACCGCGAGGCGCGTCAGGCCGGCGTGCTGCTGAAGGAAGCCGGCTACAAGTTCGACATCGCCTACACGTCGGTGTTGAAGCGCGCGATCCGCACGTTGTGGCACGTGCAGGACGAAATGGACCAGATGTATATCCCGGTCGTGCATTCGTGGCGTCTGAACGAGCGTCACTACGGCGCGCTCGCCGGCCTGAACAAGGCCGAAACGGCGAAGAAATACGGCGACGACCAGGTGCTCGTCTGGCGCCGCAGCTACGACACGCCGCCGCCCGCGCTCGAACCGGGCGACGAGCGCGCATCGTACGACGATCCGCGCTACGCGAAGGTGCCCCGCGAGCAATTGCCGCTCACCGAATGTCTGAAGGACACCGTCGCGCGCGTGCTGCCCGTGTGGAACGAGTCGATCGCGCCGGCCATCAAGTCGGGCAAGCAGGTCGTGATCTCGGCGCACGGCAACTCGATCCGCGCGCTGGTGAAGTATCTGGACAATATCTCCGATCAGGACATCGTCGGACTGAACATCCCGAACGGCGTGCCGCTCGTGTACGAACTCGACGAAAACCTGAAGCCCATCAAGCACTACTATCTGGGCGATCCGGAAGCCATCGCGGCGGCGCAAGCGGCTGTCGCCAAGCAGGGCAAGGCGGGCTGAAGCCCCGGCACAGGCGGGTTTCCAGCCCGTCCGGCAAGCGTTTCACCTCGCGAGGGCGCCGTGACCGGCGCCCTTTCCTATTCATGGCGCCCGGCTGACGAAGCGCCGGCGGCACCGACAGAATCCCGTCGAAACGTGCGCAAGCTTACGCTTCAAGGCATCAAAGGCTCAGGCATTTAAGTTGCCTTTAAGTCGCCAATCGAGGCGAGCGGGTATACTGGCCCGTCACATACCATGCCGCCCATCCGATTCCGACCGCACTCTCTATGCGAAAGAACCTGAAAAACTTCGGCCTGGTCGCCGTCGGCGTTGCTGCCGGCGCCCTGGCAACCCTGCAGATTTCCGCATCCGCACAGCAAGCCGCTTCCTCGCCGCTGCCGCTCGAACAATTGCGGCTTTTCGCCGAAGTTTTCGGTCAGATCAAGCACGAATACGTCGAACCGGTCGACGACAAGAAGCTCCTCACTGCCGCGATCAAGGGCATGGTGTCGAGCCTCGACCCGCACTCGTCCTACCTCGACAAGACCGATTACGAAGAACTCCAGGAGCAGACCAAGGGCCGTTTCGCGGGCCTCGGCATCGAGATTTCCTCGGAAGACGGGCTGATCAAGGTCATTTCGCCGATCGAAGACACACCCGCGTTCCGCGCCGGCATCCGTCCGGGCGACCTGATCACGCGCATCAACGACAAGCCGGTGCGCGGCATGACGCTGGATAAAGCCGTGAAGCAGATGCGCGGCGAGCCGGGCACGAAGGTCACGCTCACGATCTTCCGCAAGAGCGACGACCGCACGTTCCCGCTCACCGTCACGCGCGCCTTGATCCGCGTGCAGTCGGTGAAGATGAAGGTGCCGGAGCCGGGCTACGGCTACATTCGCATCACGAGCTTCCAGGAGCGCACGGTGCCGGATCTCGCCGCGAAGCTGCAGGATCTCGCGCGCCAGCAGCCGAACCTGAAGGGCCTCGTGCTCGACCTGCGCAACAACGGCGGCGGCTTGCTGCAAAGCGCGGTCGGCGTAGCGGGCGCGTTCTTGCCGGATAACGCGGTGGTCGTGTCGACCAATGGTCAGATCGCGGACGCGAAGCAGACCTTCCGCGACACCTATGACAACTACCGCCTGCCGTCCTTCGATTCCGACCCGTTGAAGAGCGTGCCGGACATCTTCAAGAAGGTGCCGATGGTCGTGCTGACCAACGCCTATTCGGCGTCGGCTTCCGAGATCGTCGCGGGCGCGCTGCAGGATCATCATCGCGCGCTGATCGTCGGCAAGACGACGTTCGGCAAGGGCTCGGTGCAGACCGTCCGTCCGATGACCGCCGACAGCGCGCTGCGCCTGACGACGGCCTACTACTACACGCCGAGCGGCAAGTCGATCCAGAACCAGGGCGTGCGCCCCGACGTGCCGGTGGATCAATACGCGGACGGCGATCCGGACGACGCGCTCGTCACGCGCGAAGTGGACTACTCGAACCACCTTGCGAACACGCAGGATCCGAACGAGAAGAAGGAACAGGAGCAGCGCGAGGCGGATCGCCTGGAGCAACTGCGCATTCTCGAAGAGCAGAACGACAAGAAAACGCCCGAGCAGCGCCGCAAGGACCGCGAGCGCAAGCCGGTCGAGTTCGGCAGCTCTGACGACTTCATGCTCCAGCAGGGGCTGAACAAGCTGGAAGGCAAGCAGGTCGTCGAGTCGAAGTCGTACAGCGAACGCAAGCTCGCGCAGAACAAGCCGCCGCGTTCGGCGTCCGCTCCGGTCGTCGCACAGCCGGCGCTGCCGGCCACGCCGGGTTCCGCGCCGGCGTCGGGTGCGCAACCAGCTTCGTCGCCGACCGCGCAGCAGCAGTCGAAGTAAGTTTCCGTAGTTCCGCGAAGGCTTCGCAGCATGACGCTGCGAAGCCTTTTCTCTTTTGCGCGCTTAGAATGCTTCGTTCGAGCAAGCCGATTCTCCCCGCGATGAACGACGACCAACTCCTTCGCTATTCCCGCCATATCCTCGTCGATGAAATCGGCATCGAGGCGCAGCAGCGCTTTCTCGACGCGCACGCGATCATCATCGGCGCGGGCGGACTCGGCGCGCCGGCGGCGATGTATCTCGCGGCGGCGGGCGTCGGAAAAATCACGCTCACCGACGCCGATACCGTCGATCTCACGAATCTGCAACGGCAGATCGTCCACATGACGCGATCGGTCGGCACGCCCAAGGTGGAATCGGCGCGCGAGACCCTGAACGCGCTGAATCCGGACATCGAGGTCATCACGGTGAACGCGCGCGCGGACGCCGCATGGCTCGACCTCAACGTGCCCGGCAAGTCGGTCGTGCTCGATTGCAGCGACAACTTCGCGACGCGCCACGCGATCAACGCGGCCTGCGTCGCGCATGGCGTGCCGCTCGTGTCGGGCGCGGCGTTGCGCTTCGACGGGCAGATCAGCACCTTCGACTTCCGCTCGCCGCACTCGCCCTGCTACGCGTGCGTGTTTCCGCCGGATCAGCCGTTCGAGGAAGTCGCCTGCTCGACGATGGGCGTGTTCGCGCCGACGGTCGGCATCATCGGCGCGATGCAGGCCGCCGAAGCGTTGCGCGTGATAGGCGGCTTCGGCGAGACGCTCGCGGGCCGGCTGATGATGCTCGACTCGCTGCGCATGGAATGGAACACGATGAAGATCGCGCGGCAGCCGGATTGCCCGGTCTGCCGCGCGCGCTGACTCAGACCTTCTGCAACGCGGTGAGCGCGGCCTGCAGCTCGGCGGGCTCGTAAGCCGCGAGCACATCCGCGACCGGCTTCTCGAGCGCCTTCAGATTCGAGCGCAGGATCTCCTGCTTCACGATCAGCAACTGACTCGGATGCATCGAGAATTCGGTGAGCCCGAGTCCGAGCAGTAGCCGCGTGACGGCGGGATCGCCCGCCATTTCGCCGCACACCGACACCGGCACGCCCGCGCGCTTCGCTTCACGCAACGTGAACGCGATCAGGTTCAGCACCGCCGGATGCAGCGGATCGTAGAGATGCGCGACGGCGTTATCGGCGCGGTCGATCGCGAGCGTGTACTGGATGAGGTCGTTCGTGCCGATCGACAGGAAATCGAGCCGGCTCAGAAACAGCCGCACGGCGATGGCCGCGGCGGGAATCTCGATCATCGCGCCGACCTGAACCTGGCGGTCATACGCAACGCCTTCCTCGTCCAGTTGACGCTTCGCCTCGCGGATCAGGTCGAGCGTCTGATCGATCTCCTGTGCGTGCGCGAGCATAGGAATCAGGATCTTGGTGGGGCCGAACGCCGACGCACGCAGGATCGCGCGCAGTTGCGTGATGAACATCTGCGGCTCGGACAGGCTCCAACGGATCGCGCGCAGGCCGAGCGCGGGATTGGGCGCGGTCTCGTAGCCATCGCCGCCGCTCATCGAATCGAGCGGCTTGTCCGCGCCGACGTCGATCGTGCGGATCGTCACCGGCTTGCCGTTCATCAACTCGACTGCGCGTTTGTAAGCCTCGAACTGCTCCTCTTCCTCCGGCAACTGGTCCTTGTGGTTCATGAAGAGGAACTCGGTGCGGAACAGGCCCACGCCCATCGCGCCCGCTTCGACGGCGACTTGCGCGTCGTCCGGCAATTCGATGTTCGCGCAGAGTTCGATCTTCGTGCCGCAGAGCGTTTGCGTCGGCGAGAACTTGAGGCGCTGCAGCTTGCGCTGCTCCAGCAGCTTCTCGCTCTGTCGATACGAATACTCTTCGAGGACAATCGGCGCCGGATCGACGATCACGATGCCATGATCGCCGTCGACGATGATGAGATCGTTCTGCCGGATCAGCGCGCTCGCCTGCTGCACGCCGACGGACGCCGGAATGCCGAGACTGCGCGCGACGATCGCCGTGTGCGACGTGCGCCCGCCCAGATCGGTGACGAATCCCTTGAACGCCTGCGTCTTGAACTGGAGCATGTCCGCCGGCGCGATATCGTGCGCGACGACGATCATCTCGTTGTGCCCGTTGCTCGCCGCCGTGTGCACGACAAGCGACGCGGCCGTCGGCGCGCCCGCCAGCGCCTTGAGCAGCCGCTCGACCACCTGCTCGACGTCCGCCTTGCGCTCGCGCAGATACTCGTCTTCGATCTCGTCGAAATAGCTGCCGAGAATTTCGAGTTGCTCGGTGAGCGCCCATTCGACGTTGTAACGGCGCGTGCGGATCAGGTCGATGGTTTCCTGCACGAGCATGGCGTCGTTCAGGATCATCGTATGGACATCGATGAACGCGCCCATTTCGCTGGGCGCGTCGGCGGAAAGGTCTTCGCGCAGCGCTTCCAGTTCGGAAAGGACGGCCGCCTGCGCCGCGAGGAATCGTGCGATTTCCGCGTCGATCTGATCGGGTTCGATCAGGTAATGGTCTACGTCGAGCGCCGCCGGCGCGATCAGATAAGCGCGCCCGATGGCGATACCGCGCGAGACGGGAATTCCATGCAGCGTGAACGACACGCGCACCTCCTCTAGTTTTGATTGTCGCGGTCTGCCGGGAGCCCCCTCGGCGGGCACAAACCGCGCGTCCATTATAAGTTCGATTGCACTGGCAAGTCCCTGAACACACGCTCGCGTCGCGGCCGGAACGGTTGCGCGACGTTACGCGAACGGGTCGCGCGGATACGAAAAAGCCGCGTCGATGCGCGGCTTTTGATTGAAAGGACCGTGTGTCGAAACACTTACTGCCCTTCTCCGAACTTGTCGGCGATCAGGGCGAGGATCGCCTGCATCGCGTCGGCTTCGTCGGAGCCTTCGGTCTCGATCGTCACCGTGCTGCCGATGCCCGCCGCCAGCATCATCACGCCCATGATGCTTTTCGCGTTGATCCGGCGTCCGTTGCGGCTCATCCAGATCTCACATTGATAGTTGCCCGCCAGTTGCGTGAGCTTGGCCGAAGCGCGTGCATGGAGCCCCAACTTGTTCACGATTGTTGTTTCTTGTTGCAGCATGATGCTCCGAGACGCTAGATGGATGAAATGAGCGGTATCAGTGGCTGGCGGCCTTGGCGCTGACGAGATCGGCGCTCGCCGAGCATGCCGGATCGGGCGAGCCGGCAGCCTTCGTCGCAAGGGCGCAGGGATTGAGCGGCGTGGACGAATCCAGTTCCTGGATGCCCTTCGAGCCGCCCTGGAGAATTTTTTCGGTGAGTGTGTCGAGCGGCGTCGCGCGATAGCAGACCGCGCGCACCAGCATCGGCAGATTGCAGCCGGCGAGCACACGCACGTCGGCGTCGTGCAGGCTCGCCGCGATGTTCGCGGGCGTCGCGCCGAACACGTCGGTCAGCACGATCGCGCCGTTGTCTTCCTTCAGACGATCGATCTCGGAGCGCGCGAACGCGCGGACTTCCACGGGATCGCAGTCCGGCATCACGTCGATGACGCCGATGCGCGCCGGCAGACCGCCGTAAATATGAGCCACGCACTCGCGTAGCGCGGTGGCGAAAGGTGCGTGCGCGATGATCAGGATGCCAGCCATGTCAGGATATTGCCCCAGCGACAATTTAGCGATAAAACTCAGACGATTGCGCCCGAGTTCGCTCGAATGCGCGCGAGCGGCGCGGAACATAACTCTAAAGTGGGCGCCGGTCCGGCTGAAATCAACTGCCTTCCGACACCCTTACCCCTGGCTGCGCCTCGATGCTCGAGCCTGATTCGAGACGCGATTGCGCCCCAGAAAACCGGGCGCCGGGAAGTCAATTCTAACAGTCCCGCAGAAGCGAGTTTGGCGCGATGCCCGCGCGCGTTCCGTTCGTCGACAGACTCATTGCGCCGCGCGTTCGAGTGCGTCGATGAACATGCCCGCGACGTCGAAGCCGGTCTGATCCATGATCTCGCGGAAGCACGTCGGGCTCGTGACGTTGACTTCGGTGAGATAGTCGCCGATCGCGTCCAGACCGGCCAGCAGCAGGCCGCGCGCTTGCAGCACCGGGCCGAGCGTCTCGGCGATTTCGCGATCGCGCGCCGACAGCGGCTGCGCACGTCCGAGACCGCCCGCCGCGAGATTGCCGCGGACTTCGCTGCCCTGCGGAATGCGTGCGAGCGAATACGGCACCGGCTGGCCGCCGATCACGAGGATGCGCTTGTCACCGTCCGTGATCTCGGGAATGAACTTCTGGGCCATCACCGTGCGCGCGCCGTCCTCGGACAGCATCTCGACGATGGAGCCGAGATTCATGCCGTCCGCCTTCACGCGGAACACGCCCATGCCGCCCATGCCGTCGAGCGGCTTCAGAATCACGTCGCCGTGCTCGGCGTGGAAGGCGCGAAGGCGCGCGGCGTCGCGCGTGACGAGCGTCGGCGCGACGAACTGCGGCCATTCCGCGATGGCGAGCTTCTCGGAGTGATCGCGGATCGCCTGAGGCTTGTTGAACACGCGCGCGCCGTTGCGCTCGGCGATCTCCAGCAGCCAGGTCGCGTTCACGTACTCCATGTCGAACGGCGGATCCTTGCGCATCAGCACGGCATCGAAATGCGTGAGCGACAAATGCTCGGCCTGCTCGGCCGCGTACCACGGCCAGCGGTCGCTGTTCGCCTCGTCGCCGACGATCGCGATGCGCCGCGCGCCCGCCTCGACCTGGCTGCCCGTCCACGCGAGATGCTGCGGCTCGCACGCGTAGAGCACGTGGCCGCGCCGCGCGGCTTCGGCCATCATCGCGTAGGTCGTGTCCTTGTAGATCTTGAAGCGATCGAGCGGGTCGGCGATAAAGAGGATGTTCATGAGAATTCGCTAGTTCGGTGCGCGGTCTGCGAGCTTACCTTAAGCCGTCATTTCGCACCGGATCACACCTGAATCGCTTCCGGATCAGTCTTCTCGAGCTCGAGCGATGCCGCCAGCAACCCGAGCCGCGCCACCACGCCGTACATGTAGAAGCGGTTCGGCGGCGCGGCGCCCGGCTTGGCGTGCGTGTCCGGCAGCGCCGTGTGCTCGAAGCCGAGCGGCACGAAATGCATGCCCGGCGCGTTGAGGTTCTGATCGCGCTCGCGCGATTCGTGCACGCGATAGAAACCGCCGACGACATACCGGTCGATCATGTAGACCACCGGCTCCGCGACCGCATTCTCAACGCGCTCGAAGGTATGCACGCCTTCCTGCACGATCACGTCGTGGACTTGCAGGCCCTCCTTCGCGTCGTTCATCTTCGTGCGCTCGCGCTTGGTCAGCGCGGCGACTTCGCTCGCGTCGTGCACGGTCATCACGCCCTTGCCGTAGGTGCCCGCATCCGCCTTGATGACGACATAGGGGCGCTCGCTGATGCCGTATTCGCGATACTTCTTCGCGATCTTCTTGAGCACGCCGTCGATGGCCTCGGCGAGCGCCTCTTCGCCCGTGCGCGCCTCGTAATCGACGCCTTCCACGTGCGCGAAGTACGGATTCACCATCCACGGATCGATCTCGACGAGCTTCGAGAACTTCTTCGCGACATCGTCGTAGCAGGAAAAGTGCGTCGACTTGCGGCGCACGGCCCAGCCGGCATGCAGCGGCGGCAGCAGATACTGCTCGTGCAGATTCTCCAGCACGGGCGGAATGCCGGCCGAGAGATCGTTGTTGAGCAGGATCGAACAGGGATCGAAATTCTTCAGGCCGAGCCGCCGCGGCGTGCGCTCGAGCGGTTCCAGCACGATCTTCTGGCCATCCGCGAGCGCGATGGTCACCGGGCCGTGAATGTTCTCGTCGAGCGTGCCGAAGCGGATGTTGAGTCCCGCCTGCCGCATGATCAGCGCAAGGCGCGCGACGTTCTCGAGATAGAACGCGTTGCGCGTGTGACGCTCCGGAATGACGAGCAGATTCTTCGCGTCCGGGCAGATTTTCTCGATGGACGCCATCGCCGCCTGCACCGCGAGCGGCAGCACTTCCTGCGGCAGATTGTTGAAACCGCCGGGGAAGAGATTGGTGTCGACCGGCGCGAGCTTGAACCCCGCATTGCGCAGATCGACGGAACAGTAAAACGGCGGCGTGTGCTCTTGCCATTCGAGCCGGAACCAGCGTTCGATCGCAGGCATGGCCTCGAGAATTTTCCGCTCGAGGTCGAGCAGTGGGCCACTTAACGCCGTAACAAGGTGCGGAACCATGTATTACTCGCGGTGCGTTGCATGAGACCGGAGAAGGCGTTGCAGCGCCAGGTCCGGTCGCAAAGGGGAGGAAAAGATTGTAGAGCAATTGCTTTGCCTAATTGGGGATGAACCGCCAATCGACAAGGTTTCCGGCCCCTGTCGCACGGCCTCCGCGCTCGTTTGCGCCCGTCGTCCCGATAGATTCCCGCGCTTATTCCCGCACCTGGGTTCGACGAAACCCCGACGAAAGCACCGCGGAAAAAAAATGCCCGCCATGAAGGCGGGCGAAGTCGCTGCGCTCGTTCTTTGCACGCGATCCGGTGCGCCCTCTCGCGGCGCGCCGGTCGCGGCACAAGACTTATTCGACGTGCTCGCCGTGCAGCGTGACGTCGAGACCTTCGCGTTCCTGTTCTTCCGTGACGCGCAAGCCCATGGTCATGTCGATGATCTTCAGCAACACGAAGCTGACGATGCCGCTGTACACGAGCGTGACGAGCACACCCTTCGCCTGCACGAGCACGCTGCCGTCGAAGCCGCCGATGTCCTTCACCGCGAACACGCCGGTCAGGAGCGCGCCGATGATCCCGCCCACGCCGTGCACGCCGAACGCGTCGAGCGAGTCGTCGTAGTTGAACTTGTGCTTGAGCCAGGTCGCCGACCAGAAGCAGACCACGCCCGCGACGATGCCGATCACGATCGCACCCGTCACGCCGACGAAGCCCGAAGCCGGCGTCACCGCCACCAGACCCGCGACCGCGCCCGAGATGATGCCGAGCACCGACGGCTTGCCCTTCGTGATCCACTCCGCGAACATCCAGCCGAAAGCGGCGAACGCGGTGGCGATCTGCGTCGTGAGCATCGCGAAGCCGGCACGGCCGTCAGCCGCGACCGCCGAACCCGCGTTGAAGCCGAACCAGCCCACCCACAGCATCGATGCACCGATCAGCGAGAGCACGAGGTTGTGCGGGGCCATCACTTCGCGGCCGTAGCCGACGCGCTTGCCGAGCACGAGACAGCACATCAGGCCTGCGATACCGGCGTTGATGTGAACCACCGTGCCGCCCGCGAAGTCGAGCACGCCAGCCGATGCGAGCCAGCCGGTCGGTTCCCAGACCATGTGCGCGACCGGCGAGTAGACGATGAGCGACCACAGCGTCATGAACACGAGCATCGCCGAGAACTTCATGCGGTCGGCGAACGCGCCTGTGATCAGCGCCGGCGTGATGATCGCGAACGTCAACTGGAACGCGAAGTAGACCGACTCGGGAATCGTCGTGGCGAGATGGCTCACGGTGAGCGTTGTCGCCTTGTCGCCCTTGATGTAGGCCATGCCGTGCAGGAACACGCGCGAGAACCCACCGATGAACGAGCCGCCCGGCGTGAACGCGATGCTGTAGCCGACGACCGTCCAGAGGATCGTCACGAGACAGCAGATCGCGAAGCTCTGCATCGCCGTGGCGAGCACGTTCTTCTTGCGGACCATGCCCGCGTAGAACAGCGCGAGGCCCGGAATCGTCATGAACAGCACGAGAGCAACCGAGGTCAGCATCCACGCCGTATCGCCGGAACTGATCTTCGACGAATCGATCATGACCGGCTCGGTCGGCGCGGCAGGGGCGGCATCGGACGCGCCCGAAGCGGCCGCCGCCGCCGACGCGGCATCCGCGGAAGACGCCATCGCCGTATTGGCGCTGGCAGGTGCGCTTGCGGCGGCGTCCGACGCGGGTGCCGAGGCAGCGGCCGGAGCGGACGCATCCTGGGCGAGAGCGGTGCCGACGTTCGCGCCGACCAGCGCGCCCGCCACCAACAGTGACATCAAAAAGTTACGCATTCTTCTGGTTCCTCTTATCGCCAATTTCTTGTTAGAGCGCGTCGGCGCCGGTCTCGCCGGTGCGGATGCGGATGACCTGTTCGATTGCGGTGACGAAGATCTTTCCGTCGCCGATCTTGCCCGTGCGCGCGGCGCGTTCGACGGCCTCGATCGCCTGATCGACGATGTCGTCCGAAACGGCCGCCTCGATCTTCACTTTCGGCAGAAAGTCGACGACGTACTCCGCGCCCCGATAAAGCTCGGTGTGTCCCTTCTGTCTGCCGAAGCCTTTCACCTCGGTCACCGTGATGCCCGAGACGCCGATTGCCGACAGCGCTTCACGCGCTTCGTCCAGCTTGAACGGCTTGATGATTGCGGTAATGAGCTTCATGTATCCCTCGCTGTGGTGTGCTGATCCTTCGATGCCGTCCATTGAAGCGTGCAGAAAAGGTCGCGCCACTTATGCAACTCGTATGCCAAGCGAGTATTCATGCGGGTCTGCGCGATTTCGCGAAACCTTCGCGCGAAGGGTCTGCCGAACGGCCAACGCGCGCGGCGCGTGCTGGCGCCGGGGTAGGTTCGTTGCTAGAGTGGTCTCAAGGTCCCGCAAAAAGGGGCATGGGCGGACAACGCGAGGGCGCGGCAGCGCTAAAATCGCGGCGCCCCAAAGGTGCTTCGCATCCTGGCCGCGTCGCATGAGGCGCGCACCAATATCGAACATTCGATAGTGCGGAGCACTGACCTAACAATGAATGCACTTTTTTTGTGCAAAAGGGAGAAACGATGAAGCAGCCCAACGACGTTTTCAACGACCTGCAGCAGAAGATGAGCGATCTCTTCAAGAATTCGCCCGCGAAAGACGTCGAACGGAATATGAAGGCGATGCTCTCGCAAGGTTTTTCGAAGCTGGATCTCGTGACGCGCGAGGAATTCGACACCCAGACGCAAGTGCTGATGCGCACGCGTGCGCGTCTCGAAGAACTCGAGAAGCGTGTCGCGCAACTGGAGCAGCGTCTCGCGGGCGGAAGCTCAGCCGCGCAAGACTAGAGTCCGGCGCCGCCCTACTGCATACCTCGGCTAGCGAGCCGTGAGTTTCTAGTTTTATTGCCGGCGCGATCGTCGCGCCGTTTCAGGTGAAATCATGTCGCTTGCCGTGGTACGCAGCCGCGCGCCCGCTCCTGGGCGCGCGCCCGAAGTCGTCGTCGAGGTCCATCTCGCTAACGGGCTGCCTTCGTTTTCCATTGTCGGTCTGCCCGATCTCGAAGTCCGCGAAAGCCGCGAGCGCGTGCGCGCCGCGCTGCAGAACTGCGGCTTCGATTTTCCCGTCCGCCGAATCACCGTCAATCTCGCGCCCGCCGATCTGCCGAAGGAAAGCGGCCGCTTCGATCTGCCGATCGCGCTTGGCATTCTCGCCGCAAGCGGTCAGATTCCGCCTGAATCGCTCGAACATCGCGAGTTCGCCGGGGAACTGTCACTGACCGGGGCGCTGCGTCCCATGCGCGGCGCGTTCGCGATGGTCTGCGGCGCGGTGCGCCATTACGCTTCGATGCGCGGCGCGGCCACGCGCATCCCTGAAATCTACGTGCCGCTTGCGAGCGCGGCGGAAGCGGCACTCGTGCCCGGCATCGAAGTCTTCGGCGCGGCCGACTTGCCGACGCTCTGCGCGCATCTGAACGGCGTGCCCGACGCGCGCCTCATGCCGGTGCACGCGGTGCCGCTGCCCCCGGTCGCCGCGCCTTGCGCCGATCTCGCCGACGTGATCGGCCATCCCGCCGCGCGACGCGCCCTCGAAGTGGCCGCGGCCGGCGGACATCATCTGTTGATGATCGGACCGCCCGGCGCGGGCAAATCGATGCTCGCCGCGCGTTTGCCGGGCCTCCTTCCGCCGATGAACGACGACGAAGCGCTCACCTCCGCCGCGATCCTCTCGGCGAGTTCGATCGGCTTCACGCCCGAGCAGTGGCGGCGACGGCCGTTTCGAGCGCCGCATCATTCGTCGAGTTCGGCGGCGCTCGTCGGCGGGCGCAATCCGCCGCAGCCGGGCGAGATCACGCTCGCGCATCTGGGCGTCCTGTTTTTGGACGAACTTCCTGAATTCGACAGAAAAGTGCTCGAAACCCTGCGCGAGCCGCTCGAAGTCGGTCAGATCACGATTTCGCGCGCCGCGCAGCAAGCGGATTTTCCGGCGGCATGCCAGCTCGTCGCCGCGATGAACCCATGTCCGTGCGGCTGGCGTGGCGATCCGGGCGGCCGGTGCCGCTGTTCGCCGGATGTCGCCGCGCGCTATCTGCGCAAGCTGTCGGGGCCGCTGATGGATCGCATCGACATTCAGATCGAGTTGCCGGCGTTATCGCCCGCAGAACTGTCGGCGCGCGGCAAGGAGCGCGGCGAGCCGAGCGCCGCCGTCGCCGCCCGCGTCGCGGCGGCCCGCGACATTCAGACGCAGCGTCAGGGCAAGATCAATCGCAATCTCGATGGCCGCGAGGCCGACGAAGTCTGCCGCCCCGATTCCGCAGGCGAAGCATTGCTACGCGCGGCGGGCGAGCGCTTCGGCTGGTCGGCGCGCGCTTACTACCGTGTGCTGAAGGTCGTCCGAACGATCGCGGACCTCGCGGGCGCGGACATGCCCGATGCCTCTCACGTCGCCGAGGCGGTGCAGTATCGGCGTGTACTAGTTGCATAAAGCCAGCGTGGACGGGGCCTGGTCCGCGCTCTGCTAGTCGGAAAAGTGCTTGTCAAGACTTGACTTATACACACCGAAACGATCCGGGTCGTTTTTTCATCCGATCAATACCTCATTTTGAGCCTATTTCACAGATCATTGATTTTATTGAACTATTTAACTTGCCACGAACGAAGGCAAACTAACGTAAACCGCATGCATCGGGCTTTTGAGCGCCACCGCACACTCTTTTCCACACAGTTATCCACAGACACTGTGGATAGCGGAAAAAGTCCATACGAATCCGCGCATTAGCACGTAAACTTACGAAGGAACTTCGCTTTATTCAGATGGACTAAGACGCCTCTTAAGTCAGCGCGTGCAGAATTCGAGGCCTTCCTCTAAAAGAGTTTGAAGGATGTAAAGAACTGCTCGGCTTGCTCCCGCGGTGGCGCTTTGTCTGACACGATTGCGACTTGATAGACATGCGCGCCTCGCGCGACGAAGCGCGCGTGAATCGTCCGTGACTCGCGCCTCTCCCCGCCTTCTCCCTTCACTTCGATCTCGCTGCCGAACACGCGCCCGCCCGCTGCCAGATCGACCTGCGTCGCGCGGGCTTCGGGCTTCGCGTTCACGTTGCGCGCGAGACCCTGCTGAAGGAAATCGAGCGTCGCGCGCTGCAATTGCGGATCCGCGCTCGGCAGCACCACCGTGCCGACGGCGAAAACGGCATCGCCCGCTTCGGCGGTCTGCATGCGCATGGTCATCGATTTGCCCGCGATTTCGATCTTCCGCTCGTCGGAGCGCGGCTTCGCGGGCAAGGTCACTTCGTAGCCATCGTCGTTGTTCATCACGGTGCGCCAATCGTACGAGGGCGTGCAGGCGAGCAGCGCGCCGCATGCGACCGATGCGCACACCACTCTGCGCGCCGGGACGATCTTCAGAAGAAAGCGCGAAGCCGCGCGTCGAAAATGGAATGGAAACACGGAGAAAACTCGCTTCATGACGAACCGCTGCGTGAAAACCATCATTATCGCGCTGCAATGCCCGGCTTATCGGCACGTCACGAACTCATCCTGAAATTGGCGCTAAAATACGCAGCAGTCTCCGTTGCGGCTGCGTCCGCCGTTCGCCGGAGAGCATTTCGAGGTTCCTCATGTCCCAAGCCACGCAAGAAACATCCACGCGCGCCAAGAGCCCGCTGCGCTATATCGTGATGGCGCTCGTCGCGGGCGTGATCGCCTGCACCGGGTATTTCGCGTTCGGCGGCCAGCAGAAAGTGCCGGACGCCACGTTCACGCTTCTCTCGGGACAGAAGATCTCGACATCGGGCGACCTCAAGGGCAAGGTCTATCTCGTCAATTTCTGGGCGACGAGCTGCGAGACGTGCATGAAGGAAATGCCCCAAATGATCGACACGTACAACAAGTTCAAGGGCCGCGGCCTGGAGTTCGTCGCGGTGGCGATGAACTACGACGCGCCGATGTACGTCAGCAATTACGCGCAGACGCGCAACCTGCCGTTCAAGGTCGCGATGGACGACGGCAGCGCCGCGAAGCAGTTCGGCAACGTGCAACTGACGCCGACGACGTTCGTCATCGACAAGAACGGGAAGATTTTGAAGCGCTATGTCGGCGAGCCGACGTTCGCGGAACTGGATCAACTGCTCGACAAGGCGCTCGGTTCGGCCTGAGCGCTTCCGAAATCGGAGAAGAAGCCCGCTGGCGACAACAGCGGGCTTTTTTTATCGCTCGGACGACTCGCCTTTCACGACGATTCCGTACCGTTTGATCTTCTCGTAAAGCGTTGCCTTGCCGAGCTGCAGCCGATCCGCCGCCACCGCGACCGCGCCGCCGCACTGCTCCAGCGCTTGCGCGATCATGGCGCGTTCGAACTGCTCGGTGCGTTCCTTGAGCGATTGCGTCGATGCATCGAGCGCCGCCGCGCCGCCGCCGCCGTCGAGAATGCCGAGCACCATGCGGTCCGCCGCGTTGCGCAGTTCGCGCACGTTGCCGGGCCAGTCGCGCTGCATCAGTTCGGCGCGCTGACGATCCGTGATGAGCGGCGCGGGCCGCTCGTAGCGCACGGCGGCATCGAGAAGAAAATGCTCGAAGAGCGGCACGATATCTTCGCGGCGCTCGTTGAGTGGCGGCAGCGTGATCGTCACCACGTTCAGCCGGTACAGCAGGTCGCGGCGGAACGTGCCATCGGCGACGAGCTCGTTCATGTCGCCCTTCGCCGCCGCGACGACGCGCAGATTCGCGCGCACCGGCTGATTCGAGCCGAGCCGTTCCAGCACGCCATCCTGCAGCACGCGCAGCAGCTTCACCTGCAATGAAAGCGGCATGCTCTCGATTTCGTCGAGAAAAAGCGTGCCGCCCGACGCATGCTCCAGCTTGCCGACGCGCCGTTTCTGCGCGCCGGTGAACGCGCCCGCCTCGTAGCCGAACATCTCCGATTCGAACATCTGCTCCGGCAGCGCGCCGCAATTCACCGCGATGAAAGGCTTGTCGCGCCGCGGCGACATGTCGTGCAGGCTGCGCGCGATGAGCTCCTTGCCCGCGCCCGTATCGCCGTTGATGAGCACGGACGCGTCCGTCGGCGCGACGTTCGCGATCAGCCGGCGCACCTGTTCGATCGCCGGACTGCGCCCGATGATGCGGCTCTGCCCCGCGCCCGCCAGTTCGCGCCGCAACGCCTGATTCTCCAGCACGAGCTTGCGGCGCTCCAGCGCGCGCCGCACGGCTTCGATCAATCGCTCGGAAGCGAACGGCTTTTCGATGAAATCGTACGCGCCGTCGCGCATCGCCTGCACGGCCATCGAGATGTCGCCGTGACCGGTGACGAGAATCACCGGCACTTCGGGCGCGCGCTCGCGGCATTGCGCGAGCAGATCGAGACCGCTCGCGCCGGGCAGGCGGATATCGCTCACGATCACGCCCGGGAAACTCGCGTCGACCGCGCGCGCCGCGGACTCGACGCTGCCGTGGCCGGTCACGTCGAAGCCCGCGAGCTGCAGGCTTTGAACGCTCGCGCGCCGCACGAGCTCGTCGTCCTCGATGAAGATCACCTGCAAACCGGTGGTCATGTCTTGCCTCTGCAAAGTGTTACGCGCGGCGCAGCGTCAGCACGAATTCCGCGCCATGCGAATGGTCGGCGTCGGCCTGCGTGCCCCCTTCTGGACCGTCCGCGACGATCGGCGCCTCGCGGTTGCGCGCGACGAGCGTGCCGCCGTAATCGCGCGCGATCGCCGATGAAATCGCGAGGCCGAGGCCCAGGCCCTGACCCATTTCCTTCGTCGTGAAGAACGGCTCGAAAAGACGCGGCAGCGCATCGGCGGGAATGCCGGGACCATTGTCGCGCACGATGAGTTCGACCGTATCCGCGTGCGCGTTCAGCTCGATGACGATGCGCGGCCTGTCGCACGACGCGACCGCGTCGAGCGCGTTGCCGATGAGGTTGATGAACACCTGCTCGAGCCGCAAATCCTCGCAGCGCACGAAAACGGGCGCGCTGTCTTCGGCGAGCTCCGGCGCGATATCGATGACAGCGTTCTTCATGCGCGGACGCAGCATCGAGAACACATTGCGCAGCGCCCGCGCGACGTCCGCGCGCGCGTTCTTCGGCCGCGCCTTCGTGACGAACAGCTTCAACTGGTTCGTGATGTTGCCCATGCGCTCGGTCAGCGACGCAATCGCTTCGAGATTTTCGCGCGCCGCCGCCTGATCGCCGCGATCGATCAGCACGCGCGTGTTGTCGGAGAAACTGCGCAACGCGGCGAGCGGCTGATTCAGTTCGTGCGTGATGCCCGCAGCCATCTGGCCGAGCGCGGCGAGCTTGCTCGCCTGAATGAGCTCGTCGTGCGCGGCGCGCAGGTCCTGTTCCGCGCGGGTGCGTTCGTTCACTTCCTTCGTGAGTTGCGCGTTCGCCGCCGACAGATCCGCCGTGCGCTCCGCGACGCGCTGATTCAATTCGGCATACGCCGTCTGCAGCATCTCGCGGCTCCGGATCATCTCGCGCACGCGCGCACGGCGCATGCGCCAGTAGAACGCGAGCAGGCACAGCGAGACGAACACGAGCGCGGTGACGATGACCGCGTTCTGCGCGGCGCTCTCTACGGGATCGAGCGCGGCCATCGTGATCAGTTGCCAGTCGGGTTCGCCGATCGAACGATGCGTCGCGAGATACGCCGGGGCGTTGCGCCCGCCGCCGACGCGCACGATCTGCGCGCTGCCTTCCAGCGTCTTCACGATGGTCATCGGCAGCGGCGTGATCGCTTGCTGCGCGTACTGGCGCGTCGCATAGACGGACGCCTCGATGTTCTGCGGCAGCGGCCGAACCGTGTGGTATTTCCACGCCGGCACCGACGAGAGAAAGATCACGCCGTGATCGTCGGTGACGATGAGCGGCTCGGACGCATCCGCGCCCTGGAGCCATTCGAGATTCAGCTTCACGACCACGACGCCGATGATCTCGCGCGCGCCCCCGTGCTCGTTTTCCCGATATACCGGCTGCGAGATGTAGTAGCCGGGCTCGGTCGAGATGGTCCCGATGCCGAAGAACCGGCCGACGCCGCCTTTCATCGCGTCGATGAAATACGGCCGGAAGTTATAGTCCACGCCGACGAAGCTGTCCGCCGCGTTCCAGTTGCTCGCCGCGACACTGATTCCGTTCGCGCGGATCAGATATGTGACGGTGGCGTGCGCGCGCGCGTTGAGATCTTCGAGATAGCGGTTCGCGCGTTCGACGCTGGCGCGATCCGGATGATCGAGCACGTCCTGCACGACCGGATGCCGCGACAGCAAATACGGCAGATATTCGTAACGGTCGAGCGTGCTCTTGAGCGTATTCGTCGTGCGATCGACGCGCGCGGCGGCATTGAGCCTCAGTTCGTCGATGCCGCTTTGCCACGCGAGATGCCACGTGAGCGCGCAGCACGCCACGAGCGCGGCGAAAAGCGCGAAAAACACGAGGATGCGGCGCGACACGTGAGCAGATTCCCGCGAGAGAGGATCTGCCATTGTGTCATACGCCTGGGCGCGATCAGCCGCCGAAAACGGCTGCGGCGAAGCACTCGCAGACTGAGGCTTCGCCGCTTGCATGATCGCGTGTCCGGGAATCGCTGATGACGTGCTTACGCCGACTTCGCTTCTTCGGTGTCGGTCACGTCGACATCACGCGACAACGCCGCTTTCAGCTTGCTCCGGTCGAGCTCCTTCTCCCATGCCGACACGACGACCGTCGCCACGCCGTTGCCGACGATATTGGTCAGCGCGCGGCATTCCGACATGAAGCGGTCGATGCCGAGAATCAGCACCATGCCCGCGAGCGGAATCGTCGGCACGACGGCCAGCGTCGCCGCCAGCGTGATGAAGCCCGCGCCGGTCACGCCGCTCGCGCCCTTCGACGTGAGCATCGTGACCGCGAGCAGCGTCAACTGCTGGCCCCACGAGAGGTCGGTGTTGGTCGCCTGCGCGATGAACAGCACGGCCATCGTCATGTAGATGTTGGTGCCGTCGAGGTTGAACGAGTAGCCGGTCGGCACGACGAGACCCACGACCGAACGCGAGCAGCCGAGCTTTTCGAGCTTGAGCATCAGTTGCGGGAGCGCCGCTTCCGACGACGACGTGCCGAGCACGATCAGCATCTCTTCCTTGATGTACGCGACGAACTTCAGGATCGAGAAGCCGACCATGCGCGCGATCGCGCCGAGCACGAACACGACGAAGATGATCGACGTCAGATAGAACGTGCCGATCAGCTTGAGCATCGGCAGCAGCGAGCCGATGCCGTACTTGCCGATGGTAAACGCCATCGCGCCGAACGCACCGATCGGCGCGAGCTTCGTGATGATGCCGACCATGCCGAACAGGATACTCGACAGACCTTCGATGAACGTCGTCACCACCTTGCCGCGTTCGCCGATATGCGCGAGCACTGCGCCGAACAGCAGTGCAATCAGCAGGATCTGCAGGATTTCACCCTGCGCGAACGCCGACACCAGCGTGTCCGGGATGATGTGCAGGAAGAAGTCGACCGTGCTCTGGCCGTGCGCCTTCGTCGCGAAGGAATCGACGGCCTTGTGGTCGAGCGTCGACGGATCGACGTTGAAGCCGACGCCCGGCTTCAGGATGTGCGTCGCGGCGAGACCGAGAATCAGCGCGAACGTCGACACGATTTCGAAGTACAGCAGCGCCTTGCCGCCGACGCGCCCGACCTTCTTCATGTCCTCCATGCCGGCGATACCGGTCACGACGGTACAGAAGATGATCGGCCCGATCACCATCTTGATGAGTTTGATGAATCCGTCGCCGAGCGGCTTCATGTCGGTGGCGAGAGCGGGATAGAAGTGCCCGAGCGCGATGCCGATGATGATGGCCACGATCACCTGCACGTACAGGACTTTATGGATAGGTTTTTTCACGATGTTTCCAGGCAATGACAAGCAGTTGGCGGAAGTAGGGCCAGCGGCGAGCGTTGACGCGCGGAAGCGTTCTGGATGCGCGGATGAATCTGTGGGATGCGCACGCCGAATCGCGCCGCGTAAGCGATAGCCGCTTCGTCGACGGATTCAGGGACGTTTGGATGCGAGAGGGGTCATCGGCGTGTCTCCTTGACTTTTATGGGCGGCTCATGGGCCGTGCCACTTATATCGCAAGGGGAATGCCAGTTTTAAGCTTCGCTTAAGTTTATGATTTTTCGAGATTTTTCTTAGCGCGGCGCGGCGCGGCGTCCGGGTTTCCGGAAATCCGGAATGCGGGTGTCTGGCGTTCTGGACGACGGTGGCGCTCATGTGAGCGATCGGCGGGCCTTTCCGGCGCGATCGCCGGGTTGTGTTCGGCCTAGTGCACGGATAACAAAAAACCCACGGTCGCCCGTGGGTTTTCTCTGCGAGCCGAGCCGCCGGGTCCGCTCAAACCACGCCCGCTCCATGCGCTTGCAGATCCGCGTGATAGCTCGAACGCACCATCGCGCCGACGGCCGCATGCGTGAAGCCCATCTTGTACGCCTCTTCCTCGTACATCTTGAACGTATCCGGGTGCACGTAGGCTCGCACCGGCAGATGGTGCTCCGACGGCTGTAAATACTGTCCGATCGTCAGCATGTCGACGTCGTGCGCGCGCAGATCGCGCATCACCTGAAGAATTTCCTCTTCCGTTTCGCCGAGACCGACCATCAGCCCCGATTTCGTCGCGACTTCCGGATGCAGCGCCTTGAAGTCCTTCAGCAGCTTCAGCGAGTGGTGATAGTCCGAACCCGGACGCGCTTCCTTGTAAAGACGCGGCACCGTTTCGAGATTGTGATTCATCACGTCGGGCGGGGCGGCGGTCAGAATGCCGATCGCGCGATCCAGACGGCCACGGAAATCCGGCGTCAGAATCTCGATGCGCGTTTCCGGAGAATGCTCGCGAACCTGCCTGATGCATTCGACGAAGTGCGCCGCGCCGCCATCGCGCAGATCGTCGCGATCGACGGACGTGATCACCACGTACTTCAGTTTCAGCGCGCCGATGGTGCGCGCGAGATTCAGCGGCTCGTCCGCGTCGAGCGGATCGGGGCGGCCGTGGCCGACGTCGCAGAACGGGCAGCGGCGCGTGCACTTGTCGCCCATGATCATGAACGTCGCCGTGCCCTTGCCGAAGCACTCGCCGATGTTCGGGCAGCTCGCCTCCTCGCACACCGTATGCAGGTTGTGCTCACGCAGAATCTGCTTGATCTCGTAGAAGCGCGAGTTGCCCGTCGCGGTGCGCACACGGATCCAGTCCGGCTTCTTCAGCTTCTCGATCGGGATGACCTTGATCGGAATTCTCGACGTCTTCGCTTGTGCCTTCTGCTTTGCAGTGGCGTCGTAAGCGGTGGGCGACGAAGCAGAAGCGGCGGTATCGCCAGCCAGGTTTGCGGTTGCGTCAGTCATTCGGTCGATCCGGTTGTTGCAGCGGCAATTGCGGGGAGGCCGCCGATTTGAAGCGCCAGCCGTTCGGCCAGCACGAGAGCTACGTCGCGCCAGTCGGCCGCGACGCCGAGCGTCGCCATGTCGACCGTTTCGAGCCCCGCGTAGCCACACGGGTTGATTGCGAGGAACGGCTGCAAGTCCATGCGCACATTGAGACTCACGCCGTGATAACTGCAGCCGTTGCGAATCTTGAGTCCGAGCGCGGCGATCTTCGCGCCTTCATGCAGTTCGTGCAGACGAACGTTCGGATGTACTTCGGCCTGCCGCGCCGATGGCCGCGCCACGTAAATGCCGGGCGCGCCGGCCTTGCGGTCAGTGGCGAGATTATACGTCGCGAGAGTTTCGATCACGGCCTCTTCGATGCGCCGCACCAGCTCGCGCACCATCAGCTTGCGGCGGCGCAGATCGATCAGCAGATAAGCGACGATCTGCCCCGGTCCGTGATACGTGATCTGTCCGCCGCGATCCACCTTGACGAGCGGAATGCCGCTTTCGGCGAGCAGCAGATGCGCCGGATCGCCCGCGAGACCGAGCGTGAAGACCGGCGGATGCTCGACGAGCCAGATTTCGTCCTGCGTATCGGGCGTGCGGGCGTCGGTGAAGGCGCGCATCGCGTCGAAGCTCTCGCCGTACGGCTCGAGGCCGCGCCAGCGCAGCGCGACCGGAAACTCACCGGAACTGAGCACGGTGTCGGGCGCGTCGTGGATTTCGTGTGGGACTGCGAGCGGTGTGGCGGACATGGTGCCGGTAGTTTACCGAAATAGGCCCATGCCCGCCGATGGTGAATTCGCATGCCTGCGATGGCAAATTCGAATAGTTGACGCTCAGACGGTGCGCCATCCCGAGCGCAGGCGCTGCGCCAAACGCTCGATGCGCGTCGAAACCCAGTGCATCGCGCGCTCGTCGCAACGCGGCAGGATCGTGAAAACGACGTAGGCCGGACGGTCGCCCTCGACGGAAAGCCAGAGCCGTTCGCGTTCGCGCAGCCTGAGGTTGTCGCCTGGCACGAGCCAGTAATCCTCGATGTCGTTGCTGCGCGTCGCCCAGACGGCGCTTCCTTGCACACTCAGGCGCGTGCCGCGTGCGATGCGCATCGGCACGGTTTCGCCAGGCTTGATTTCGAAAGTGACGCTTGTTGATATTTCTCGCATGATCCACTCCGCCAAGGGAACGTTTCGATGACTACAATCCTAGGCGTGACAAGGCATCAGGCAAAACGATCAATTTTCACCGCTATGTGAGCTGTATTCACAACGATAACGCCGAGAATCCACATGGACCTCCGCCAGCTTCCCGCGCTGAACGCGCTGCGCGCCTTCGAGGCCGCCGCCCGACACGAAAGCTTTTCCCGCGCCGCCGACGAACTTTTCGTCACGCACGGCGCGGTCAGTCATCAGATTCGCGCTCTGGAAGCCGAGCTCGGCGTGTCGCTGTTCGCGCGCGACGGCAAGCGCGTGCGTCTCACCGAGCGCGGCAAGCGGTACGCCACCGAAGTGCGCGCGGCGCTCGTCGCGCTGGCGGAATCGACGCGCCGCATCCGCTCGGGCGACCGCGACCGGCGCCTGATCGTGTCGATGTTGTCGTCTTTTTCGGCGCGCTGGCTCACACCGCGCGTTGGACGGTTCATCGAGAAACACCCGGAAGTCGATCTCGAATTGCTGTCGACGAACGCGCTCACCGACTTCAACCGCGACGACGTGGATGTCGCGATTCGCTTCGGCTACGGCAAGTACGCGGGGCTGCACACGGAGGAATTGCTCGACGAAGTGTTCTTTCCGGCCTGCTCGCCGAATTTCCGGGGCGGCGAGCTGCCGCGCGTACCGCGCGATCTCGCGTCCACGCCGCTCTTGCGGTCCGACGAGGAGTTGTGGCGCCCGTGGTTCGACGCGGCCGGACTCGCCGATCTTCCCGAACCGAAGCGCGGCGTCTTGTATGAGGATTCGTCGAATCTGCTGCAGGCGGCCATCGACGGTCAGGGTGTCGCGCTCGTGCGGCGCTCGCTCGCGATGCAGGAGATCCTGGCGGGACGCCTCGTGCGGCTGTTCAACGTCGACGGCCCGAGCCCATGGAAATACTACTTCGTGTGCCCGACGGCGCTCCTTCAAACGAAGCGCGTACAGGCGTTCAGAGAATGGGTTTTCGAGGAAGCCGAGCAGTTCAGGCTGCTCTACGAACGCACGCCGGCCGTGTGCGATGCGCCCGCGGGCAAGATCAAAGCACTACCTTGACCATCGGATGGCCGGTCAGCGCGCGATAGATGTCGTCCAGATGCGCGCGGTTCTGCGCCCGCACGGTACAGGTGAGGCCGGTGTAGTTGCCGCCGGACGACGGGCGCGCTTCGACACGCGACGCATCGAAGTCTTTGTCGAAGCCCTTGAGCACTTCGACGATCGTGTCGTGGAATTCCGGATGCGTCTTGCCCATCACCTTGATCGGGAAATCGCACGGGAAGTCGAACAGTTCGTCGGCGCTGTGCTTCGCGCTGTCGGTCGGATCGGTGGATTGCGGTTTCGAATCGGTCATGACTTTCTCCTTCACTTCGCGCCGTTCCGCTCTTGCGCGAATTCGCGCGCTTTGGCCTGCTGGTAGGCGTCGTACAGTGCAGCATAGACCGGGCCGGGGCGGCCGTCGCCGACGCTCTTGCCGTCGAGCGTCGTGATCGGCATGACTTCCTTGGTCGCGGAGCTGATCATGATCTCGTCGGCCGAACGCAACTCGGCTTCGGTGATGTCGCGCTCCTCGAAAGCAATGCCCTTCTCGCGCGCCAGCTCCTCGATCAGCCCGTAGCGGATGCCTTCGAGAATGCGCGGTCCGCGCGGCGCGCCCAGCAGCGTGCCGCCCTTCACGATCCATACATTTGAGGACGAACCTTCGGTAAGCAAGCCGTCGCGCAGCTGGATGGTTTCGAGCGCATCGTTTTCGGCGGCGTGCTGCGCCATCAGCACGTTGCCGAGCAGCGAAATCGATTTGATGTCGCAATGCAGCCAGCGTTTGTCTTCGGCGGTCACGGCCACGGCGCCGCGCGCGCGATCCGCCATGCCCGGAAACACGAGCTGGCCGAGCATGACGAACACGGTCGGCGTGATGCCCGCCGGGAACGCGTGTCCGCGCCGCTTCGCGACGCCGCGCGTCACCTGGATATAGACGAGCGCGTCGCCGTTGCCGGCGTTCTCCTGAATGGCGCGATCGATCAGGGCACGCCAGCCGGCCTCGTCGAACGGATTGTCGATGCGGATCTTGCCCAGACTGCGATCGAGCCGCGCGAGATGCTGCCTGAGCCGGAATGGCAGGCGCGCGCCATCGGCTTGCGCGTAGAGCGGCACGACTTCATACACGCCGTCGCCGAAGATGAACCCGCGATCGAGCACGGGAATGCGCGCTTCGGAAAGCGGCCCCCACTCGCCGTTCAGATAGACCGTCGGATCGAATACTTCGGCTTGGCTCATCGGGACCGCTCCTTTTTCAGCTCGTCGATTACTTGCGCTTTTGCCACCACAGCAGCGCCGAGTCCCACAGGCGGCCGAAGATGCCCGCTTCCGGCACGTCCTGCAGCGCGACGAGCGGGAACTGCGCGACTTCCTTGCCGTCGGCGACCATCTTGACGGTGCCGATCTGCTGACCCTTCTTGATCGGCGCGACGATGAGATTGTCGTGCGTGACGGTCGGCTTGACCTTCTCGCCGAGCCCCTTCGGCACGGTGATGTACTGATCCGTCGTGACGCCGGCCTGCACGTTGTCGGCCGCGCCCTTGTACACGCGCGGCGATTCGATCACCTGATTCGCCTTGTACAGACGCAGCGCGTCGTACGCGGTGTAGCCGTAGTTCAGCATCTTCAGGCTGTCCTGCACGCGGTTGTGCTCTTTCGGCTCGCCCATCATCACGGCGACGAGACGGCGGCTCGCGTCGGGCACGCCGACGAGCGAGCGCTTCGCGGTCGCGATCAGGCAGTAGCCCGCGGCCTTCGTGTGGCCGGTCTTGAGGCCGTCGACGGTCGGATCGAGCCACAGCAGGCGGTTGCGGTTCGGCTGCTTGATCTTGTTGTAGGTGAAGTCCTTCACCGAGAAGATGCTGTAGTACTCGGGGAAGTCGCGGATGAGGCGCGTGGACAGCACGGCGAGATCGCCGGCGGTCGTGTAGTGCTGCGGATCTGGCATGCCGTTCACGTCGGCGAAGTTCGTGTTCTTCATGCCGATGCGCTTCGCCGCCGCGTTCATCAGCGTCACGAAGTTGCCTTCGCTGCCGCCGACGAGCTCCGCGAGCGCGATGGCCGCGTCGTTGCCCGACTGAATGATCATGCCGTACACGAGATCGTGCACGGTGACCGGCTTGTTCGCTTCGATGAACATGCGCGACTCGTCCGTGCGCACGCGGCGCACGGCCTCGCTCGGCATGACGGTCTGATCCATGTTGATCTTCTTGGACTTCAGCGCATCGAAGACGAGATACGCGGTCATCAGCTTCGTGAGCGATGCGGGCTCGACGCGTTCGTCAGGATTGCCCGACGCGAGCACCTGATTGCTGGTGGCGTCGACGAGCACCCACGAACGGGCCGTCACTTCGGGCGGCGCGACTTGCGCGAAAGCGCTCGCTGCGGCCAGCACGGCGGGCAGAACGAGAGCAGCTTTTGCGGAAACGGAAATAGAAGGAAGAGACAAGCCGGAAGGGACAAAGCGCATAGGATCGATCGGCGGAAAAAGCACGCTGCGACGATGACGATCGAGGATCGGATGATCGGCGAAGCACGGGTTGAACAGGCTGACCGTCGCTGCCGGTCGGGCTTTTCGCCAGGACAGCGGCACGCGCGGCGCCGCGGCGAAGAAGCGCTCGTTCGACAGACGGACGCAAAAACGGTTCTCTGAAGCCGGGTTTCGACGACCGCGATGCGTTCACGAGAACGTCGCGTGGCCGGAAACAGTGAAAAAATTCTGCGCCATTATACGCGCGGGCCGCTTCCGTTTTCCTTCGATTCTGCGCAGTCGACGCTCGTTTTAACGTTTTTCAGGCTACGCCTAGCCGGTTTTACCGATCGACGCGCGAGCGCGCGCAAAGCCATTCGAAGACCTTGCGCGGCTCGCTGGACGAAGGACCGCTCAACGCCAGGCGTCGACGATCACGCGCTTGAGAATATGCAGCTTGCGGTGGAAGAAATGCTCGCCGCCCGGGATCACGACGACCGGCAGTTCCTGCGGCCGCGCCCAGTCGTAGACGGATTGAATCGGCACGGTGTCGTCGACTTCGCCGTGGATCACGAGCGTGGTGTCGGGCACGGGCGCGACGTCCCAGCGGCTCGCCGCCGTGCCGACGAACACCATGCGCTCGATTTCCTTGCCCGCTTCGAGCATGCGCTTCGCGACATGCGACAGCACGAAGGTGCCGAACGAAAAGCCCGCGAGCACGAGCGGCACGTCGGCCTGGCCGGGTTGCGCGCGCATGTGATCGATCAGCGCGAGCAGATCGTCCTGCTCGCCGATGCCGTTGTCATGCTCGCCGCCCGTCTGCCCGACGCCGCGGAAATTCGAGCGATACGTCACGTAGCCGAGTTGAACCATGGTGCGCGCGAGCGTCTGCGCGACCTTGTTGTCCATCGTGCCGCCGAAGAGCGGATGCGGATGCGCGACGAGCGCGATGCCGCGCGCGGGTCGGCCATTGGCATCGGTGCGGTCGAGCGCGCATTCGATCTTGCCGACCGGCCCGTCGATCAGGAATTTTTCGGTTTGCGCGTTCATGCGGGTTGATCGATCAGAAGACGTTCGACGATTTTGCCGTTGGCCAGATGCGAGTCCACGATTTCGTCGATGTCGGTTTCGTCGACGTACGTGTACCACGTGCCTTCCGGATACACGACCACCACCGGTCCCAGTTCGCAGCGGTCGAGGCACCCCGCCTTGTTGATGCGCACCTTGCCTTCGCCCGCGAGGCCCAGTTGCTTCACGCGTTTTTTGGCGTGCTCCTGCATGGTCTGCGCGTTGCAGTTCGCGCAGCTAGGACGCGGCGCATCGGCATCGCGCTGGTTCAGGCAGAAAAACACGTGGTACTTGTAGAAGGAATCCATGAGCGTGGTGCGGTGAGAGTGTCGGTCGATTATAGCCAGCGATGTTCGTGCCCGCTCCTTATGGGGAGCGGGCGTCGCGGCGCGCGCGGCGGCGCGCGAGCCACGCGCGCTCCGCCGCCGACGCGAGCCAGCCGAGCGCCGCATACGGCCACACCCATGCGAGCCAGTGCGCGAGGCCGTTGAAATGCAGATAGCGTCCCTGCCGCCAGTCGGCGAGCACGATGTCGAAATACGGATTCACCGGCAGCAGATTGACGAGCGCGAGCGAGACGACGAGCGCCGCGCCCGCGAGCGCCGCTCTCAGGCCGCGCGGCAGCGACACCGACAGCGCGCCCAAGATCGTCGCGATGGCGATGCCTTCGAGCGCGCCGTCCGTCGCCCAGTCGAAGGTCAGGCCCGCGCGCGATTGCAGGAAGGTCGCCCCCGCTTTCGCGAAGATCGTCATCGCGATCAGGCCGAGCATCAGCCGGATGCGCGGCGCGCGTTTTCTCGTGAGCAGGGTCGCGAGCACGAGCGCCGCGAACAGACCCGTCGACGTGATCAGCGCTTCCCATGTGTCGTCCGGCAGGAGCGCGCCCAGCCGGTCCGGCCAGCTTTCGACGTCCCACGCGGCGGGCGTCCACGCGAGGATCGCGTCCTGCATCGCCGGATCGAGCTCGTCCCACAGCACGCGCGGCAGATCGCCGCCGCCGAAGAGATACGGCGCGGGGAACATCGCCGCGAAAGGCCAGAGCGCGGTCAGCCCGAGGACATAGGCCGCGTCGCGCTCGAACCAGGCGAAGCGGATGCGCCGCAAAAGGCCGCGATCGAGCAGCGCGCTCGTCGCCGGCGCGATCAGCACGCCGCCGACGAGCGCGCCGAACGCATTGGCGGCGAGATCGAGATTCGATGCGACGCGCGTCGGCAGATACGTCTGGATCGCTTCCATCGTGCCGGAGAGCAGCGCGCCGCCGATCAGCGCCGCGCCCACCGCGAGCGTGCCGCGCACGCGCGGATAGAGCGCGAGCACGATCAGCGCGCCGAGCGGCATGTAGCCGAGCACATTGGTGACGACATCGAAAACGGTCAGATATTGCGGCAGCGGATCGAGCAGAAACGCGAGCGGGCTCAGACCGAGCGAGCGCCAGCCGGAAAACGGATAGAGCGAACCATAGACGACGAGCGCCGCATACGCGGCGAGCGCCTGCCGGGAAAACGCCGACGGGCGGCGCTGCCATTGCTTGATCGTCATGAGCCGCCCGGACGCCTTCGTGCAGGGCGGAGGGTGAAGCTGCCGAAGATCATCGTGAAGCGGAAAGGGGCTGCGCGGCGAGCCACGCGGAAAGTTGCGCGATCACGTCGTCCGATGCGGCCGCGAGCGCCCGGGCGCCGCCGGGCGCGTCGGCGCTCGGTGCGGGCGCGCTCGCGGCGAAGCTGCGCTGGCCGACCACACGGCCCTGCTGCGTGAGCGTCGCGCGCACCGACACGAGCCCGTGGCTTTGCTCGGGCGCGTCGAAAACCTGCTCGAAGCTCGTCAGCTCGACTTCGAGCAGCGGCACGGCGCGCACCGGATCGGCGCCCGACAGGATCGGGCCGCGTGCCGCGAGCGCCTCGCGCAGGCGCTGCGTCAGCAGTTGCGCGGGCGGCATCGTCCAATGGCTGTTCGAATAGTTTCCGGTGCGCTGTGCGTCGACGTAGCTCAACCGATACGCGAACGCGTCGCTTTCGAGACTGCGCGGCGCGGCCACGGCGAGCACTTTCACCGGCGGCATCGGCAAGCCGCTGGCGCTCGCGCTGGCGGCGGGCGTCGCGCCGAGGTCGTAACGCGCGTCCGGCATCGCGGTCGAGGTCGATCCGCACCCCGCGAGCAAGGTGACGCAGCCGAGCGCGAACGCCGCGATCGCTCCTTTCATGTCGATGTCTGCCATGTCGTTGTCTCGATCAATGCGCTGCTTTCGCGGGCCACGTGAAGCCCGGCTCGCCCGGTCCGGGCTCCTTCTGCGGCGCGCCGAAGAGCACGCTGCGCGGATTGGTGCTGAACGCGTCGGCGGCGCGATCGACGGAACGCGCCGCCGCGCTCACGTCGTCGCTGAACGAGTAGAAGCGCGGCAACGCCTCGAAGCCGACGCGCGCCGTCACGAAGCGCAGCGATTCGTTCATGTCGGCGAGCGCCGCGCTCGCGTCTTCCGCGGCCTTGCCCGCCTTGTTCAGATTGGTGACGAATGGGCCGTCGGGCCGATTCAGGTTCTGCACGAACTTGTTGGTCGAGGCGAGCGTGGCGTCGATCTGCTTGAGCGTCTGCGGCAGTTGTGCAGTCGCGGGCTGGACCTGGCTCGCCAGTGTCGCGATGCCGTCGGCCGCGCCCTGCAGGCTCTTCGTCGTCGCCATGAGCTGATTGCGCACGTCGTCGGAGAGGA
Source organism: Caballeronia sp. J97 (assembly GCF_905220305.1). Classification (NCBI taxonomy): domain Bacteria; kingdom Pseudomonadati; phylum Pseudomonadota; class Betaproteobacteria; order Burkholderiales; family Burkholderiaceae; genus Caballeronia; species Caballeronia sp. J97. The sequence goes on along the minus strand of NZ_CAJMZL010000004.1, from coordinate 155,404 downwards.
ACTTGTCGGCGTCGTCGGCGAGGCGCTCGAACTTCTTCAGGATCACGTCGCCGCGCTGCTGCAACTGCTCGAACAGGCCCGGGCGCATCGGCACTTCGGCAACGTGCTGCGGCGACGAAGCCAGCGCGGTCGGATCGTTGCCGGTGTCGTCGAGTTGCACGAACGCGATACCCGTCACGCCCTGAAAGCCGAGCGTCGCGAAGGTCGAGTGCGTCATCGGCGCGTTCTTGTCGACGAGAATGCGGATGCGGATCTGCCCCGGATGACTCTTGTCGAAGCTGATCGACTGCACCTTGCCGACGCCCAGACCGCGATAGCGCACGGCCGCGTCCGTGAAAAGTCCGGTGACATTGGTGCGCGCGATGAGGTCGTAAGGCACGCGCACGGTCCGGTCCACGTTGAAGAAGAACGCGGCGAACGCGATGGCCAGCACGAGAACGATCGTGAAAAGCCCCGTCCAGAACGCGTGTGATTTGTTTTCCATCGGCAGGTTCCTCTAGCGCGCGTGCTTCGCGCGCTCACTTGTTCACGGCGATCGACGCGTCTTCGAGCGCGGACGGCGGCAGCTTCGCGCGGCGCTCGGCCGGCAAGGCCTGCAGCGCGCGGCGTCCGCGCCGCCCCAGAAAATACTCGCGGATGAACGGATGATCCACCGCGCACGCCTCCTCCACCGGCGCCGCGACGAGCACGCGCCGGTCCGCGAGCACCGCGACGCGCGTGGAGAGCGCGACCATCGTATCGAGATCGTGCGTGATCATCACGACCGTCAGTCCGAGCGCGCGATGCAGCGTGGCGATCAGATCGACGAATTCGTCCGATGCCTTCGGATCGAGGCCGGCAGTCGGTTCGTCGAGAAAGAGCAGTTCGGGCTCGAGCGCGATCGCGCGCGCAATGCCGACCCGCTTCACCATCCCGCCCGACAACGCCGCCGGCATCTTGCTCGCGTGCTTGCAGGAGAGGCCGACCATCTCCAGCTTCAACATCACGAACTCGCGGATCAGATCCTCGGGAATCTTGCCGAGCTCGCGAAACGGCTGCGCGATGTTGTCATACACCGTCAGCGACGAGAACAGCGCGCCTTGCTGAAACATCATGCCCGAGCGCGTGCGCAGCATCTTCGCGGTTTCGTCGTCCATGCGCGCCCATTCCTCGCCGAGCACGCGAATCGTGCCCGAGGTCGCCGCTTCCAGCCCGAGAATCTGCCGCACGAGCGTGGTCTTGCCCGAGCCGGAACCGCCCAGCAACGCGACGATCTCGCCGCGCCGTACATCCAGATTCAGATGCTCGTGGATCACCGTGCGCCCGTAACGCTTGGTGAGATCGCGCACTTCGATCACCGGCTCCGCGATGACGGGCGGCGGCTGATGGCGGACGGCGGTGGCGAGCGTGGTCGACATGGCGGTCAGAGTCCGACGTGCTGGAACAGGATCGCGAACACGGCGTCCGCGAGAATCACGATGGTGATCGACGTCACCACGGACGTCGTCGTGCCTTCGCCGAGACTCTGCGAATTCGCCTTGATGCGGAAACCGAAATGACACGCGGCGAGCGCGATCAGCATGCCGAACACGACACCCTTGCCGAGCCCGATCCACAGATTGGCGATCGGCACGACCGACGGCAGCGAGCGGATGAAGAAATTCATGTCGATGGCCAGCACCAGCTTCGCGGCGACCGCGCCGCCGGTCAGCGCGATGATGTTGGTCCACATGACGAGCAGCGGCATCGCGACGCCGAGCGCGATCACGCGCGGCAGCACGAGGCGCAGGCCATGCGGGATGCCCATGACCTGCATCGCGTCGAGTTCCTCGGTGACGCGCATCACGCCGATCTGCGCGGTGATCGCGGAGCCCGAGCGACCGGCGACGAGAATCGCGGACAGCACCGGCCCGAGCTCGCGGATCACCGAAAGCCCGAGGATATTCACGATGTACTGATTCGCGCCGAACGCCTGCAGTTGCTGCGCGGACAGATAGCTCAGCACGATGCCGATCAGAAACGCGACGAGCGCGGTGATCGCGAGCGCCTGCGCGCCGGCGCTGTAGATGTTGGCGGAAATCTCCGTCCACGGAATTCGCTGCGGACGCCGAACGAGCCCGATGAGATCGAGCACGAAGCCGCCGAACATCGCGAGGCCGCCGTAGAGGTGATCGAAGAAATCGAAGATGAGCTGGCCGAGGCGCGTGACCGGATCGACGCGATCGACGGGTTCCGGTTCCTCGCGTTCGGCGTCGAGCAGCGCGACGCGCTCGAAGATCTCGCGTTGCGTGTCGGACAGCGCGATGGTCGCGGGCATCTTGCGGCCCCAGACACGCCAGAGCGCCTGCCCGCCGACGTGATCGAGCCGCTCGACGGACAACAGATCCCACTGGCCGATCGCCTCGCGCCCGATCGCGCGCAGCCGCCGCGTAACGCCGCTCTTCGCACGATCACGGGCGAGCGCGAGCGCGGTCCACTGGCCTGAAAGCCGGACCACCTTGCCCTGCTGACCGGCTTCCACTCTTAGGCGCGGCGGCGTGTCGAAGTCCAAGGATCGATGGCGCGATGAGACGCGGTTAAAGGGAAGTGGACATTGTAGCGAAGAGTATCGCGGGGGCACGGTGACGGTGGCGCGGCTCGGCCGGTCGCCGTGGCTAGTCTTTCAATGTAGCAAATATGTAATCTCAGACGTGTTCGATCCGCGGACGATCACGTTCTACCGCCGCCGCATCAGGCGGTCGGTCGCGTCAAGGGCCGCATACGACGCCTTCGATACCGTCCTTCGCGCGCGAGGTGCCCGGTCTCACGCACCGCAAACCACCGAACCGATGCGCAAGACTACATCGGCCGTAGCGCTTTTCGACGCATCGCCGCCCAACGGCAAAGACGCGCCCACACTCGACACATGGCAGGGCTACGCCGAGGCTTGCGGCAAGCGATTGCGCATCGCGTTCGTTTGCAATTTTCGCAGGCGTCGTACGGCCCCCGCGCCGCTACAATAGCCGCCATGAACTCCTCCCCCTTCGCCCCCGACGCGCCCTGGCGCATCGACCGCACCCGGCTCGCGGCGCTTGCCGAGCGGCCCGCTCGCGACTGGACCATTGACATCGTCGACGAAACGGGCTCCACGAACGCCGACCTGATGGACCATCTGCGCGCGGCGCGCCGCGGCGGCACGCCTTCACCCGTCGTGCGCGTCGCTTATTCGCAATCCGCCGGACGCGGACGGCGCGGCCGTGCGTGGCTCGCGGAACCGGGCAACGCGCTGCTGATGTCGGTCGGCTGCGTATTGCGGCGGCCGATCGAAGGTTTGTCGGGCTTGAGTCTCGCCATCGGCACCGCCGTGCTCGATGCGCTCGCGCGCCTGCCGCTCACGCCGTCCGCGCGTCCCGCGCTGAAGTGGCCGAACGACGTCCTGCTCGACGACGGCAAGCTCGCCGGGATTCTCATCGAAACCGCGTGGAACACACCGGACGCGACGGCGGTCGTGATCGGCATCGGCATGAACCTGCACGGCGCGGAACAACTCGCCGCGCAAGTGGACGATGCGAACCGGCTCTCCGCACAGTCCGCGCCCGGCACCGCGCCGGCCGCGCTCGCGCGCGCCTGGCCCGACGCCAATCTCACCGACACGCTCGCCGCGCTCCTCAACGCGCTCGACGCAGCGCTGCCGCGCTTCGAGGCCGAAGGCTTCAAACCGTTCCGCCAGCGCTGGCTCGACGCGCACGCGTGGGCCGGACGCGAAGTCGCGCTGATCGATCAAGGCATGGAAGTCACGCGCGGAATCGCAGCGGGCGTCGACGAAAGCGGCCAGTTGATGATCGACGCACCCGAGGGCCCGCGCACCGTCACCACCGGCGAGCTGACGCTGCGGCTTGCGAAGGAACGTCCGTGAAGTCCACCGGTCACGATGCGCCGTATCTGCTCATCGACGCGGGTAATAGCCGCATCAAATGGTCGCTCGTCGATGAAACCGGCGCGTCGCTCTCGCACGGCGCCTTCGAACACGCGCATCACTCGACCGCCGCCGACGACGCCGCCCTCGCCGACTGGTCCGAGTTGCCCACGCCGGCGAGCGCATGGATTTCGAACGTCGCCGGCATGCCGGTGCAGAACCGCATCCAGCGCCTGCTCGACGCGCGCTGGCCGACGCTGCCGCGCACCGTCGTGCGCGCGCGCGCCGAGCAATGCGGGGTGATCAACAGCTACGCCGACCCGACGCGGCTCGGCAGCGATCGCTGGGCCGGCATGATCGCGGCGCGCGCGGCCTATCCGGGCGAACATCTGCTGGTCGCGACCTTCGGCACCGCGACGACGCTCGAGGCGCTGCGTGCCGACGGCGTGTTCACCGGCGGCCTGATCGCGCCCGGCTGGTCGCTGATGATGGAATCGCTCGGCAGCCATACGGCGCAATTGCCGACGCTCGACGCCGCATCGGCGCGCGAGGCGCTCACGCAGACGCGCAGTCTCTTCGCCACCGATACCGCCGCCGCGCTCTCGGCCGGATGTCTGCTCGCGCAGGCGAGTCTGATCGAGCGCGCGTGGCGCGACCTGAAAGCGGACTGGCACGCCGAAGTCCGGCTCGTGCTCGGCGGCGGCGCTGCCAATGAAATCGCGGGCGCGCTCGACGTCCCCCATACTCGCCACGATTCCCTCGTGCTGTCCGGCCTCGCGCTCATCGCGCGCGACGCGACGGCGCGCCATTTATCCTGACTTTCTGATCTGATTGACGGACGGAGCCCAAGAATGCTGCGCTGGCTGATCGCCCTTCTGATTCTCGCCAACTTGCTGATGTTCGCGGTCATGCGCGGCATGTTCGGCCCGCTGCCCGCCGCCGGCGCGCGCGAGCCGCATCATCTGTTGCAGCAAGTACATCCCGAGGCGCTCGCGACGCGCCCGCTGAGCCCCGACGAAGCGTTCGATCAGCCGCGCGTCGGCGGACCGGCGCCTGCCGCCAACGTGCAGACCGCGCCGCTCGGGCAGTGAGCGCAGGAGGACGACTCAGGATTGCGCGCGGACTTTCCTGAGCAGTGCGGTGGTGGATCGATCGTGCTCGAACGCGATGGCGAGCGCCGTGCCGCCCCAGCCGCGCACGAGCGCCGATTCGGCCAGCTTGTCCATGTCGTAGTCGCCGCCCTTCACGAGCACGTCGGGATGTACTGCATCGATCAGTTGCAGCGGCGTCGATTCCTCGAACTTCACGACCCAGTCGACGCTTTCCAGCGCCGCGAGCAGCGCCATGCGATCGTCCTCGCGATTGATCGGGCGATCGTCACCTTTACCGAGCGTACGCACGGAAGCGTCGCTGTTCACGCCGACGATGAGCGTCGCGCCGAGCGCCTTCGCGTCGGCGAGATAGGTCACATGTCCGCGATGAAGAATGTCGAAGACGCCGTTGGTAAAAACGACAGGACCGGCGAGCGTCGGACGGCGCGCGGCGAGCGCTTCGCGCGTGATGATCTTGCGTTCGAAAAAGGCGGGCATGGCGGCGCTCGTTGCGGTGTGCTGAAAGCGCGCATTGTGCCACGGCGTTTCGCCGGGGAACAAAGCAAAACGGCCCGCCGGTGCTGACCGGCGGGCCGTCTGTTCATCGAAGCCCGATAGCTCAGGCCGGCTGTTCGGCCGCGCCGCCCGGCGCGGCTTGCAGACGTTGCGTCACTTCCTTGCGGTAGCGATTCAACTCCTGGGCGGTCGCGAACGAACGCTCGAACAGAATCGACAGATTGTGCAGGATACGTTCGACGACCTTCCTCTCCCAGCTGTCGTCGAAGCGGATCTGATCGTCCAGCCAGCGCTCGAGCCATTCGGGGTCGGGCAGGCGCGACTGCACGGTATCGCGCGGGAAAAGCGCCTGATTCACGTGCAGGTTGGTCGGATGCAGCGGCTTTTCCGTGCGGCGCGCGGACGCCATCAGCACGCCGATCTTCGCGAACGCCGCACGCGCGGTGTCGCCCGCATTTGCGAGCGCCTTCTTCATGTAGCGCAGATACGCGCCGCCGTGGCGGGCTTCGTCGCGCGAAATGGTTTCGTAGATATGCTTGATAACCGGTTCCGTGTGCCATTCGGCGGCGCGGCGATACCAGTGGTTCAGGCGGATTTCGCCGCAGAAATGCAGCATCAGCGTTTCGAGCGGCGGCGCGGGATCGAATTCGAAGCGCACCGCGTGCAGTTCCTCTTCGGTCGGCACCATGTCGGGCTTGAAGCGACGCAGATACTCCATCAACACGAGCGAATGCTTCTGCTCCTCGAAGAACCACACGCTCATGAAAGCGGAGAAGTCGCTGTCATGGTGGTTGTCACGCAGGAACATTTCGGTTGCGGGAAGAGCGGACCATTCGGTGATCGCGTTCATCTTGATGGTCCTGGCCTGCTCGTCGGTAAGCAGGGACGCATCGAACTTGTCCCAGGGAATGTCCTTCTCCATGTCCCAGCGGACAGATTCCAGCGATTTATAAAGTTCCGGATAAAGCATGGTGTTCATTGTCCACCCCTGATGCCACTTATGCGACGTTATATCTATATTGACTTTCAGCCGTGACGTGCAGAAAAGCCTTGCACGCAAGCAGCCAAGCTTTCAATTTTACGCGGGATTCGGTCGGCCAAAGACGAAAAGCGACAACGAGCGCGCAAATTTGGCGCTGCGGCAACGCGTCGCGCCCCGCGTAAACACTGCACTTCCCCGTGCAAATGTTGCTGTTGTGCGTCTTGTTCTACCGTGGGTGAGGAGCGAAACCTGTGCCTGAGGTATCTTCAAGTGGTGCCGTGCCTGCCGCCGGAACCGCGCCGGCTGCGCAGTATGACGTGCTCGCATGACAAAGATGCGATGCGCCCGTCATGCCAGCTTCCGCGCCGATGCTCGTCATGGCGCGCGTCTTTCATCATAGCATGGTGGATTCCCGCCAATCCGCGACAGTTTCCTCGATCGGGGTCAACCCCGCGATGTGATGCACGCCGTCGCTGAACTTGCGGCGCAGCGCCGGGCTGCTCCCGCCAACCCAGATGCGCACGTGCGGCGGCAGCAGGTTGCGCAGGTCGGCCAGGCCGTTCGCGATGGACTGCGCCGGCAGCACCGCCGTGAACGACAGCGCGACGATATCGACGTTATGGGCCGTCACCGCATCGACGATATCGTGCAGCGGCGTCTGCAATCCCAGTTGCACGCACTCGCACTCGGAGAGCGTGAACATCGCCTCGGCCATGAGGATGCCCAGGCCGTGGCCTTCGCCGGAGAGCGTCGTGAGCAGCACGCGCGGACGGCCGCCGCGTCCGCGCAGGGCGTCGGAGAGCGGGCGCATCAACGCGCGCATCGTCGACTGGATCGTCTCGCTGAACAGATGTTCGTGGTACACCTGCAAACTGCCCGCCGCCCACGCGTTGCCGACGCGTGCCGACAGCGGCGCCGCGACATCCAGAACGAAGCGCTCCAGCCCGTCGCGCGTCGCCCGCTTCAGCAGGCCGAAGCGGAAGTCTTCGTAAGCGCTCGCCCGCAGCAGTGAGATCAGGTGATCGAGTTCGGCGTCCGGCGCGTCCTGGCCGACGCCCGAGCTCTCGGCCAGTTGTTGCAGCACGTCGATCGATTGCCCGAGCACCTTGCTCGGCCGATGTCCCGCGTCGAGCAGACGCTTGACGAGCCGCAGCTTCGTGACCTGCTCCTGCGGATACAAGCGCTCGCCGCCGGCGGAACGCATGGGCTGCGGGAACCCGTAGCGACGCTCCCAGACACGCAGCGTGTCCTTCGTCAGACCAATTTCCTGAGCGATCGCGCCTATGCCGATTCCTGTCACGGCCGAGGTCGCCGTGCGCGGCAGGCCGGGGTCCGGCAGGTTGTCGCTATCGGAGACCGGTTCGGAATCGAAGTCTTGCTCTGATGAGTTTGTCATGGACAAATCTAGTTAAACGAACATGCCGCACTCGATGCAGGTTACATGCCCGGCATGAAAGGTGGACAAGCTTTTTGCTCCGTCGAGCTTTCATCATAGACAAATTCGAAACAAACGGTGCTGCTGAGATGCGTTTCTGCGTGACGAATGCAGATGACGCGAAGACGCGGTTCGATGCAGGCTTGCAAATCGAAGGAATCACGAAGCCCGGCGGAGCATTGCGCGCCGCCGGGTGCGGAGAACAGAAGACGTGAGCGCGCCGGAACGCGCGAATTCAGACGGGTTTCTTGCGCGGCGCGGCCTTGCGTGCCGGGGCTTTCTTCGCGGCCGCGGCTTCGGGTTTGTCCTCGGCGCCGTCCGCCGGCTGCGCGCCGTGTTCGCCGGCGGCTGCCGCCTGCTCGCCCGCCGCGCCTGCCGCGTCGAGCGGGCCGCCCATGCCGGGCTGGAGCATCGCGAGATGCGCGAGTTGATTGAATTGCGATTGCAGCACGTTCCACCAGCCGGCCGGATCGAAACCGGGCGGCGGCGCGGACGATTTGTCGGCGGTTTCGTCGTTCTCGTCGGACGATGGCTGCGCGGCCTCTTCCTTCGGCGCTTCCGGTTTCGCGGCCGCGCCGCTCATCGGCCAGCCAGCGGTCGCGGCCTTCGCGTTCTCCGCGGCCGCGCTGTGGGCGCTCTCGACCGACGTCTGCGCGAACGCGCCGAACGCGCGCAGCGTCGCGAGCGTCGCGCGCTGCACTTCGAGCGCCTGAATTGCCGATTGCAGCATGTTGAGATTGAGCTTCAACCAGTGTTCGACAGCGCGCATGTCGGTCACGCGCTTGTCGAGTTCTTCGATGTTGGTGAGCGGAGCGAGCATGTCGGACATCATCGAGAGGGAAGGACCCATGCCCTGCCCGCCGCCCGGCATCGCGGCGGCGAACGGGTTCAGGCGCATCAGCTCCCACATCTTGCCCATCATGTCGGCCTGGCCGAATCCGGGAAAACCGGGAATCGTGTAGGGCGGCGTGCCGCCGGTGTTATCGGTCATTCGACTCTCCTTGTTTTCGTGTGAGGTTCGCGTCGTTCAGAACGGCGCGCCGCCAGGGAAATCCGGCGCGCGCCGCTCGCGCAGCGATCGCACGCCTTCGTGAACGTCCGGGCCCGCGAAGCCCATGAATTCGAGCGCGAGCGACGTATCGAAGGTCGGCCCCGCCGAGCGCAGCCAGTTGTTGAGCGCGTACTTGGTCCAGCGGATCGCCGTCTGCGAGCCTTGCGCAAGACGGTTCGCCACTTCGATCGCCTTCGGCATCAATTCGTTCTCGTCGACGGCGAGCGACACCAGCCCGATGCGTTCCGCTTCCTCGCCGCTCACCGGCTCGCACAGCAGCAGATAGTACTTGGCCTTCGCCATGCCGCACAGCAGCGGCCATACGATCGCCGCGTGGTCGCCCGCCGCGACGCCGAGTCGCGTATGCCCGTCGATGATGCGAGCGGACTTCGACGCGATCGAGATATCGGCCAGCAAGCCCGCGACCAGTCCCGCGCCGACCGCCGGGCCATGCATCGCGGAGACGATCGGCTTGCCGCAATTGATCACGTTATAGACCAGATCGCGCGCCTCGCGCCACACGCGCGCGCGCACGTCGAAGTCGTTCGCCATGTCCTCGACGAGCCCGAGATCGCCGCCCGCCGAGAAGCCCTTGCCTTCGCCACGGATCAGCGCGACGCGCGTCTGCGGATCGCGGTCGATGTCGCGCCAGATGTCCGCGAGCTCGCGATGCATGTTGGCGTCGGCGGTGGAAAGGCCGCTCTTGTTCGCGCCCGCGCCCGGCATGACGACTTCGAGCACGCCGTGCGGATGGCGGCGCAATTCGAGCGATTGGTAGCCCGAATACATGGATAGATCGCTCATGGTCTCGTCGATTGAAGGTTAGCGCGGCTGATAGATCCACTTGCCGTCGCGGATCTCGACCATCACGCGTGCGCGCTGATCGAGGCCGATGTGGTCGTTGGGCGTCATGTTGACCTGCCCGTTCGTGTCGGAGAAATTCTTCGTGCCTTCGAGCGCATCGCGCAGCGCGGCGCGAAACGCCGGCGTACCGGGCGCGCCCGCCTTCATCGCGATGGGCACCGCGCGATTGAGCAGCATGCCCGCGTCCCACGCATACGAGCCGAACGCCGACACGGTGCCCGCGCCCTGCTTCGCCTCGTACAGTTTGATGTATTCGAGCGCGAGACGCTTGGCCGGGTGATCGTCGGGCAGTTGCGCGGCGACGAGCACCGGGCTCGCGGGCAGGAACGTTCCGTTGCAATCCGCGCCGCACACGCGCAGGAAGTCGCGGTTGCCCACGCCGTGATTGTGATAAACCTTGCCTTTATAGCCGCGCTGCGCGAGCGTCTTCGGCGGCAGGGCGGCGGGCGTGCCGGCCGCGCCGACGACCACCGCATCAGGCTTCGCCGCGAGAATCTTGAGGATCTGTCCGGTCACGCTCGGATCGGTGCGATTGAAGCGTTCGTTCGCGACCACTTCGATCTTGTGCAGTTGCGCGAATTTCGCGACTTCGGCGTAGAAGGTCTCGCCGAGCGCGTCCGCCTGACCGATGTACGCGAGCGTCTTCACGCCGTGATTGCTCGCGTGCTCGGCGATGGCGGAGGCCATCATCGCGTCGGTTTGCGGCGTCTTGAAGACCCAGCGGCGCTTGTCGTCGACAGGCTCGATGATCTTCGACGACGACGCCAGCGAGATCATCGGCGTTTGCCCTTGCGCCACGACATCGATCATCGCGAGCGAGTTCGGCGTGATCGACGAGCCGATGATGGCATCGACCCGATCCTCGCTGATGAGCTTCTTCGTCGTCTGCACGGCCTGCGTGGTGTCGGATGCGTCGTCGAGCACGATGTAGTCGACCGGCTTGCCGCCCATTTCCTTCGGCAGAAGCGCGACGGTGTCGCGCGCGGGAATGCCCAGCGACGCGGCCGGCCCCGTGAGCGACAGCACGAGACCGATCTTCACGTGCTGCGCCGTCTGCGCGAATGCCGCCGTCGTCGCGGCGAGCGCGAACGCCGCGCCCGCCAGAAATTTCCACTTGCCTGCCGCCATCGACGTCTCCTTTTCTTGTACGTTTTTTCGCTGCGCGAAAGCAGCCCGGCAAAGTGTAAGGCGAGGCCGGCGCGCATCGCATCGGGCTAAACCCGTTGCGATGCGCGCGGCTTCAGTGCTCGGGTTGCACGACCGCCTGATCGATCGCGCCGAAGATCGACTTGCCTTCTTCGTCGAACATCTCGATCTTCACGCTGTCGCCGAACTTCATGAATTCCGTTTGCGGCGCGCCGTGCTCGATGGTTTCGAGGCAGCGCTTCTCGGCGATGCAGCAGTACCCGCGCTTCGTGTCCTTGTTCGAGATCGTGCCCGAGCCGACGATCGAGCCCGCGCGCAGATTGCGCGTTTTCGCCGCGTGCGCGATCAACTGGCCGAAGTGGAACACCATGTCCGTGCCGCAATCGGGCTGGCCGACTTTCTTGCCGTTCCAGTGCACGATCATCGGACGATGCACGCGGCCTTCGCGCCACGCGTCGCCGAGCTCGTCGGGCGTGACGGCGACCGGCGAGAACGCGGTCGCGGGCTTGCTCTGGAAGAAGCCGAAACCCTTCGCGAGTTCCGCGGGAATGAGATTGCGCAGCGACACGTCGTTCACGAGCATCAGGAGGCGCACGCCGCGGAGCGCTTCGTCGGGCATCGCGGCCGTGTGGACATCGGAGGTGATGACGGCGACTTCCGCCTCGAAGTCGATCCCGTACGATTCCGTCGCGCACACGATGTCGTCCGTCGGCCCGATGAAGTCGTCGCTGCCGCCCTGATACATCAACGGATCGGTCCAGAACTCGGGCGGCATTTCCGCGTTGCGCGCGCGGCGCACGAGCTCGACGTGATTCACGTACGACGAGCCGTCTGCCCACTGGAACGCGCGCGGCAGCGGCGCCATGCAGGCCTTCGGATCGAACGAGAACGGGTTGCGCGCGCGGCCGGCGTTCAGCGCTTCATAGACTTCCATGAGTTGCGGCGCGTAGAAGGTCCAGTCGTCGAGCGCGCGTTGCAGTGTCGATACGATTCCGTCGGCGATCGCTGCCGTGCGCAGATCGCGCGATACGACGATCAGTTGGCCGTCGCGCGTGCCGTCCTTTAATGTTGCGAGTTTCATGGAGCGGGTGTCGGTGACTTGGGATGACGTTAGGGGAAATCTATTTTACGATGGTGAATCCCCTGGCTGTGCTATCACCCTTCATGCAATCGACTCGATCCGCCGCTTCCGACGACGAAGACAACCTCGACCCCAACGACACCGCCGAGGAGAAAACCCGCTCCGGCATTCAATCGATCGAAGTCGGCTTCCGGCTGCTCGACGTCCTCACCAACGAGCCGCGCGCGATGATGCTGCGTGACCTCGCGCAGCGCGCGGGCATGAGCCCGGCGAAGGCGCATCGCTATCTGGTGAGTTTTCTGCGGCTCGGCGTTGCGTCGCAGGATCCGGTGTCCGGGCGCTATGAACTCGGCGGCTTTGCGTTGCAGATGGGTCTCGCACGGCTCGCACGTGTCGATGGCGTGAGACTCGCGCGCATCGCGCTCGCGGAACTGCGCGACCGGCTCGATCAGACGGTCGGCATCGCGGTGTGGGGCAATCAGGGGCCGACCGTCGTGCACTGGATGGAATCGAGCCATCCCGCGAAGGCATCGCTCAAGCTCGGCGACGTGATGCCGCTGCTCTCGTCCGCGACCGGCCTGCTCTTTGCCGCGTATCTGCCGCGCAGCAAGACGCAGCCGATGCTCGAGCGCGAACTCGCGACGACGAACGAGACGCTGGCCGACGTCGAGCCGCTCCTCGCCGAAGTGCGCGAGCACGGCGCGGCGCGCGTGGAAGGCATGCTTCTGCCGACGATCCACGCGTTCTGCACGCCGGTCTTCGATTCGACGGGCGAGCTCGCGCTGGGTCTCATCGCGCTCGGGCACGAAGGCACGTTCGACCTGCGCTGGGGCGGTGAAATCGACTCCGCGTTGCGAGAATGCGCGCGCGGCCTGTCCTATGAACTGGGGTACAAGGCGGGCGAGCGCTGACAGCGCTCATCGACGGGCCAGGAACATCGCTTCGATGGCGCGTGTCTTACGCGTTTCGTTCCTTGCGCGTTTCGTTCGCTCCTCCGCACCAAGCGCTTTTTCACGCCTGCACGATGTCACTGTTTCAATTCCGCCGTCCCCGCCCCGCCTCGGGCGAGCCGTCCGATGCCGCATCCGACTCAGACTCCGCCACTTCGCGACGCTGGGGGCGCTGGATGTTGGCGGTGCTGATCGTCGTCGGCCTGCACTTGAGCGCGGTGCGCTGGATCGAGCGCAATCGGCAGCCGACGAACGCCGCGCCTGAAACACCGCCCGTGCAGGTGGAATTGCTGACGCCCAGGCCGATCGCCCCGCCGGCGCCAACGCCGCCAGCAGCGGCAGCGCGGCCGACACCGCCGGCGCCGCCGAAATCGGCCGCACCTGCGCCGAAACCTGCGCCCGCGCCCGCGCCCGCGCCGATATTGACCGCCGCGACGCCCCAGCCGGACGCGCCGGCGGCTGCGTCGGGGTTGGCGGCGTCCGCGCCGGCCGCAGCCGCGCCGGCCTCGGGCTCCGCGCAGGCGCAAGCCCAAGCGCCCTCTCCCGCATCGCAACCAGCGGCGGCATCGGGCGACAAGTTCAGTGTTCCGCCCGCCGGCGAGTTGCGTTACGACACGCTCGTGAACGGCGTGATGAACCAGACCGGCACGATCCACTGGAGCAACGACGGCCAGCATTACGAAATGGTGGTGTCGATTCCGCTGCCGTTCGTCGGTCCTTATGTGTATTCGAGCAAGGGCCATATCGACGGATTCGGCATCGCGCCCGAGCAGTACTCCGAGCAGCGCGGCCGCCGCGCCGCCGATATCGCCATCTTCAACCGCGACACGAAACAGATCGTCTACACGAAAACGCCGCAGAGCCAGCCGCTCGCGGACGGCGCGCAGGACCGCTTCAGCGTGGTCATGCAACTGGCGAGCCTCGTGCGCGGCGCGCCGGACAAGTACACGCCGGGCGTCACGCGGCAATTCAGCGTCGCGGACAACGACAGCAACGAAATCTGGCCGATCGAAACCGTCGGCGACGAAACCGTTCAGGCGCGCGGCGGCTTCACGACCGCGCGCCATTTCACGCGCCTGCCGCGCAAGGAGGGCGATCGCCGCAAGCTCGATATCTGGCTCGCGCCGTCGATAGGCTGGCTGCCCGTGCGGATTCTGCAAACCGAGCCGAACGGAATGCAAATCGAGCTGCTCTGGGCGGGCAGGCTCGCGGCGCCATCGGCGGCGGCACAAAGTGTCGCGTCGGGCACGCAAGCTGCGTCAGAGGAATCCGCGCCCGCTGCGCCCGCGCTTTTGCAGGCGGACAAACCGTAACGCGGCCGTCACACTCCGTGACATCGGGCAAGGCGAAAGCGCGGCATTTCGTGCAGTCCATCGGAAACAGCATCGCAAACCGCAGTCTTTACGGAGCCGACATGCAGTTGACGATCAATCGCATCGATACACACTACGTTCTCGACAACGAAGGCGGCGGCCCGTGGCTCGTCTTCATCCATCAACTTGCCGGCGATCTCTCGGTGTGGGACCAGATGGCCGGCTACTTCCGCCACGACTTCACCGTGTTGCGCTACGACCTGCGCGGTCATGGCGATACGGCCGTGTCGCCGGATTCGTTCACGATCGACGATCTCGCCGACGATCTCGCGCATCTGCTCGACCGGCTCGGCGCACCCTCGGCGCACGTGGTGGGGCTGTCGATCGGCGGCATGGTCGCGCAAAAGCTCGCGATCAACCATGCCGACAAAGTGGAATCGCTGACCGTCGTGGGCGCGCCGGCCTGTATTGCCGAGGACGCGCGTCCGACATTCGCGCAACGAGCAGCTTCCGTGCGCGAACACGGGACTGCGAGTATCGTGGAAGCGACGCTCGAGCGCTGGCTCACGCCTGAATTCCGCAAGGCGCACCCCGAAGTGGTCGAGCCGATCGGGGACACGATCGCGCGTACGCCCGCTGAGGGGTTCGCGCGCGCGGCGGAGGCCGTCAGCCGTTTCGATGCGCGAGACAAACTGGCTTCCGTGAGCAAGCGCACGCTCGTGATCGCGGGTCAGCACGATGTTGGCACGCCACATGCTGCTTCGAAGGTCGTCGCAGACACGGTGCCGGGCGCACAATTCGAAATACTCAATGCCGCGCATCTGACACCGGTGGAGGAATCGCAGCGCTTTTCCGCATTATTGGGCAACTTTTTACGCGGTTCGACCTGATTCTTCCTGTTTTTGTTGCGAAAGAAGCCTCGATACAACCGGCATCACATCGAGGCCACCCCTTGAATTCCAACCCAATCGCTCCAACTACGGTTCAGGATTGCCACGGAGCAAACAAGGAATAAGGAGTGTCGCCATGCAAATGATCTACAACAGCCCCAACTATTGCGTCGTCGAATTTCCGCCGCAAGACAACCATCTCGCGATGAAAGCAGGCGGCTACGAGATCGTCGACAAGAACACGCAGCGGGAGATCTTCATCGACGGCGCGCTCGCGGCGAAGTTTCGCGAGCACGTGCAACAGTTGATCGCTGAAGAGCCGTCGCTCGAGGATGTCGATGAATTCCTCGGCCAGTTCGATGTCTTGATGAACCAACCCGTCGTGCTCCACTGATGCATGCACGCGCGCGGGCGGCGCCTGCCGCTCGCGCCCGCCGCCGCGCGGACCCGCGGCTCAGGCGACACTCGCCATCTGCCGAAAACCCCGCCCCGCAATTGGCGGGGTTTTTTTTGCCCGCATCGATGAAAAGCGCGCGCCCTCGACCGGAAGCGACCGCCCGGCGCTGCGGCTACAATGTCAGGCTATTTCACATTTGGTGCAGGCCTCGTCCGTCATGACCCAGAACGCCCTCCCGAAAGCCCGCGCGCGCGCCTACACGCGCGGTGCGACGCTGCCCGCGCTGCTGCAAAAGCGCATCCTGATCCTTGACGGCGCGATGGGCACGATGATCCAGCGCTACAAGCTCGACGAAGCCGCATACCGCGGCGAGCGCTTCAGGGACTATGGCCGCGACATCAAGGGCAACAACGAACTGCTGTCGATCACGCAGCCGCACGTCATTCGCGAGATTCACGAGCAATATCTGGCGGCGGGCGCGGACATCGTCGAGACCAATACGTTCGGCGCGACGCGCGTCGCGCAGGCCGATTACGGCATGGAAGACCTCGCCGCCGAGATGAACATCGAGTCGGCGAAGCTCGCGCGCGAAGCCTGCGACAGATATTCGACACCAGACAAGCCGCGCTTCGTCGCGGGCGCGATCGGACCGACGCCGAAGACCGCGAGCATTTCGCCCGACGTGAACGATCCGGGCGCGCGCAACGTGACCTTCGACGAACTGCGCGACGCGTACTACGAGCAGGCGAAGGCGCTGCTCGATGCCGGCTGCGATCTGTTCCTCGTCGAAACGATCTTCGACACGCTGAACGCGAAGGCCGCGTTGTTCGCGCTGGACCAGTTGTTCGACGACACCGGCGAGCTCGCGCCGATCATGATTTCGGGCACGGTCACCGATGCATCGGGCCGCATCCTGTCCGGGCAAACGGTGGAAGCGTTCTGGAACTCGCTGCGTCACGCGAAGCCGCTCACGTTCGGCCTGAACTGCGCGCTCGGCGCGGCGTTGATGCGTCCGTACATCGCCGAGCTGGCGAAGCTGTGCGATACCTACGTGTCCTGCTATCCGAACGCGGGCCTGCCCAATCCGATGAGCGACACGGGCTTCGACGAGACGCCGGACGTGACCTCGGGCCTGCTGAAGGAATTCGCGACGGCCGGTCTCGTGAACGTCGCGGGCGGCTGCTGCGGCACGACGCCGGAGCACATCGCGGAAATCGCGAAGGCGCTCGCCGAAGTGAAGCCACGCGCGTTCCCGTCGCAATATCGCGAAGTCGCGTAAGAAGCAGCCTGACATCGATAAAGAGATACAAGACATGACCGATCACACGATGCGCCTCTCCGGCCTGGAGCCGTTCAACGTCACCGACGGCTCGCTCTTCATCAACGTCGGCGAGCGCACGAACGTGACCGGCTCGAAGGCGTTCGCGCGCATGATCCTGAACGGCCAGTTCGACGAAGCGCTCGCCGTCGCGCGCCAGCAGGTCGAAAACGGCGCGCAGGTCATCGATATCAACATGGACGAAGCCATGCTCGATTCGAAAGCCGCGATGGTGCGCTTTCTGAATCTGATCGCATCGGAGCCGGATATCGCGCGCGTGCCGATCATGATCGATTCGTCGAAGTGGGAGGTGATCGAAGCGGGCCTGAAGTGCGTGCAAGGCAAGGCGATCGTCAACTCGATCTCGCTCAAGGAAGGCGCAGACGCGTTCAAGCATCACGCGAAACTGATTCGCCGCTACGGCGCGGCGTCGGTGGTGATGGCGTTCGACGAGCAGGGCCAGGCGGACACCTTCCAGCGCAAGACGGAAATCTGCAAGCGCTCGTACGACATCCTCGTGAACGAAGTCGGCTTCGAGCCGGAAGACATCATCTTCGATCCGAACATCTTCGCGATCGCGACGGGCATCGAAGAGCACAACAACTATGCGGTCGATTTCATCGAAGCGACGCGCTGGATCAAGCAGAACCTGCCGCACGCGAAGGTGAGCGGCGGCGTGTCGAACGTATCGTTCTCGTTTCGCGGCAACGATCCGGTGCGCGAAGCGATTCACACCGTGTTCCTGTATCACGCGATCCAGGCGGGCATGGACATGGGCATCGTCAACGCGGGGCAGCTCGGCGTCTATGCCGATCTCGACGCCGAGTTGCGCGACCGGGTCGAAGACGTCGTGCTGAATCGCCGCGAAGACGGCACCGACAGGCTGCTCGAAATCGCCGACAAGTTCAAGACCGGCGCGGCGAAGAAGGAAGAGAATCTCGAATGGCGCAATCAGCCGGTCGAGGCGCGTCTGTCGCACGCGCTCGTGCACGGCATCACCAACTTCATCGTCGAAGACACCGAGGAAGTCCGTCAAAAGATCGACAAGGCGGGCGGACGGCCGATCAACGTGATCGAAGGTCCGTTGATGGACGGCATGAACGTCGTCGGCGACCTGTTCGGCGCGGGCAAGATGTTCCTGCCACAGGTCGTGAAGTCCGCGCGCGTGATGAAGCAGGCCGTCGCGCATCTGATTCCGTTCATCGAGGAAGAGAAGAAGCGGCTCGCCGAAGCCGGCGCGGACGTGCGCTCGAAAGGCAAGATCGTCATCGCGACCGTGAAGGGCGACGTGCACGATATCGGCAAGAACATCGTGTCGGTCGTGCTTCAGTGCAATAACTTCGAGGTGGTCAACATGGGCGTGATGGTGCCCTGCGCGACCATCCTGCAGAAGGCGAAGGAAGAAGGCGCGGACATTATCGGGCTTTCCGGCCTCATCACGCCGAGCCTCGAAGAGATGGCGTACGTCGCATCGGAAATGCAGCGCGACGACTATTTCCGCGGCAAGCAGACGCCGTTGCTCATCGGCGGCGCGACGACTTCGCGCGTGCATACCGCGGTCAAGATCGCGCCACATTACGAAGGGCCGGTCGTGTACGTGCCGGATGCGTCGCGTTCGGTGTCGGTGGCGTCGAGCCTGCTGTCGGACGAAGGCGCGGCGAAGTACCTCGACGAGCTGAAGAGCGACTACGAGCGCATCCGCACCCAGCACGCGAACCGGAAAGCGCAGCCGATGGTCACCTACGACGAGGCGCGCGCCAACAAGACGAAGATCGACTGGAGCGCATACACGCCGAAGAAGCCGAGCTTCATCGGGCGTCGCGTGTTCAGGAACTACGATCTCGCGGATCTGGCGAATTACATCGACTGGGGTCCGTTCTTCCAGACGTGGGATCTCGCCGGTCCCTATCCGGCGATTCTCAACGACGAGATCGTCGGCGAATCGGCGCGGCGCGTTTTCTCCGACGGCAAGTCGATGCTCTCGCGCGTGATCCAGGGCCGCTGGCTGACGGCGAACGGCGTCGTCATGCTGCTGCCCGCGAACACCGTGAACGACGACGACATCGAGATCTATACGGACGAATCGCGCGCGCAAGTTGCGATGACCTGGCGCAATCTGCGCCAGCAGAGCGTGCGTCCCGTGGTCGACGGCGTGATGCGCCCGAACCGCTCGCTCGCCGATTTCATCGCGCCGAAAGACTCGGGCGCGAAGGACTACATCGGCATCTTCGCGGTGACGGCGGGCATCGGCGTCGATAAAAAGGAACAACAGTTCGAAGCCGATCACGACGACTACAGCGCGATCATGCTCAAGGCCTTGGCCGACCGTTTCGCGGAAGCCTTCGCCGAAGCGCTGCATGCGCGCGTGCGCCGCGAACTGTGGGGCTACGCGTCGGACGAGACGCTCGACAACGATGCGCTGATCGCGGAAAAGTACGTCGGCATTCGTCCGGCGCCGGGCTATCCGGCGTGCCCGGATCACCTCGTGAAACGCGATATGTTCGAAGTGCTTCAGGCGGACGAGATCGGCATGAGCGTGACCGAATCGCTCGCGATGCTGCCGGCCGCGAGCGTCTCGGGCTTCTATCTCGCGCATCCCGACAGCACGTACTTTTCGGTGGGCAAGATCGGCGACGACCAGCTCGCGAGCTACGCCGGGCGCATGGCGATCTCGGCTGCCGATGCCGAACGCGCGCTCGCGCCGCTGCGCTGAAGGACATATCGCGCGCGTGATGTCGGGAATATGCACGGAACCGGCGGGGAAATTTTGAATTCCGTAGACTTGTCAGCGCGATGAGCCGTCGTCATGACGGCCAGCGCGCTCTTTTCGTCAACGGAGAAAGTCGCATGAAGAAGATGACGTCCGCCGTAACCGTAGCGATCGCCGCGGCTTTGCTCGCAGCATCGAGTTCCGCTGCATTCGCGCAGGCGAGCAGCACTCAGGCATCGTCGTACTCGCCGCCGCAGTCGGAGCACAAGAAGAAACCGAAGAAGCCGAAGAAACCGCACACGCCCGCGAAGCCCGCTGGCGCGGAAAGCGGCCAGTCGCAGTAACTCGCGGCACAGCGACCGAAGCCGTCAGACGTTTCCTCGGAAGAAAAAAACCCGCATCGGCAACGATGCGGGTTTTTCTTTGTCGGCGCCACGGACGACGCGAATCAGACGCCCCAGAGAATGTCTTTGTTGTCCTTTTGCGCAAGACGCAGCATGTCGAGGAAAGGAAACGCGCGTTGCGCGAGCCCGACGGGATGCTCGTGCGGCACATGACCTTCTTCGCCTTCGTGAAAATGGCCCTCGTGCTCCGCGCGCTCTTTCTTGTCGGTGGCGACGGCCGCTTCGAGTTTCTCGATGGCAGTGGGAATTTCATCGTGCGTGATGACGCCGCGCGCGGTGAGCTGCTTGCCGATGATGCCGAGCAAGTACTCCGCGAGGTTTTCGAGCATGATGACGTCCGGTGAAGCCGGGGATTTGAATGTGATCAGCATGGCATGGTCCTTTTGTTTATGTTGGGTCATAGGCGGTTTGCAAACGAAACGCGCAGACGAGCCGGTCCCCCTGACAACATGACGACACCCTGATTCGACATATTAGCACCTGCTAAAATCCCCACTTTATGTGGTGGCCGATTACGTTCGGCTGCTAACACCACACTCCGGGGCCCACGCGTCGCGAAGTCGCCATTCCGGGCCGGCGCACCCGCCGGAACGCGCCCCGTCAGCCCTCGCTCCACTGGATCACATTCAGCATGCTGCCTGCACATAAACACACTCTCGAAACGCTCCTCACCGACGCGGTCAAGCAGGTCGCGCAAGCCACGCTGGCGCCGGGCGAAGCGGCCTTCGTCGCGCCCGCAATCGTCCTCGAGCGGCCGAAGGTCGCGGCGCACGGCGACGTCGCCTCGAATGTCGCGATGCAGCTCGCCAAGCCGCTGCGCGCGAATCCGCGTCAGCTCGCCCAGCAGATCATCGATGCGGTGCTCGGCCTGCCGGCTGCCAAGGGTCTCGTCGAGAGCGCCGAAGTCGCGGGTCCCGGCTTCATCAATCTGCGTCTTTCAGCCACCGCCAAGCAAGACGTGATCCCGGCCGTGCTCGGCGAAGGCGCCGCATTCGGCCGCTCGACGCGCGAAGCCGGCAGGCACGTGCTCCTCGAGTTCGTGTCGGCGAACCCCACAGGCCCGCTGCATGTGGGCCACGGCCGCCAGGCCGCGCTCGGCGACGCGCTCTCGAACCTGCTCGAAACGCAGGGCTACGACGTGCATCGCGAGTTCTACTACAACGACGCGGGCGTGCAGATCAACAATCTCGCGGTCTCGACGCAACTGCGCGCGCGCGGCCTCAAGCCCGGCGACGCCGAGTGGCCGGAAGCCGCGTACAACGGCGAGTACATCGCCGATATCGCGCGCGACTACATGGCGGGCGAAACCGTCGCGGCGAAAGACGGCGAGCCGGTCAAGGGCAAAGGCGACGTCGAAGACCTCGAAGCCATCCGCCATTTCGCGGTGGCCTATCTGCGCCACGAGCAGGACATGGATCTGACCGCGTTCGGCGTGAAGTTCGACCAGTTCTATCTGGAGTCGTCGCTGTACAAGGAAGGTCGCGTCGAGACGACGGTCGCGGCGCTCGTCGATGCGGGCAAGACCTACGAACAGGACGGCGCGCTGTGGCTGCGCACCACCGACGACGGCGACGACAAAGACCGCGTGATGAAGAAGTCCGACGGCACGTACACGTACTTCGTGCCGGACGTCGCCTATCACGTGACCAAGTGGGAGCGCGGCTACACGAAGGTCATCAACATCCAGGGCTCGGATCACCACGGCACGATCGCGCGCGTGCGCGCCGGTCTGCAAGGACTGGGCGTCGGCATTCCGAAGGGCTATCCCGATTACGTGCTGCACAAGATGGTGACCGTCATGCGCGACGGCCAGGAAGTGAAGATCTCCAAGCGCGCGGGCAGCTACGTGACGGTGCGCGATCTGATCGAATGGTCGGGCGGTCTCGCGCCGGGCCACGAGACCGCGCCCGATCAGATCGACGAAGACACGATCCGCCGCGGCCGCGACGCGGTGCGCTTCTTCCTCATCTCGCGCAAGGCCGATACCGAATTCGTGTTCGACATCGACCTCGCGCTCAAGCAGAACGACGAAAACCCGGTCTACTACGTGCAATACGCGCACGCGCGCATCTGCACGATCCTCAACGACTGGAAGGAGCGCTACGCGGGCGACGTCGCGCAAGCGGCCAAGGCCGACCTTTCGCCGCTGTCGAGCGACCGCGCGATGGCGCTGCTCAACAAGCTCGCCGAATTCCCGGAAATGCTCGCGCACGCCGCCGACGAACTCGCGCCGCACGCGGTCGCGTTCTATCTGCGCGATCTCGCTGGCGAATTTCACTCGTTCTACAATGCGGAGCGCGTGCTCGTGGACGACGAAAAGGAACGCACCGCGCGCATCGCGCTGCTCGCGGCGACGCGCCAGGTCCTCGAGAACGGTCTCGCGACCATCGGCGTTTCCGCTCCTCAAAAGATGTGATCCTTCTGCCGCGCACGCACGGAATTCAGAATTTTCGGCGTGCGCGAACAGATGCCTGGCGCGGGCTTGCCTTGAGCCGCCGCTATAATCGTCGCCCAACCAGAAGACTTTCTCGCAGGTGATTCATACGATGGCAAAACCACGCCGCACATCGAAGCAGTCGAAGCAAACGGGGGGAACGTTCATTGGCATCGTGCTGGGCCTGATTGTCGGCCTCGCGATCGCCGTGATCGTCGCGCTGTACATCACGCGCGCGCCGACGCCGTTCGTGGCAAAGGTCGCGCCGCCGCCTTCGGAGGCCAACTCCGCGCCCGCCACCGCACAACCGTACGATCCGAATCGTCCGCTCCAGGGCAAGACGCCGGGTCAGGCGGTGCCGCAGGCCGCCCAGCCCACTCCGCCCAATACCGCGCCGGGTCAGACCAACAATCAGACGCAGTCGTCGGGCATGCTCGACGAGCCGCAGATCGTCGAAGTGCCGCCATCGGCCGGAACGGCATCCGCGCCGAAGACCGCGAGCACGACGCCCGCGAAGAAGCCGGAAAGCGCCCCCAACGCGCCTGCCGCGACGAGTAACGCGAACGCCACGCCGGCCAAGGGCGGCTCCGCGCCCGCGACTGCGAAATCCACGCCGCCCGCGCCCGGCGAGCCGAACACGGGCTACTTCCTGCAAGTCGGTGCTTACAAGACGCAGGCAGATGCCGAACAGCAGCGTGCGCGTCTCGGCTTTCAGGGCTTCGAATCGAAGGTCACGCAGCGCGATGCCGGCGGCGTGACGTACTATCGCGTGCGCATCGGACCGTTCGCGAAATTCGAGGACATGAACACCGCACGTCAACGTCTCTCCGATGCGGGCGTCGACACCGCCGTGATCCGTTTCTCGAAGCAATAACGCAGCAAACGAAGTCGAAGGGCGTCGGCGCTTAAGCGTGGCTTAAGCGTCGTATGTCCCACTTATGGACCTGCTTTTGTTCCGTCGCGTATTCACTGCGTACCTTCTTCAATCATGAAAAAAATCTTCAGCGCGTTGGCTCTCTCCCTCGGCATCGCAGCCGCCTCCCTGAGCGTCGCGAGTTCGGCGATCGCGGCGCCCGCCGCCGGCAAGGACTACACCGTGCTGCAGGCGCCCCAGCCGATCGCCGCGCCCGCCGGCAAGGTCGAGGTCATCGAGTTCTTCTGGTACGGCTGCCCGCACTGCAACGAGTTCGAGCCGTACATCGAGGCATGGGCGAAGAAGCAAGGGCCGGATGTCGTGTTCAAGCGCGTGCCGGTGGCATTCCGCGACGACTTCATTCCGCATTCGAAGATGTACCACGCGCTCGATGCGCTCGGCGTCGCGGAGAAGGTCACGCCAGCGGTGTTCAACGAGATCCACGTGAAGAAGAACTATCTGCTGACGCCGCAGGCGCAGGCGGATTTCCTCAAGACGCAGGGTGTCGATCCGAAGAAGTACATGGACGCGTATAACTCGTTCTCGACGCAAAGCGCCGTGCAGCGCGACGCGAAGCTCCTGCAGGACTACAAGATCGACGGCGTGCCGACGGTCGTCGTGCAGGGCAAGTACGAGACCGGCCCGGCGATGACCAACAGCCTGCCGGGCACGACGCAAGTCATGGACTTCCTCGTCCAGCAAGTCCGCGACAAGAAGCTCTGAATCCCTCTCGCGCCGGTATGGACGCAGTTCGCCTGAAGGTCTTCATCACCGGCGCATCGAGCGGCATCGGCCTCGCACTGGCCGAGGAATACGTGAAGCGCGGGGCCGTGCTCGGCCTCGTCGCCCGCCGCGCCGAATCTCTTGCGGCCTTCGCCGCGCGCCATCCTCGAAGCTCCATCTCGATTTATCCCGCCGACGTGCGCGACGCCGACGCGCTCGCCGAGGCCGCGCGCCGCTTCATCGCGGAGCATGGCGCGGCGGATATCGTCATCGCGAACGCGGGCATGAGCCGCGGCGCGCTGACGGGCCACGGCGATCTCGACACTTTCCGCACCGTGATGGACGTGAACTATTTCGGCATGGTCGCGACGTTCGAGCCTTTCGTCGCGTCGATGACCGCCGCGCGGCGCGGCACGCTCGTCGGCATTGCGAGCGTCGCGGGCGTGCGCGGGCTGCCGGGCGGCGGCGCGTATAGCGCGTCGAAAGCGGCGGTCGCGAAGTATCTGGAAGCGTTGCGCGTCGAGATGCGGCCACTCGGCGTGGCCGTCGTCACCATTGCGCCGGGCTACGTGCGCTCGGAGATGACCGCGCACAATCCGTATCGGATGCCCTTTCTGATGGACACCGACCGCTTCGCCGCGAAAGCCGCCGACGCGATCGAACGCCGGGTGCGCTACGCGACGTTTCCGTGGCAGATGCGCGTCGCGGGCATGCTGATGCACGCGCTGCCGCGCTGGCTCTATGACGCGCTCGCCGAGCGCGCGCCGCGCAAGCCTCGCGCGGGCGAGTGACACAAAAAAAACCGGCTGCGCCATAACGCAGCCGGTTTTTCATTGGCGGACCGCCTGACCGGAATCGATCTCCGGTCAGGTCATCGGCGCATCAGAACGCCACGTAGGCCGAGCTGTTCGGCAACTCGTATCCGACATAGACGTGCCGGCCGAAGAAGAACGGCAGGCCGAAGTCGAAGAAGTTCGTCATGCCCAACTGGCCACCGAGACTATTGAAGGCGAACTTGTTCTTGCCCTGAGTGAGCGTGCTCGCGCTGATGAGCAGGAACGGCACGACCGCGCTGTTGCCTTCGGTGCCCTGGATCGTCGTCGAAAGCGACTGCTGCGAGCTCGGGCAATAGAACGCCGTCGAACCCGAGCACAGCGGGAAGCTGTCCTGGAAGAAGTTGCCGTTCGATCCCGTGTCGAAGAACGTCTTGTACGTCTTGCCCTTGTAGGTGCCGGTCAGGTCGCCGTACTGGTCCGTGCCGTACTTCGTCACGTTGCTGATCGCGTTGTTGCTCTGCGTGCCGATGCCGAATATCAGCACGCCGGTCGCAGTGGCCGCGCCGTTATCGGGAACCGGCGGCAACTGGACGATCACGCCGTTGTTGTTGACCGCGAACTTCGTGACCGGATTCGTCACCTGCTGTGCGAGCGGCACCGCGACGCCCGAGCAATTCGCGCCGTTGCTGCACGAGAAGTACATCGCGTTGAGCGGCGTGCTCACGCATCCGGAGCCGCAGTCGTACGTCTGCGGCCCGATGCCGAGAATGCCGTTCGCGCCGATGTCGGCGGTCGAATTTTCGTCGCTGCCGGACGGACAGCCGTTATCGCCCGTCGGCGCCGCCGATGCGTCGAGATCGCCGATGATCTGCAGCGGCACGTTCGACGCCACTTCCGTGCCGATCTTCACGTCGGCCGTGCGCACCGTGCCCCAGGTGTAGCCGTCCGCGAAGCCAGCGCATTCCGCGAGCTGGCCGCCGTTCGACGCGCGCGAGGTGGGCAGGCTGCCGAGCACCGACTGCGCCGCCGAGCCGAGAATGCGCAGGCCGAAGGAAGCGGTGTCGACCTGAATGTTGTCGATGGTCTGACACACCGACGAGCCCGGCGCGCACACCGTCACCGACACGTTCGGAATGTTGACGAAGCCCGCCACGCCGGAGTTGACGTTGATCGGCACTGCGTTCGTGCCGTTGGCCGCGATCGGTTGCGCGTTCGCGCTGCTGGTGCTGGAACTGCCGCCGCCGGAGCCGCCCGAACCGCCGGACGATCCGCCGCCGCTATTGCTGCTGGAGCTGGAGTCGCCGCCACCGCCGCAGGCGGCGAGCATGACGGAAAGACAGAGCACGCCGAGCCAGCGGACGAGTCCGCCGCGTCGGGACGAAGAAAAGGCGGGATGGCCGAGTGTCGTTCTATGCATACTGAGTCTCCCGTCGCTTACTGGATATCGCTGGCGGACACGCCGGCCGGCAACGATTGCGGCAAATACGCGCTGCCCGCGAACGAGCCCATGTGACCGCCCGAATCCACGACGAGCCCGGACCCTTGCACACTGACCGGCCCACGGCCGCCGCGCGCGGCGCGCTGCGCCTTCAGGCCCTCCTGGTACTGCGGAAAATAGCTGCCGAGCAGGCTGGCGAGATCCGGCACGCGCGGACCGTGCCACGCGATGCCGAACACCACGCCTTCCGTGGACAAATATTCATTGACGACCGTGCCGCTTGCGAGCGTGGTCGTGCGTACGGTGTAATTCACCGCCGATGTCGACGATGCGTTCGACGCACCGCTCGCGACGGCCGCACGCGCGACCGCATTGGTGGACGTCGAGCTGGCGCCTTGCGGCGCGGTCATCGGCTGGCCGCCGAGCACTGCGTAGGCGGGCGCGGCCGCGCCTGCGCTCAACGCGCCGGCGACGAATGCCAGCGCGCCTACAAGATGCCCATGACGGGATTGCTTCGGTGCCTTCACTGGGCCTCCTATCGGTTATCCGCCGGCCGCGCACCCTTTGCTCGCGGCCGGTTCTTGACGATTGAGTGACAGATGCGCCACCGCTTCACGCCCTGTTTTTTTCAGTGCGAATACCATAAGTATGCCAGCCGCGAGGAATAGCTCTAACGTTCGCAAGCGCACATAAGAAAAAACGCGAAGCGCAATGGTATGCGCTTCGCGTGTCGGGGTGACGCTGAGTACGTCGAAATACCTATCGCTTGCAACGCACCTCAGAAGCCCAGGCTCGCCAGCAAATCATCCACCTGCGACTGATCCTGAACGACGTCGCTGCGCCCTTCCGGGTTGATCTGCGGCCCGTTGAGCAAGCCTTCCGGGCTGCCGGTCGCCGACGACATCAGCGCCGCCGCCGACGCCGCGAACTGCTCGCGCCGCTCCGGCGCGATGTTCTCCAGCAACACGCCCAGCAATTGTTGCTCGATCAGATACACGACGTCCGTGATCTTCTTGATCACCTGACCGGTCAGATCCTGGAAGTCCTGCGCGAGCATGATTTCGAGCAATTGCGCGTTGGTCGCCTGCGTCCGCTCGGGCACGCTCTGCAGGAACGTGCGCGTCTCGCCGAGCAGTTCGCCCGCCTCGCCCTGCGCGAGCGGCGCGTCGTACCACTTGGCCCAGCGCGCATCGAGCGCCTGCGCCTCGGTTTGCATGGCTTCCTGCATCGGCTTGGCGAGCTCGATCGCGTTGAGCGTGCGCTCGGCCGCCTGCTCGGTCATCGTCGCGACATATTTCAGGCGGTCGCGCGCGTCGGGCACGGCCTGCGCGGCGGCTTCGAGCTGCTTGTCGAGGCCGAGCTCGCGCATCGAGTCGCGCAGCGTGCGCGTCAGTTGCCCGATGCGCGCGAGAATGCGGTCGCTCGACGGATCGCCCTCGGTGTCGGCAACCGCGGCAACGGCGGCTGCGAATTCAGTGGTCAGATCGGTCACGATCAGCTCCCCGCTTTGGCCATCTTCTCGAGAATCTTGGTGAGCTTCTCGTCGAGCGTGGCAGCCGTGAAGGGCTTCACGACATAGCCGTTCGCGCCGGCCTGCGCCGCCGCGATGATGTTTTCCTTCTTCGACTCCGCCGTCACCATCAGCACCGGCAGATGCGAAAGCGTCGCGTCCGCGCGAATCTGCTGCAGCATCGACAGGCCGTCGAGGTTCGGCATGTTCCAGTCGGTGATCACGAAGTCGAAGCCGCCGCCGCGCAGGCGCGCGAGACCCGCCGCGCCGTCTTCGGCTTCGTCGACGTTGCCGTAGCCCAGTTCCTTGAGCAGATTGCGCACGATACGGCGCATCGTCGGAAAATCGTCGACGACGAGGATCTTCATGTTCTTGTCCATCTTTACTCCCTTGAGTTCTCAATGCGGCGGCGCCGCTTAATCCAAAAAGTTCAGACGCGCTGCACGCGTTCGCCCATCGAGGCAAGCCGCGCCATCACGCGCCGGCTCATTTCAGAGAGCGGCGCGATTTCGCTCGCGCCGCCCATTGCAATCGCTTCGCGCGGCATGCCGAACACCACGCAACTCGCTTCGTCCTGCGCGAGCGTGTAGGCGCCCGCCTGCTGCATGTCCAGAAGTCCCGCGGCGCCGTCGCGGCCCATGCCGGTCAGGATCACGCCGATCGCGTTCTTGCCCGCGTGCTGCGCCGCCGAGCGGAACAGCACGTCGACCGACGGCCGATGCCGGTTGACCGGCGGCGCGTCCGACAGATGCGCGACATAGTTCGCGCCGCTCCTCGCGAGCACCAGATGCGCGTGGCCCGGCGCGATGTACGCGTGGCCCGGCAGCACGCGCTCGCCATGCTCCGCTTCCTTCACCGTGATGCGGCACAGCCCGTTCAGGCGCTGCGCGAACGACTTCGTGAAACCAGGCGGCATGTGCTGCGCGATGAGCACCGCGGGCGCATCGGGCGGCAGCGGCACGAGCACTTCGCGGATCGCTTCGGTTCCGCCCGTCGACGCGCCGACGATCACGAGCTTCTCCGTCGACACGAGCGGGTTGTTGAAATGCGGCGCGGGCTTGTGCGTCGCGGCGCTCGCCGGCGCACTCGCGACATGCGCGTTTTGCTTCACGCGCGCGCGCGATGCGGCGCGCACCTTGTCGGCGAGCTTTTCGGCGTAGTCGAGCATGCCGTCGCGGATGCCGACTTTCGGCTTCGTGACGAAATCGACCGCGCCGAGCTCCAGCGCGCGCAGCGTGATTTCGTTGCCGCGCTCGGTCAGCGACGACACCATCACGACCGGCATCGGTCGCAGGCGCATCAGCTTCTCCAGAAAGTCGAGGCCGTCCATGCGCGGCATTTCGACATCGAGCGTGAGCACGTCCGGGTTATGCAGCTTGATGAGCTCGCGCGCGACGAGCGGATCGGGCGCGGTCGCGCATACGTGCATGTCCGGTTGCGAATTGATGATCTCGGTCATCAGGCTGCGCACGAGCGCCGAGTCGTCGACGCACAGCACCTTGATCTTGTTCGTGTTCATCGTGTGGGTGAGTGTCATGCTTCCTCCACCGCCTTGACGCCGCGCGGGATGCGCGCGGCATTGCCGAACAGTTCGACGCGCGGCTTCGTGGTCGAATGCGCGGCCGGATTCACGACCGGCTTCGCGGACGCGGTGAACAACTCCGCGCGCGGCTTCGCGCCCGCCGCGTTCGACTGGAACAGCTCGACACGCGCGCGCGCCTTCGCGAGCCGCTCCGCGCGCTCTTCCGGCGTGCGCTGCACGAGCGCCTGCTCGCGTTCGACGACGACCGGATCGTGCTGCGTCTTCAGCTTCTTGACCATCACCTGGCCCGAGCGCGGCATGAACGCGACCTTGCGCGGATGCGCGCCCTGCAAGTCCTCGGCGACGATGCGAATCTTCTCCAGCGCGAGATAGCGCCGCACGAACTCCGAATTGCGATCGCCGATGTTGATGGTCGTCATGCCCGCGAGCACCGCGCCGCCGCCGAACACCTTCGCCTCGAAGCGCTCGCGTCGTCCGCCGCGCTTGATGAGCTCGTTGATGAGCACTTCCATCGCGTACGCGCCGTAGCGCATCGAATCCGACGATGCATGCGACGCGTCGGAACCGTCGTCGGGCAACATGAAGTGATTCATGCCGCCGATGCCCGCCGTGCGATCGTTGATGCACGCCGCCACGCACGAGCCGAGCACGGTGACGAGCACCATGTCATCGCTCGTCATGTAGAACTCGTTCGGCAAGAGCTTTACGCCCGGCTTCTTGAAGTGATTGTCGAAATAGAGATTCGACGCCATCGGAAGTCCGCTCATGCCGGCTCTCCTGCGAGCGCGCGTTTCGAACCGCTCGCCACTTTCGTGTCGCGCGTCAGTTCGTAGACGGTCTGTCCGCGCAGCCTGAATGCCTGCGACACGTACGTGAAGTTCTCCGAATGTCCCGCGAAGAGCAACGCGCCGGGCTTCATCAACGGCTCGAAGCGCGACAGGACTTGTCCTTGCGTCGGCTTGTCGAAGTAGATCATCACGTTGCGGCAGAAGATCGCGTCGAACGGGCCTTTCACGTCGTAGCGCGCTTCCGTCAGATTCACGCGGCCGAAGTTCACCATCGCGCGCAGTTCGGGCCGCACTTTCACGAGGCCGGCGTGCGAGCCCGTGCCCTTCAGGAAGAAACGCTTGAGGCGCTCCACCGGCAACGCCTTCACCTGATCGAGCGAATACACGCCCGCTTCGGCCTTCGCGAGCACCTGACTGTCGATGTCGCTCGCGAACACCGTGCACTGACGCGCCGCATGCTCGCCGAGCGCTTCGACGAGCGTCATCGCGATGGAATACGGCTCCTCGCCCGTCGAGGCTGCCGAGCACCACACCGAGAACGGCTGCTGCCGGCGCTTCACGAACTCCGCGAGAATCGGAAAGTGATGCGACTCGCGGAAGAATGCCGTGAGGTTGGTGGTCAGCGCGTTGACGAACGCTTCCCACTCGGCGTTGTCCTCGTGGGTTTCGAGGCGGTCGAGATACTGCTTGAACGTATCGATGCCGCAGGCGCGCAGCCGGCGCGCGAGTCGGCTGTACGCCATATCGCGTTTATGGTCCGACAGCGAGATGCCCGCGCGGCGATGAATCAGCTCGCGAATGCGGGCGAAATCCGCCGACGTGAATTCGAAATCGCGCTCGACTTCCGGGCCGCGCACACTGGCGGACGAGTCGACGCGCGTGTTGCGCGTTGCCATCATGATGTTTCGTGCTTCCTTGACGTCGTCCCTGACGCCCGATGTGGCGTGTTCGTCGCGCTCGACCATGCGGACTCGCGTCTTCCGTGCGCTTCGATGAAGCGCCGGTTATCGATCGTGATGCGCGATGCCTGCATGGCCGTGTCCGGTTCCGGTTAGAAGGTTTCCCAGTCGCCGTCGTCGGCGGTCGTCGCTTTTGCGCGCGGGGCCGGGGCGGCCTTCGCTACGCTCGCGTGCTTGACCATCGGCTTGCTCGCGGCCTTGGGCGCTTCGCTGGCAGATTCCTTCGCTGTTTCCTTATTAACGGCCGCTTCCGGCGCAACTTTTGGCGTCTCGGCGGACTTCGCCTTCGATGCGATCGCGGACGTCGAAGGTTCGATACGCGTCGCGGGCGAAAGACGCGCCGCCGCCGTCGATGCGCTCGCGCGCACCGGCGCGGCGCTTTCCACGCGCCACTGCGCGACCACGCCCTTCAACTGACGCGTCTGCTCCTCTAGCGATGCCGCGGCGGCCGCCGCCTCTTCGACGAGCGCGGCGTTCTGCTGCGTGACGCTGTCCATCTGCGTGACGGCGCGATTGACCTGCTCGATGCCGTCGGACTGCTCTTCCGACGCCGCGCTGATCTCGCCCATGATGTCGGTCACGCGGCGCACCGCCTGCACGATCTCGCCCATCGTCTGACCGGCGCGGGCGACGAGTTCCGTGCCGCTGTCGACCTTCGCGGCCGAGTCGCCGATGAGCGCCTTGATTTCCTTCGCCGCCGCCGCGCTGCGTTGCGCGAGCGAGCGCACTTCGCCCGCGACCACCGCGAAACCGCGGCCTTCCTCGCCCGCGCGCGCCGCCTCGACGGCCGCGTTCAACGCGAGAATGTTGGTCTGGAACGCGATGCCCTCGATCACGCCGATGATGTCGACGACCTTGTTCGAGCTCGATGCGATCGCCTGCATCGTCTCGACGACCTGCTCGACGACATCGCCGCCGCGCGATGCGATATCCGACGCGTTCACCGCGAGCTGACTCGCCTGGCGTGCGTTGTCGGCGTTCTGCTTCACCGTGCTCGTCAACTCTTCCATGCTCGATGCGGTTTCCTGCAGCGACGCCGCCTGCTCTTCCGTGCGCTGCGACAGATCCGTGTTGCCGCTCGCGATCTCATGCGCGCCGACATCGATCGATTCCGCGCCGCGATGCACCGCGCCGACCATCGCGGTCAGGTTGCCGCGCATGCGTTCGATGCCCGCGAACAGGCGGCCGATTTCATTGCGCTTGTCGGTGTGCGCGGACTGCGTGAGATCGCCGCGCGAGATGCGGTCGAAGTGATCGACGGCCTCGTTGATCGGCTTCACGATCAGGCTGGAGAGCGCCATGCGCGTGCCGATCAGCATCAGCACGGCGAGCACGAGCACCGCGCCGATCGTCATGTTGAGCGCCGCGATATGCGACGACGTGCTGGCGCGCGAATGCTCCGCGTGTTCCTGATGCGCCGCGACGGCAGTCGTCACGGCCTGATCGAACGCGACGAACATCGGGCTGATCTTCGTGTCGGCGATCGCGTGATACGCGGCCATGTCGTTCGCGCGGATCGCGGCGAACTCCGGCTCCACGCCGGTCTTCACGAGCGTGTCGCGCTGCGTGATGAGCGCGTCGAGCGTCTCCTTCGGCAGCGTCGGCTTCGGCGTATCGAGGTAGAGCTTCCAGTTCTCGTTGCTCTTGTCGAGCAGATATTGACCGCGCTCGATCGCCTTGTTCGCTTCTTCGGTGCTGCCCGCTTCGGTGAGCGAGCGCACGCGGTCGAGCGTGACGCGCGAGCGCAGCAGATAAGACGACGTTTCCGAGAGCGCGCGCATCGCGACCATGTCTTCCTGCGCGAGCGAGGTAAGCGACGCACCGGCGGAATTGAGTCCGACGAGCGCGAGCGCGCCGATCAGCGCCGCGCATCCGGTGAACAACAGGCCGACGAGCGTGAGCGTCGTGCGGATCGACAACTTCTTCAGCATGGCTTGGTTCCTGCGTGCTTTATGCGGCGACGGAGTCGATCAACTCCATCTCGCGGCTCGTCATGAGTTTTTCGATGTCCATCAGGATCAGCATGCGGCCGTCGACCGTGCCGAGGCCCGTGAGGTATTCCGTCGCGAGCGTGCCGCCGAATTCGGGCGCGGGCATGACTTGCTCCTGCGTGAGCGTCAGCACGTCCGACACGCCGTCGACCACCATGCCGACCACGCGATGCGCGACGTTCAGGATGATCACGACCGTCTGGTTGTCGTACTCGACGCGGCCCAGATTGAACTTGATGCGCATGTCGACGATCGGCACGATGATGCCGCGCAGATTGATCACGCCCTTGATGAACGCGGGCGCGTTCGCGATGCGTGTCACGTTGTCGTAGCCGCGAATCTCCTGCACTTTCAGAATGTCGATGCCGTATTCCTCGGCGCCGAGCGTGAACACGAGAAACTCCTGCCCCGCGGCCTCGGCGTGTTGCGCATCACGTCGCGAAGGCGCAGCGGTATGAATCGATTGAACGTCTGCCATGAAAGGCTCCTTCGGTATCAGTGAGAGTGCGCGCCGTGCTGCGCGCGCGATTCGCGGTTGAGCGCGGCGACGTCGACGATCAGCGCGACACTGCCGTCGCCCAGGATGGTCGCGGCGGAGATGCCGTGCACCTTGCGGTAATTCGTTTCGAGGTTCTTCACGACGACCTGCTGCTGGCCGACGAGCTCGTCGATCAGCATCGCGAAGCGGCGTCCCTCGGTCTGCATGATCGTGACGATGCCCTGCGTCGGATCGGTGCGCGCGCCTTCGACATCGAACACGCCGTGCAGCGCGACGAGCGGCAGATATTCGCCGCGCACGCGCACCACGCGCTCGCCGTTCGCGACCGTGTAGATGTCGTCGGCGACGGGCTGCAGCGACTCCATCACGAAGTTGAGCGGCAGAATGAAGATCTCGTTGCCGACCTTCACCGACATGCCGTCGAGAATCGCGAGCGTGAGCGGCAGCACGATCTTCGTCGTCGTGCCCGCGCCCTGGCGCGACATGATTTCGACATGACCGCCCATCGACTGGATATTGCGTTTCACCACGTCCATGCCGACGCCGCGGCCCGAAATATCGGTCACCTGTTCGGCGGTCGAGAAGCCCGGCATGAAGATCAGTTGCCAGACTTCTTCGTCGCTCATCGATTCGGAAACCTGCATGCCCTGCTTCTGCGCCTTCGCGAGAATCTTGTCGCGGCGCAGGCCGGCGCCGTCGTCGCTCACTTCGATGACGATGTTGCCGCCGTGATGCGCCGCCGACAGCACGAGCTGGCCGGTAGTAGACTTGCCCGCCGCGCGGCGCGCTTCCACGGTTTCGATGCCGTGATCGAGCGAGTTGCGCACGAGGTGCGTGAGCGGATCGATGATGCGCTCGATCAGGCTCTTGTCGAGTTCGGTCGCCTGACCGAACGTGACGAGCTCCACTTCCTTGCCGAGCTTGCCGGCGATATCGCGCACGAGGCGCGGGAAGCGGCTGAATACGTAATCCATCGGCATCATGCGGATGGACATGACGGCCTCTTGCAGGTCGCGCGCGTTGCGCTCCAGTTGCGCCATGCCGTTGAACAGGCGGTCGTGCAAGGCGGGATCGAAGGTGCTCGTGGTTTCCGCGAGCATCGCCTGCGTGATGACGAGCTCGCCCACCAGATTGATGAGCTGATCGACCTTCTCCACGCCGACGCGAATCGAACTGCCTTCCGCCGATGCCGCGGCTTGGGGGCGCGCCTTCTTGTCCGCATCGGTGGCCGATGCTTTCGACGGCTGGGCGGCGGACGGGTCCTTCGAACCCGCCGCCGTCGCCGCTTCTTCTTTTGCTGCTTCTCTTGCTGCTTCATTGCTGGCCGCGGATGCGGGCGCGA
Organism: Caballeronia sp. J97; assembly: GCF_905220305.1. Taxonomy (NCBI): domain Bacteria; kingdom Pseudomonadati; phylum Pseudomonadota; class Betaproteobacteria; order Burkholderiales; family Burkholderiaceae; genus Caballeronia; species Caballeronia sp. J97. The sequence goes on along the minus strand of NZ_CAJMZL010000004.1, from coordinate 120,466 downwards.
CTTCCGCCCGCGATTGCTTCGGCTCTTGCTGTAGCGTGGGTTGCACCGCCTGCGCCGTCGCCGGTGCATGTTCGGCGGATTGCGCCGCTGCATCGCCACGGCCGATCGTGATCTGCGTTTCGTCGATCACGAAGCAGCACACGGCGACGATATCGTCGGCGGGGACGTCCGAGTCGAGCCAAACCACGTACTCGGCGTCCGTCTTCTTCTCTCCGACGATGCTTCCCAGATTCCCCAGCTCCTCGATCAGAGTCGCCAGGTCCTTCTCGCCCACCCCCCGTAGCGTAATTTTCAGGTGGGGTCCCACTTCCGCCACCGGCGCGCCGGTGTGTCCCGGCGTCGCAGCGGCAGCGGTCCCTGCATGCGTATTTCCTGCGTTGGTTCCGTCCGCGAGTTCGAACGCGCCGTCCCAGTTGCCGTCGTCCTCGATCGCGTCCATCGCCTGTGCGATGACGTGCGCGGGCGGCGCATTCGGGCCATCGTACGCGGGCGCGACGTTCGCGCTCGCCGCGCCGTTGCCGGCGCCCGGCAGCGCGGGCGGCTCGCTATTTCCCGGCTGGCCGCCTTCGGCCTGCTCGTTCTTCAGGCGCTCGAGCTTCGCGCAGATCGCGGCGGCGGCGGCCGCATCCGGCTCGGCGCTCGCGCGATAGGCGGCGAGCTGATCGGACAGCACGTCCTTCGTCGCGAGGAACGTGTCGATCATGTCGCGGCGCAGGACGAGCTCGTTGTTGCGCGCGCGGTCGAGCAGCGATTCGAGGATGTGCGTCGTTTCGGTGAGCGCGGTGAAGCCGAATGTGGCCGCGCCGCCCTTGATCGAGTGCGCCGCGCGGAAGATCGCTGCGAGGTCTTCCGGGTCGGGATGCGCGATGTCCAGAACGAGCAGCAGTTGCTCCATCTGCGCGAGCAGTTCGTCCGCTTCGTCGAAGAAGGTTTGATAGAACTGGGTAATGTCGAGTGTCATGCTTGAGTCACCGCAGGAATGCTGTTCAATCGGCGCCGTTGTGCGCGCTCTTTAATGGGGCTTTCTTTGCCGTTCAGTGCTGCGTGTCTTCCGAGAGCGCGGCGACCAGTTCGGTCAGGAGGTCCGGATCGAGCGGCTTCTCGATCCAGCCCGTCGCGCCCGCCGAGCGCGCCGCGTCCTTGAACGGCTCGCCGCCTTCGGTCGTCAGCACGAGAATCGGCGTGGCCCGGTACGCGGGGTTGCCGCGCAGCGCCACGATCAGATCGAGCCCGCTTCTGCCCGGCATGTGCTGGTCGGTCAGAACGAGATCGAAGCGCTCCGCGAGCGCCCACTCCAGGCCTTCGTCGCCGTCCGACGCGACGGTCACTTCGTAACCGGCCGTCGCGAGCGTCGCCGAGAGGATTTGCCGCATCGCGGCTGAATCGTCGATTGCCAGAATGTTCTTGATCATGTTTGTCTCTTGCCGTGATGACGGTCGAAACGTGTCGAGTCTTGAGCGTCTTTTTCGAGGTATTTGCTCAGTACGCCGCGGGTTTGGGCGCGACGCCGCCGAACAGGCCGAACGACGCCGATGGCTTGCCGTTCGCGTCCGTGCCGTTGTCGAGCGTCGCGGGGGGCGAGCCGTCGTCGCGCAGCATCGAAAGCTCCGTCTTGCGGTTGAGCACGATGACGCTGATGCGCCTGTTTTCCGGATCGAGCGGATCCTTCTTGTTCAGGTTCTGCGTCGATGCGAGTCCGAGCACGCGCATCACCTTCGCTTCGTCCATGCCGCCCGCGACCAGCTCGCGCCGCGACGCGTTCGCGCGGTCCGCCGACAGCTCCCAGTTGCTGTAGCCCTTGTCGCCGCCCGCGTACTTCACGGCGTCGGTGTGTCCCTGCACGACGATGCGGTTCGGCACGTCGTTCAGCGATCGGCCTATCTCGCGCAGGATGTCGCGCATGTACGGCTGCACGGCGTCGCTGGAGAGCGCGAACATCGGGCGCTTCTGGGTATCGACGATCTCGATGCGCAAGCCCTGCTGCGTCGATTCGATGCGGATCTGCTGCTTGAACTGGCGCAGCGTCGGATTGGCCTCGATCGCGGCCATGAGCTTCACCTGAAGGTCGTGCAGACGCACCTGCTCGCGCCGTTCGAGCTCGCCTTGCGCGGCCTTGAGCAGCTCCTCGTCGGTGTCGGACGAAGCGCGCTGCGCGAGTTGCGTGCTGCCATCGGTCTTGCGCGCCGCGCCCGCTTCGATGCTGGAGATATCGCGCCCGCCGCCGGTGATGATGCTGTTGTCCATGCCGACGGTCTTGCCGCCCACCATCGCCGCCTTGAGCGGCATCTGGAAGTATTCGGCGATGCCGCGCCGCTGCACCGGCGAGGTCGACGAAAGCAGCCACATCAGCAGGAAGAACGCCATCATCGCGGTCATGAAGTCCGCGTAGGCGAGCTTCCACGCGCCGCCGTGATGCCCCTTCTTGCCGGCGACGACGCGCTTGATGAAGATCGGGCGATCGGTTTCGTTGCTCATCGCTGTGTCTCGGTCAATGGGAACGTCACTTCGCCTTGACCCGGCGCACGTGTTCTTCCAGTTCGGAGAACGACGGGCGTTCCGTCGAGAACAGCACCTTGCGGCCGAACTCCACCGCGATCGCGGGCGCGTAGCCGTTCAGGCTCGCGAGAATCGTCACCTTGATGCACTGGAACATCTTGGTCTGCTCCGCGACGCGCTGCTCCGCGACGTTCGCGAGCGGCCCGATGAAGCCATAGGAAAGAAGAATGCCGAGGAAGGTGCCGACGAGCGCCTGCGCGATCATCTCGCCGAGAATCGCGGGCGGCTGGTCGGCGGAGGCCATCGTATGCACGACGCCCATCACCGCCGCGACGATGCCGAACGCGGGCATCGCGTCGCCGACCTTGGTCAGCGCGTGCGCGGGCGCCTCGCCCTCGACGTGATGCGTCTCGATTTCCTCGTCCATGAGGCTCTCGATCTCGAACGCGTTCATGTTGCCGCTCACCATGAGGCGCAGATAATCCGTCAGGAATTCGACGATGTGGTGATCGGCGAGAATCTTGGGGTACTGGCTGAAGACCGGGCTCTTCGACGGATCTTCGATATCCGCTTCGAGCGCGAGCGTGCCTTCCTTGCGCGCCTTCGCGAGCAGCACGTAGAGCAGGCCCATCAGCTCCATGTACATGCTCTTGTCGTACTTCGCGCCCTTGAAGAGCGTCGGCAGGACCTGAATGGTCGCCTTGATCGTCTTCACGTTGTTGCCGAGGATGAACGCGCCGACGCCCGCGCCCGCGATCATCAGAATCTCGACCGGTTGCATGAGCGCGCCAAGGTGCCCGCCTTCGAGCGCATAACCGCCGAAAACCGACAGCAATGTCACGAGCGATCCCACGAAAATCAGCACAGTCGAGTCCTCACGTTTTGATGCGGTAAGACCGCCGTTAAGTGGTTTACGGCACTCGACTGGAAAACTTTGGGGGCAAATCCACGGCGCGGGCAAACGGTAAACCCCGCGTCGCCGCGAGGTTCCGCCGATGACGCGGCGTCAGGCGGCGATGCGCGACACGCGCTCCGAAGCATCGGACGGCGCAAGCGCCTTGCGCGTCTTGCCCGCGCGCGACGGCGGCTGGCACAGGCCGCACACGTAGCCCGCGCGCAGCTCGTAGGCGTGCGCGACGAAGCGGCCGCCGCAGCGCGTGCAGGCGTTCGTCTGCAACATGCCGGACTCGAAGTAGCGCACGAGCGTCCACGCGCGCGTGAGCGACAGCACGGGCTCGTCGCCGTGCAGCGTCGCGTGCTCGAGGTAGAGGCGGTAGCTTTTTACGATCGCCTGGATCGTGCTCTGCGTGCCGCCAGCGCCGCCGTGTTCGTCGATGAAGCGGTAAATGCCATGAAACAGCGACGAATGGATGTTCGGCTGCCAGGTCATGAACCAGTCCGTCGAAAACGGCAGCATGCCCTTCGGCGGCGAGACGCCCTTCAGCTCCTTGTAGAGCTTGATGAGGCGGTCGCGCGACAGGCTCGTTTCCGCTTCGAGCAATTGCAGACGCGCGCCGAGTTCGATCAGTTCGATCGCCAAGGTGATTTCGCGCACTTCCGCGACTACGCTTTTCGTCGCCATCGGTCGCTCGCGCGCCTTAGCCGATCTGCTCGACGGGCGCGCCGGCCAGCAGGATCGCCGCGTGGGCGTGCGCGAGTGCCGCGCTCTTGTCCTTGTCGGCGAGGGAAGACAGGATCGCGTGGTCGTCGAAACGAAAGCGGCACAGCAAATGGCTCGACGACGCCACTTTCACCGCCTGTGCGAGCGTCAGCGAGGTCAGCACCTGCGCGACCTGCTCGGACAGGCCGAGGCGATACATCGCCGAAACGCGGTCTTCCTGAAGGAGCCTCTGCGCGAGGAGCAAGTACGACAGATTCACCTCGCGGATTTCCGCGAGCGTACTCGTATTGCTGGTCGTCATCTTTTCCCCGAATCGATACGTGGCTGGTCAGGCCCGGCGTGGTGAACGTTTGCTCGAATTCGCAAAGGAAAGGCGAATGCGGCCCCACGCGCGTTGTCTAGTGTCGATTCGATTGTCGCCGATGCCCGCGGCCGCGCCTGTCGGATAAAGCTTCCGACGCAACGACGGAGTTTCGCGAAGATTCATGTAGGAATAGTTCTTACACGGCGGCGGCTTCGGTTGCCGATCGGCAGACTTGAATTATCGGCAATCATTCGTCTGACTTAATGGTTGAAGTGCTTATTTTCGACGGTCGCGCGTCCCGAAACGCCCCACCAGGCTTGGGATCGCAAATTGCTTGCCTATGCCGCGCGGCCCGTTCCACGCTCCACATCGGTTCATATCGCCTTCTTCGGTGCAATTTCTGACTTCGTAACAGCACATGTTTCGCGCTGTAACAACGATAAGCGATTGAAAAATGACGTGAAATGCCGCTCTCGATCCCGATAATGAGCAGTAAGGGATAACCCGGTCGCGATGTTTTCTTCATCTCCGGGCCGATCTCGGGCGGCGTCCACACCACACGCGGCCCGCCCGAATGGCATGTGTTGAGCGCTCGACCGGAGCGTGACTGCAATGCCTCACCTACATGGAGAGTCACGTTATGCGAATCGCACAAATTGCACCGTTGCACGAAGCAGTACCTCCGAAGTTTTACGGCGGCACTGAGCGCGTCGTGTCATATCTGACCGATGCGCTCGTCGAGCTCGGCCACGATGTAACCTTGTTCGCGAGCGGCGATTCGCAAACCAAGGCAACCCTCGAATCGGTGTGGCCGCGCGCGTTGCGCCTCGATCCGACCGTGCGCGACGCGCTCGCGCCGCACATGCTGCTGCTCGAAACGGTCCGCCAGCGCGCGCACGAGTTCGACGTGCTGCACTTTCACCTCGACTACATGCCGTTCCCGCTGTTCACTCAGATGGACACGCCGTTCGTGACCACGCTGCACGGCCGCCTCGACCTGCCGGAACTGCAGCCGATCTTCAACACGTTCACGAAGGCGAACGTCATTTCGATCTCGGACAACCAGCGCAGTCCGCTGCCGCAGGCGAACTGGCTGAACACCGTTTATCACGGTCTGCCGAACGAGTTGCTCGCGCCGCAGCCGCACAAGAAGCCGGAATATCTGGCGTTTCTCGGCCGTATCTGCCCGGAAAAGCGCGCCGATCTGGCGATAAAGATCGCGGCACAGAGCGGCCTGCCGCTGAAGATCGCCGCCAAGGTGGACAAGGTCGACCAGGAATACTTCAAGTCGACGATCGAGCCGCTGCTGTCGCAGGCTCACGTGGAATTCATCGGCGAGATCAACGAAGCGCAGAAGCCGGAATTCCTGTCGGGCGCGAAGGCGCTGCTCTTCCCGATCGACTGGAACGAGCCGTTCGGCCTCGTGATGATCGAGGCGATGGCCTGCGGCACGCCGGTGATCGCGTTCAACCGCGGCTCGGTGCCGGAAGTGATCGACCACGGCGTGACGGGCTTCATCTGCGAAGACGTGCAGGGCGCGGTCGGCGCGCTGCAACGTCTCGACGAGCTGTCGCGCACGGAAATCCGCGCACAGTTCGAGCGCCGCTTCAGCGCGCACACGATGGCGCAGAACTACGTCGAAAGCTACACGGCGATGCTCCAGGCCGCCAAACGCCCGGTGCTGCGTCAAGTCGCGGTGGGCTGATAGCCATCGTCTGACTCGCATCGCATCGAATGCCGCCCGCTTGCCGGGCGGCATTTTTTTCATGCGCCGCCGTCTTAAGGCAAAAACCCGCGCCAGATTTGTCTATCGATAAGGAACAATCCGAAGTTTCGACCTAATGCCCGTGAATTAAGAGCCGATCGACCATTTTTGACAGTTTTTAAAAGAAGCCGCGCGTAGACTCCGCTGCACAAGCACGTCATGCGTTCTTGTTTTAAATCAACGGCTTTTATTTCTTTCACGAAGACAGGATCATGCATTTGTCGAAGCGTCTCGGCGCTGAAATTTTCGGTACTTTCTGGCTCGTGCTGGGCGGCTGCGGAAGCGCCGTGCTCGCCGCGGCCTTTCCCAACCTCGGTATCGGATTCGCCGGCGTTTCGCTGGCGTTCGGCCTCACCGTGCTCACGATGGCCTACGCCATCGGTCACGTCTCGGGCTGCCATCTGAATCCGGCCGTGAGCATCGGTCTCGCAACCGCCGGCCGCTTCCCGGTGCGCGATCTCGTGCCTTACATCGCCGCGCAGGTGATCGGCGCGACGCTCGGCGCATGGGTCATCTACCTGATCGCGACGGGCAATCCGAGCTTCGACTTCGCGACGAGCGGGTTCGCAGCGAACGGCTTCGGCGAGCACTCGCCGGGTCATTTCTCGATGACGGCGGGGCTGGTCTGCGAAGTCGCAATGACGTTCTTCTTCCTGTTCGTGATCCTCGGCGCCACCGACGACCGCGCGCCGAGAGGCTTCGCGCCGCTCGCAATCGGCCTGTGCCTGACGCTCATCCATCTGATCTCGATCCCGGTCACGAACACGTCGGTGAATCCGGCGCGCTCGTCGAGCCAGGCGTTCTTCGTCGGCGGCTGGGCGCTCGACCAGTTGTGGATGTTCTGGATCGCGCCGATCATCGGTGCGATTCTCGCGGGCGTGCTTTATCCGGCGTTGACGCGTCAGAAATAAGTTTCGGCGGGAAAGAAGCAGCAGTCGTTAAAACGGGCGCGAAATGCGCCCGTTTTTGTTTTTGCGCCACAACGGACGCCCGAAAGATTAATTGGGCGCGACAGATGTAATGGCGAATTACGCAGCCTGCTTATGAATTGTTGCGACACTCATTTCGTAAAATCGAGGCATGCCGTGCGAGGTCCATGGAATAAGGCTTCCGGCGATTCGGCCCGTTCTGGCACCCTTATTTTCCGGCTTACATCGTCCTTGCACACCGTAACAAGTCCTCGAAGCATGTAAGACGGCCGGCGCTTAAATTGGACTCATGCGACACACGTCGCCTTAAAGGAGAAACACAATGAAGCGCATCGTCACCCATATGCTCGTCGCGACCGGCCTTGTCATCGGTGCAGTCGGAGCGGCTCAGGCCCACAGCGATCTGCACATCGGCGTTTCGGTCGGCGCGCCGGCTTACGTGGCGCCGGCTCCGGTGTATGTGCGTCCGGCGGTTCCGGCGTATCGCGCGCCGTACTACCGCCATGAAGCGCCGCGCTGGCACGGCGGCGACCACGACTACGGCCGATACGACCGCGCCCGCTGGAACCACGGCGGTTACGGCAACAACTGGGGCCGTCGCGGATAAATGGCTCAGGCGGCCGTCGAACATCGGCGGCCCGCCGTGACGCCGGCTCAGTCGGGCGTCTGTCCGGGCGACGCCAGTTCGTCGCGAATGCCGAACAGCTTGCGCAGCTGATGGGCGACGCCCGCCTCGAAGTTGTTTCCGACGCGCGGTACGTCGGGCAGGCGTTTCATGAGATCGGGATTTGCGTTGTTCATCATGAACGGATGCCCGGCGGTTTCGAGCAGGTCGATATCGTTCATGTTGTCGCCGAAAGCAACACACTGCGCGGTCTCGAGATCGAGCCGCTCCAGCACGAAACGCAGCGCGCGCCCTTTCGATACGTCCGAGGTCATGACTTCCAGGCAATCCGGCAGCGAATACGTAACGTAAAGCGAGTCACCGAATTCGCGCTCGAGGTTCGCGGCGGTTATCTTCAGATCGGCCGGTTCGCCGATATACAGAACTTTCGCGATGTTCTCGCCATGATGCTCGCGCAGATCCATCACCTCGTACTTGAAGCCCGAATCCTGGTGAAAGACCAGCAGTTCGGGGGCGTGACGGTCGATGAGCCACGCGTCGTCGGCGAACAGATTGACGATGACGCGCTCGCTGCCCGCGAGCTCCGGCTGCACCAGACGGCGCACGGCGCCGGGATCGAGATCGCGGGAATAGATGCGTTCGTCGCCGGGTGCATGCACGCGTGCGCCGTTGGACGTGATCAGATAGGCGTCGACGCCGAGCAGGTCGCGAATGCCGGCGACGTCGCAGTAGTGCCGGCCCGTCGCGATGATGATGGGCACGCCGCGCGCCGCCAGCGTGCGGACGGTTTCGGCGGTGAAGGGATCGAGCTGGTGGTCGCTGTTCAGAAGCGTCCCATCGAGATCAGTAGCGATGACCGAGTACATGACTGCCTTTATCGTGCCGCAAAGGTCGCTATTTTATCGCGCCGGGTTGCCGGCGGCCCTGAAAGCGGACGCCGCGCGCCGCGCCAGTTCTAGCGCACCCGCAGCCGAATCGGCCCGAGGCGCCCGCACGCGCTCGCGCAAGGCGGCCGGCACTAATGGTTCATAAGGCGCGGCAAGCCCTCCGCACAGCGCGACGGGCAGCACGCCGGGAGGATCGAGCGCCGCGACGAGCCTCGCGATCTCCTGCCCGGCCCGATCGAGCAGACTCGCCGCATCAGGGTGGTCGCGGAACTCGAACACCGTGGGCGCGAGCGTCGCGTAAGCGGTCTGATTCGCGGCGCAAAGCCACACGACGAGACTGTCGCGATCCGTCGCGCCCGTTTTGGCCAGAAGCGCGCGCGACCATCCGTCTTCCGGCATGCGGCCGTCGAGCACGCGCTGGAGATGAACCACTGCGCGCAAACCGAGCCACGCGCCGCTGGCTTCATCGCCGCTCGGAAAGCCGTAGCCGCCCGCGATGCGGCACACGCCCGCCGCGTCCAGCGACGCCGCGACGCTGCCCGTGCCGAGCGCGACGATCACGCCGGATTCGCCGCCATGTGCGCCGAGCACGGTCGTGTAGGCATCGCTTTCGACGCTCAATGCGCGCACGTCCGGCGCCGCGGCGAGAAATGCCGCAAACCAGTCCGCGTTGTTCACGCCCGCAAGCCCGCAGCCGAGCGTGCAGTCGCGCCAGTCGAAAGGGCGGGCGGAGGCCTCGAACGCGCGCCCGCATGCGTCGCCGATGGATTGCCACGCGCGCTCGACGCCGAGCCCGAGCCCCGAAGGTCCGCCGCTCGCGCGCGCCAGTTCGTTGCCGTGCGCGTCGGCGAGAATCACGCGCGTGCCGCTTCCGCCGCCGTCGATGCCGAGCAGGAAGCCATCAGATGCCGAAGTCGAAAATGTGGTCATGGGCGCAAGCTTACCGGCGCCCGCGGCGCACGCCAATTGGCCGAATGGCATAGATGGCGCGGCGCGACCGTTCCGCTATGCTGACGCGATCCAGAAATAATGATGAGGACTCCAATGGCAGACACCGACCACACCCGCTGCGCCTGGGCCACGACCGACGCGATGATCCGGTACCACGACGACGAATGGGGCGTGCCGTCACGCGACGACCAGCATCTGTTCGAGATGCTGGTCCTGGAAGGCGCGCAGGCGGGTCTTTCCTGGTCGACCATCCTCAACAAGCGCGAGGGCTATCGCGCGCTCTTCGCGGGCTTCGACATCGACAAGGTCGCGCGCTTCACCGAAAAGGACGTCGAGCGGATCGTGCAGGACGCGCGCATCGTGCGTAACCGGGCCAAGATCGAAGCGGCCGTGCTCAATGCCCGCGCCGTGCAGCAGATCCAGCAGGAGCATGGCTCGTTCGCGGATTTCGTGTGGTCGTTCGTCGGCGGCGCAACCATCGACACGCCCCGCGACGCCAAAAACCCCACGCCCGCGTCCACACCTGAATCCGACGCTTTGAGCAAGGCGCTCAAAAAGTACGGTTGCAAGTTCGTCGGCACGACTATCTGCTATGCGTTCATGCAGGCAACCGGCATGGTGAACGATCACGCAGTCGGCTGCGTGTCGCGAGGAAAACCTAAGACAAAACGAAGAGTTGTCGCTAAATCCACACATTGAGCACATTCCCATGAGGAATTTTTTTGCTTTTTGACAACGTATTTGAGCGCAAAACGCGAATGTCAGGGTAAGTCCTTATGGAGGCCGGTTTTTTTGCAGTGAAGCACGCGCAATCGCCCGAACTGCAAGGTTTTTGGCCGGGTTTTCCGCACTGCACGAACGTGCGGCTCATGTAAGAATGGCGTCCTCGCGTGCGCTGGCGCACCTTTTTACCGGGCCGAACCGTTATAACAGACGGTGTACGGATCGTTCACTGAGTGTCGAAATCCGACGCGAGCACTTAGGGCGCTGTGAGAACACGCGCCAGGCCGGGAAACCGCCGTGCTCGAAGCAGGGTCCGGGCGACAAAGCGTCGATTCATTTTGCGCACATTCGCAACGACGCCACCGCTCCGGTGAAGCAGGTGCAGGTTCTCGAATACTTGAACGCATGGCCGCTGCGCAGGGGCGCAGGGGAGAAGATCATGAAAAGCCTGAACTTCCTGACCCATCAGGAGATTTTCAACAGCGCGGTCCAGCATCTTTTCGGACAAGGGCAAGCGGCCTTGCTACCGCAGGGCGGCGGCGCCTATCGCGGATACTGCGGCGGCTGTCCCGTGGGGAGCTTCATCAAGCCACGCGACTATGTCACCGCGATGGAAGGCGTCCCCATTCGCTACATTGCGAAGCCGCCCGAACACGTTCCGGATTACATGGAGGTCGGCGTCGCGGCGCTCAAACGAGCGCTTCTGCGCGCCCGCATCAACGTGTTCGACCCGAACACCGTCGAGTTGCTGTCGTGCCTGCAGAACGTGCATGACGTCTTCGGCAAGTGGGAATGGCGCGAGCGACTGGCGTCGATCGCGCGTCAGTTCGGGCTGTCCGCCGAGCTTCTGAAAACGGCCGCTTGATACTGCAGGTGTTGTGATGTTGAGCCCTATCACGATGTTGAGCCCGAAAGAGATCTACGAGCGCGTCAGCGAGCATTTGCTGAGGCAGCGCGCGGTCTCCGAAGACGACAACGGTTCGTGCCGGCTGCGCAGTCCGGAAGGCCGCAAGTGCGCGATAGGTTCGCTCGTGCGCGACGATCAGTACGAGCCGGAACTGGAAGGCGTCGGCATTTCGTACTATCGGCACGCCCGGGACGGCCAGTTGTTAAGGGCGCTCTTCGCATCGAACGTGAATGCGTACGACCCGAACATCATCGATCTGTTGATCGAGCTGGAAGAAGTCCACGACTACGCCGATATCGACGAGTGGCCCGAGCTGCTCGCGGCACTCGGCAAGCGCCACGCGTTCGTGTGAGCGCAGCGGCGAAAAACGGCAAGCACAAACGAAACGGCGGTGCGCCCTCACGGGTCGCACCGCCGTTTTGCCGTTCAGCGCAAGAATTCGGAAATTCTCGCCCGAACAAGACGCTTAGTGCATCTTCTTCGGCAGCATCTGGCTGCGCAGGCGCTTGCGCAGACGCGCGACCGCCGCTGCCTTCTTGCGCTTGCGCTCGGTGGTCGGCTTTTCGTAGGACTGGCGCTCGCGCAGTTCGGCGATGAGGCCATTGCGCTCGATGGTGCGGCGGAAACGCCGAATCGCGACATCGAACGGCTCGTTTTCTTTGAGGACGATAGTGGTCATGTAAATCCTGGTTTGCTAAACGTATTTTCAAGCGCGCGACGATATGAGCTGCCGCGCCCCGGCACTCCGATCGTCCGCCGGTCTCGAAACGGCACGGCGGACACGAGCAAAGCGGCCACGGAGGCCGGAAAAGAGAGCGTTGAGATTCAGCCGCGGAAGCGGCATGCGCTTTCGAAAGAACCACACGAAGGCGCGTTTCAGAGCCGTTCGCCGCTGCTTGTTGACGTTGTCATTCTGAGCGGCGAAGGCAGGAAAATCGGGCACATTTCTCGATTCGGGCGCGATGTTACCAGAACACCGCGCCGCTGCCAACTATCGCGAGTCATCCAACTCGTTGATGCAACAGATTTATTTCTGCCACGCGCTGGCTTCGTCGAGCAGATGGAGGTCGTCGGCGGCGAGTTGCAGGCGCGTCGCGGCGGCGAGGCTTTCCAGTTGCGCGACCGACGTGGCGCTCGCGATCGGCGCCGTCACGCTCGGGCGCGCGATCGTCCACGCGAGCGCGACCGTTGCCGGCGTCGTGTCGTTGCGCTTCGCGACTTCGTCGAGCGCGGAGAGAATCTTCAGGCCGCGCGGGGTCAGATATTTTTCGACGCGCGAGCCGCGCGCCTTATGCAGCGTGTCTTCCTTCGAGCGATATTTGCCCGACAGGAAGCCGCTCGCGAGCGCGTAATACGGCACGACGGCGATTTCGTGCCGCTGCGCCACCGGCTCCAGATCCGTTTCGTAGCCCTCGCGATCATGCAGGTTGTATTCGGGCTGGAGAATCTGATACGCCGGCAAGCCCGAAGCCTTCGCGATCTTCAGCGCCTCGTCGAGACGCTCGCCCGTGTAGTTCGACGCGCCGATCACCCTCACCTTTCCCGCCTTGATGAGCTTCTGATACGCGTCGAGGGTTTCGGCGAGAGACGTGTTCTCGTCGTCGTAATGGGAGAAGTACACGTCGATGTAGTCGGTCTTGAGACGCCGCAGCGAATCGTCGACGGCGGCCGCGATGTTCGCCGCCTTCAACCCGGCGCGGGTGGAGAGCTTGCCGACTTTCGTCGCGAGCACGACCCGATGGCGCTTGCCGCTTTCCCTGAACCACTTGCCGATGATCGTCTCCGATTCGCCGCCCTGATGCCCGTCGACCCAGGCGGAATAGACATCCGCGGTATCGATGAAATTGAGGCCGTGATCGACGAACGCGTCGAGGATCGAGAACGACGTGCGCTCGTCGGCGGTCCAGCCGAACACGTTGCCGCCGAAGACGAGCGGCGCGACTTTCAGGTCCGATGTGCCGATGCTGCGTGTCTGCATGTGTGCTCCGAATGCGCGAGATGAACGGACCGAAAAGCATACGCGCGAAACAGGCGCCTTGCCGGGCGAGGCTGCGCAGGCTTACGGCGGCATTCATTACACAAATCGTTTGCGCGGGCCTTAAGTTTTTTTCGAGGGGCCCGATAACCACAAGTAGGCGGCCGGCTATCACCGAGCGCAGGACCGCCAGGCAACACTCGGTGCCAAAGCCTAAGCCAGACAAAAGTCTCCCAGGAGAGCAAAAAATGATCGGTATCAATAGCAACATCAACTCGCTGGTTGCCCAGCAAAACCTGAACAACACGCAAAGCGCGCTGTCGTCGGCCATTACCCGCCTGTCGTCGGGCAAGCGCATCAACAGCGCTGCTGACGATGCAGCCGGCCAGGCAATCGCTTCGCGCATGACCTCGCAGATCAACGGCCTGAACCAGGGCGTTTCGAACGCGAACGACGGCGTGTCGATGACGCAGACGGCATCGAGCGGCCTGAACCAGATCACCGACAACCTGCAGCGTATTCGCCAGTTGGCCGTGCAGGCTTCGAGCGGCTCGCTGTCGTCGACCGACCAGGCAGCACTCCAGAAGGAAGTGACGCAGCGTATCGCTGAAGTGAACCGTATCGCTTCGCAAACGACCTACAACGGCACCAACGTGCTCGACGGTTCGGCTGGCCAGGTCAGCTTCCAGGTCGGCGCGAACGTCGGTCAGACGATCAGCATCGACCTGAGCAAGGGCGTGTCGGCTGCTCAGCTCGGCGGCGGCGTGCCGCAGAAGGGCACGACGATCTCGACGATCAGCGGCATCAGCCTCGACAGCGCAGGCGCGGCGGCAGCGTCCGGCACGACCCCGGCGATCACGTCGATCAACGTGCTGGCCGACGGCAACGGCGGCTTCAGCTTCACCGACCAGAACAACCAGGCTCTGTCGTCGAGCGTGACGACGTCGCTGTTCGGTTCGAGCACCACCGGTTCCGCGTCGAATCCGAAGCCGCTGACGCTGTCGGGCACGGGCGCATTCGCAACGACGGTTCAGGCGACGGCGCAGGGCACCGCGGCGACGGCTCTGGCAACCATCAGCTCGACGAACGGCGCGACGGGCGCCGGCACGTACGCCACGGCGAACCAGAACCTCGGCACGGTCTCCGGCGTTGCGCTGAATGCGGACGGCACGAAAGCCACCGGCGCCACCGCGGCGATCACGTCGATCAACATTCTCGCGGACGGCAGCGGCGGCTTCAAGTTCACCGACCAGAGCGGCAACGCGCTGAGCAGCGGCGCTGCCTCGCTGTTCACCGTGACGGCAGGCTCGGCCGGCGCCGGCTCGACGATCGGCTTCACCGCAGCCGGCGCACTCGGCACGACGGCCCCGACCGGTTTCGGCACGACCAACGAACTGGCAAGCCGCGCAGCCATCTCCACGGCGAACGCGACCAACAACCCGATCGCCGTGTCGAACATCGACCTGACGACGGCGAACGGCGCGAACGTCGCGATCGAATCGATCGACAACGCGCTGAACACGGTGAACAGCATCCAGGCAGGTCTCGGCGCTGCACAGAACCGCTTCTCGTCGATCGCATCGACCCAGACGCAACAGTCGACCAACCTGTCGTCCGCTCAGTCGCAAATCACCGACGCGAACTTCGCGCAGGAAACCGCGAATCTGTCGAAGGCTCAGGTGCTGCAACAAGCTGGTATCTCGGTGCTGGCTCAAGCGAACTCGATGCCGCAGCAAGTTCTGAAGCTCCTCGGCTAAGCCGTTTCGCCGACGCTGTAGCCGGCGCGCGTTATCAGTACAATGCGCGCCGGCCGTAACAAAGTTTTGCATCAGCAGCACAGCAGTCAGCGCACCGGGAGCTCGCCTCCCTGTGCGCGTTTTCGGGAGATGACGACTCCCGCCCAATTCACGACGATCGCGAAAAGCAACGACCGGAGCACACATGACCACCGTATCCACGACAACGGGATCCACTGTCGATCCGACGAGCGCCGTCCAGCAGGCAGCGCAGTCGATCATCAGCGGGTCCACGAACTCGACGATGGACGTGAACTCGCTCGTCAGCGCGCTCGTCAACGCGAAGGTCGCCGGTCAGACCGACGCGCTCAACAACAAGCAGACCTCCGACAACACGCAGCTCACCGCGATCGGCACGCTCAAGTCCGTGCTCTCGCTGCTGCAGAGCTCGATCACGAACCTCGCCAACGGCAAGACGCTCGGCTCTTTCACGGCCACCGCGGACGGCAAGGGCCTTACCGCCACCGCCGACACCACCGCGGTCGCGGGCAGCTATTCGGTCAAGGTGACCAACATGGCTTCCGCGCAGTCGCTCACGTCGGGCGTCTTCTCGACGACCGACAGTCTCGGCACCGGCTCGATCACGCTCAAGGTCGGCGACAAGTCGAGCACGATCAAGCTCGACAGCACCAACAACACGCTCTCGGGCATCGTCTCGGCGATCAACTCGGCGTCCGATAATCCGGGCGTCACGGCGACCATCGTCAACGGCACGGACGGCGCGCACCTCGTGCTGCGCTCCTCGTCGACGGGTCTCGCGAACGCCATCAACGTGTCCGTCAATGCCGACGACAGCAGCTCGGCGATCAACAAGCTCGCGGTCAGTTCGTCGACCACCACGACCGATCCGGATCCGAACGATTCGACCAAGACGGTCACGGTGCCCGAGCACACGATCATCAACAGTACGAACGGCTGGACGCAATCCAGCGCGGGCGTGGACTCGCACGTCACGATCGCGGGCACGGACGTCACGAGCGCCAGCAATACCATCAAGGAAGCGATCACCGGCGTGAGCATGACGCTCACCGCGGATTCCGTCGGCACGACGCAGACGCTCACGATCGGTCAGGACGTGAGCGGGCAGAAAACGGCCATCGATTCGTTCGTCACGGCTTACAACAACTTCATCAGCACGGCAGCCTCGCTGACGTCCTACGATTCGACGGCCAGCTCGCAGGGCGCGCTGCTCGGCGACTCGATGATGAACACGATCAAGAACACGCTCGCCGGCATGATCAGCAAGGGCATCGGCACGGGCACGAGCAAGGTCAATCTCGCTTCGATCGGCATCACGCTGCAGCCGGACGGCTCGCTGAGCACCGACGAAGACGCGCTCACCGACGCGCTGACGAACAAGTCCGGCACCGTCGCATCGCTCTTCAATTCGACGGACGGCGTCGCGGCGCAGCTGAACAACAGCCTGACATCCTATCTGGCGACGGGCGGCATCATCGATACGCGCACGACCGCGCTCAATAACGATCTCAGCAGCATCAAGGATCAGCAGACGCAGCTCACCACGTACACGCAGCAACTGACGACCGACTACAACAATCAGTTCACGGCGCTCAACACGTTGATGTCGTCGATGTCGCAGCAGTCGAGCTATCTGACTGCGCTCTTCGGCGGCACCAATAGCGCGGGCGCGATGGCCACGAACTCGAAGTAAGGGCGGATACCGACATGAACCAGCAGGAACTGATTCACAACGCGTGGTCGTTGACCGAGGCGATCGAAGAAGCGGCGAGCAAGAACGAATGGGCGCGCGCCGCCGAACTCGCCGAAGCACGCGCGCCGCTCGTGATGGCGTTGCAGGCGCCACAGCCGGCGGATGCGCTGGAGGTCATCCGCAAGATCCAGGCGAGTATCGACGCGGTGTCGGCGCGCGCTCGCGATGCGCAGACGACGCTCGGCGCGACGTATCGCCGCTCGATGGACGGCGCGAAAGCCGCCAGCCGATATCATCAGGCGGCGCGGTTCTAAAGTTTTCTTTCGACGCGCCGTTAATCCTTCCAAGAACAACAAGAACGACGTGCTGGTTTGATCAGCGCGCTGCTTCGCTCTTCGATGCCCGCTTCGGCGGGCATTTTGTTTTTGGAGTTCGGTGAAGGGTGGAGGGATTCGGGTGGTGGGTATCGGGTAGCCGATGCAGAACCGTCTGTCTCCGCGTATGCGGAGGAACCACGGTCGAGCGATGGTGCGAGCGCGGGGGCTATGGTCGATCTCCGCATATGCGGAGGAGCCTTCGACGGGTCGCCGAACTTCGACAGTGGCTGGGGTTCATCTCCGCGCACGCGGAGGAACTGATTTCGAAAAATCATAGGGTGTGATTTTTCTGGGTCCATCTCCACGCACGCGGAGCAACCAGCAGGAAATGGCGCGAACTCCTCGTCGACGAAGGTCCATCTCCGCGCACGCGGAGCAACCCCATTAGGCATGGCCCATTGAGAGAGAGAAGAGGGTCCATCTCCGCGCACGCGGAGCAACCAAGTGGGTATCGGCGCCGACCGCGCAGGAGTACGGTCCATCTCCGCGCACGCGGAGCAACCTCGCAGCCGGGGCTCTTCTTCGACCAGATCGCGGGTCCATCTCCGCGCACGCGGAGCAACCCCTCGATCATAACCGCATGACTCGAGACGAAAAACCCGAAAAGTCACCTCCGCCCGCATCGCTCGTAGCCGACTTCACTGTCCCAACGTCAACACGAGATAGGCCGCATACAACACGCCGTTCCCGAGCAGCGCCCAAAGCACGACCCCGTTCACCCGCGCGTTCAAGCGCAGCCACGCCGCCGCCGCGAGCGTGATCAGCACGCCCGTCAGCACCTCGACCCGCGGCTCCCACGGCGTCAGCATGATGCCGATAGCCGGCAGCAACGTGCCCTGAAACACCATCGCGCCGGTGATGTTGCCGAACGCGAGCGTGTCCTTCCCCCTGCGCGCCCACAGAATGCTGTTCACCTTCTCCGGCAGTTCGGTTGCGATCGGAATGATGATGAGCGACAGCAGCAGCGGCGAAATGCCCAGCGCATGCGACACGCCCTCGACGCCATGAATGAATCCCTTCGCGCCGCCGACCAGCAACGCGATGCCGACGAGGAACTGCAGCATGATCGCGCCCAAGGACGTCTTCAGGCCGACCCGCGAAACGAACAGCGCCTCGGGCGCTTCCGTCCCATGCCCGCCCTCGACGAGCCGCGCCGAAGCCTTGAACGTCGAAATCACATAAATGACATAGAGCGAGACGAGCCCGGCCGCGAACAGCGCGCGCACCTGCCACGCATGATGCGGCACGAACATCGCGCCACATGCGATCAGGAACGCGAACAAGAAGAAGTTGAGATCGCGCACGAACCCGCTGCGCTCGGGTGCGATCCGTCCGCTCAGGCCGCGCGACTTGAGAATCGAGAACGTCATGAGACACGTGGATAGCGTCGCGAGCATCAGCGGCGCGCCGAGAATCGCGCCGACGCCGATCTCTTCGTTGACCGCGCGGCTCGTCGTGCCGCCGAGCAGCGCGATGATCGGCACCGTCGTCTCCGGCAGCGCCGTGCCGACCGCCGCGAACAGCGATCCGGTCACGCCTTCGGAGATGCCGAGACGTTCGCCGAGATGTTCGAGCGCATTCGTGAAAAGCTCCGCCGCGATCAGGATGATCGCGAGCATCAGCGCGAGTTCGAGAAAGAGCATCGTCATGCGGCACCTCGCATCGAAACATGCGGCGAGTGCGCAAGCGTGCGCGAGGGACGGGGATGTTGTAGTTGTGGGGACACGATGTTTCCACGGCCGGACGTCGAGCGAACCACGATGCGCCATGCGCCGTCCGACCAAGAACGACATAGCGCATCGATGGTCTCGCCAAACCGTTCCGGTCGAACGCGCCACGGCAGCAGGGCCGAGGATGTTGACGCGTTCTCCTTCGCTCGCGAAGGAAGGCTACTCCCCAAAGACGGCGCAAGTTTAGCCCGATGCGCCCCGTTTCGGCAAGCCGCGAATAAGCGTATGCCGATCGAATCGTTGTCGGCGGCGGATGCATTCGGTAATCTGGCCGCGCCGGGCGCGTCGCTTGCTGCGCGTGGCCCACGCTCATCTACGAACAAAAATGAAGATCACGGGAGATCTCATGCGCCTGAAACTCTTCGCCGCGGCCGCTGCAATGGCGATCCTCGCCGCGCCCACGCTCGCGATGTCCAAGCCGCTCACCGTCTGCACCGAATCGAGCCCGGACGGCTTCGACGTCGTGCAATTCAATTCGCTCGTGACGACGAACGCGTCGGCGGACGTCATCTTCAATACGCTCGTCTCCTACGACGAAGCCGCGAAGAAAGTCGTGCCCTCCCTCGCGCAGTCATGGGATGTGAGCAGCGACGGCCTGACCTACACCTTCCATCTGCGTCCGAACGTTCAGTTCCAGACGACCGATTACTTCAAGCCGACGCGCCCGCTCGATGCCGACGACGTCGTCTTCACCTTCTCGCGCATGCTGTCGGACGACAATCCGTGGCACAAGGTCGCGGGCGCGAGCGGCTTTCCGCACGCGCAGTCGATGGGCCTCGTGAAGCTCATCAAGGCCGTATCGAAAGTCGATGACCACACCGTGAAGTTCGAGCTCAACGAGCCGAACGCGACCTTCGTGACGATCCTCACGATGGGCTTCGCATCGATCTATTCATCGGAGTATGCGGACAAGCTGCTGAAGGCGAACCAGCAAGTCGATCTGAACAGCAAGCCGATCGGCACCGGCCCGTTCATGCTGAAGAGCTACACGAAAGATTCGATCATCCGGTATGACGTGAATCCGTCGTACTGGGGCACGAAGCCGAAGATCGACCGGCTGATCTACGCCATCACGCCGGACGCGTCGGTGCGCGCGCAGAAGATCAAGGCGGGCGAATGCCAGATCGCGTTGTCGCCGAAGCCGCAGGACGTGCTCGACGCGAAGCGGGACAAGTCGCTGAAAGTGAGCGAAACGCCCGCGTTCATGACGGCGTTCGTCGCGCTCAACACGCAGAAGAAGCCGCTCGACAATCCGAAGGTGCGTCAGGCGATCAACATGGCGTTCGACCGCACGACGTACATGAAGACCGTGTTCGACAACACCGGCACGCCCGCTGTGAATCCGTATCCGCCGAATACTTGGAGCTACGACAAGAACATCGCGGCGTACAAGTACTCATCGGCCGATGCGAAAAAGCTGCTCGCCGACGCGGGCTTTCCGAACGGCTTCGACACGACGATCTGGGTGCGCCCGAACGGCAGCGTGCTGAATCCGAATCCGAAAGCGGGCGCCGAATTGCTGCAAGCCGATCTAGCGAAGATCGGCGTGAAAGCGCAGGTCAGGGTGATCGAATGGGGCGAACTGATCCGGTCAGCAAAGCAAGGACAGCACGACATGCTGTTCATGGGCTGGGCCGGCGACAACGGCGACCCGGACAACTACATGTCGCCGCTCTTCAGTTGCAATGCGGTGAAGTCGGGCATCAACTTCGCGCGTTATTGCGACGGCCAGCTAGACAAGCTCATCGCCGACGGCAAGTCGACCGCCGACGTCGCGACACGCTCGAAGGCGTATGTCGATGCGCAGAAGATCATCCACGATCAGGCGCTGTGGATTCCGCTCGTCTATCCGACGGCGGCCGCGCTCACGCGCGCGAACGTCAGCGGCTATAACGTGAGCCCGTTCGGGCGCGTGAACTTCGGCGCGGTTTCGGTGCAGTAGTCGCCGCGTTATCGAACCGGCGAGAAACGGATCACGCCGTCATCGCCGGTTTCGCGTTTCAAGGTTCCGTCGAGCCAGAGCAGGTTCAGATGCGCGAGCGCTTCGCCGAGCGCGAATGTCATCTGATGAATGTCGAGCTTGCGCTTGAACATGATCGGCACGATATCGGCGGCGCTGCATGGGCTTTGAGCGCACGCCTCCCGCACTTCCGCCAGCCGCGCGCGATGATGTTCGCGCAGTTGCCCGATGCGCGTCGCCACGCCGCGAAACGGCTTGCCGTGCGAGGGCAACGCGAGCGTATCGGCGGGCATCGTTTCGTAGCGGCCGAGCGATTCAAGATACAACGCGAGCGGATTGCCCTCCGGCTCGACCGCGAACACCGATACGTTCGTCGAGATGCGCGGCAACACCATGTCGCCGGAAACGAGCAGCTTGTCGGCGGCGCAGAAGAGCGCGCTGTGCTCGGGCGAGTGTCCGTAGCCCGACACGACTTCCCAATTCCGCCCGCCGATCCGGATGACATCGCCGTTGCGGATGCGTCGATATTCCGCCGGAATCGACGGCACGAGCGTCGGGTAATAGCTGTCGCGCTTGCGCAGCGCATCGAGCGAAGCGTCGTCGGTCATGCCGTGCGCCGCGAAATGCGCCGCCGCGCGCTCGCCGCCCGCGTTGGAGCCGTCGCCGGCGGCCATCACGCGGCCCATTGCGTATTCGCCGAGCGAAATCCACAGGCGCACGTTCCAGCGGTGCTTGTCGCCGCCCTTGCAGATCCAGTCGGCGAGGCCCAGATGATCCGGATGACAGTGCGTGACGATCACGCGCAGCACGGGCAGGCCGCCGAGTTCGGCGTCGAACACGCGTTCCCAGTTCGCGCGGATCGTGTCGCTCGAAATGCCGCAATCGACGACGGTCCAGCCCTTCACGCCATCGATTTCGTCGGCGAGCAGCCAGAGGTTGATGTGATCGAGCGCGAACGGCAGCGGCATGCGCAGCCAGAACACGCCCGGCGCCACTTCCTTGACGCCGCCCGATTCGGGCAGTGCATCGGCGAAAACATAGTCGAGCTGGTGTTCGAGTGCGTTCATTCGGTTCCTGCCTCCGGGTTTGCGCCGCGTTGCAATTTGGCCAAGTTGACGATAACGTAAACGTCCATTCTAACGTTGCGCGCGCATTTGCGCTGCGGGCCGGCAATGACTCAACCGACGCACTACACGATCACCGAACTGGCGCGCGAGTTCGACATCACGCCGCGCGCCATTCGCTTCTACGAAGATCAGGGCCTGCTCGCGCCGAAGCGCGAAGGCGCGAACGGCCTGCGGCGCGTGTATTCGGCGCGCGATCGCACGCGCCTGAAGCTCACGCTGCGCGGCAAGCGGCTCGGCTTCACGCTGTCGGAAATCGGCACGCTGCTCGATCTGTACGATTCGCCCACCGGCACCGCCACGCAACTGCAGGCTTTCGTCGACACGATCGCGGCGCATCGCGAAGTGCTCCAGCGTCAGCTCGAAGATCTGAACACGACCCTCGCCGAACTCTCCGCCTATGAGGAGCAGGGCCGTGCGCTGCTCGCAGCGGGAACGGACAAGCGCGCGCGCAAACCCAAAGCCGCATGACGTGACCTTCACACATGAAGCGCAGGGCCGACATGAATCATTTCCCCAAGCTGCTCTCGTCGCAAATCGGCTTCGATGTCGCCAAGACGATACTCGAAGGCTTCGAGCATCATTACCGTGTGTTCCGCGAAGCCGCGGTCAAGGCGAAGGGGCTGTTCGAGCGCGGAGAATGGCTCGCGCTGCAGCGACTGGCGCGAGAGCGCATCGCGTCGTATGACGATCGCGTCGCGGAATGCGTGGCCTCGCTCGAAGACGAATACGACGCCGAGAACATCGATGACGACGTGTGGCAGCAGATCAAGCTGCATTACATCGGCTTGCTGACGACGCACCGTCAGCCGGAATGCGCCGAGACGTTCTTCAATTCCGTGTGCTGCAAGATCCTGCATCGATCGTACTTCAACAACGATTTCATCTTCGTGCGGCCGGCCATTTCGACCGAGTACATCGAGAACGACGAGCCCGCCGCGAAGCCCACGTATCGCGCGTATTACCCGGAGAAGGACGGCCTCGCCGCGACGCTCGAACGCATCGTCACGAACTTCCAGCTCGAGCCGCCGTTCGAGGACTTGCAGCGCGACGTGCAATGCGTGATGGAGGCGACCCGCGACGCATTCGGCGATCTCAGGCCCGCGCCGAACTTCCAGATTCACGTGCTTTCGTCGCTGTTCTTTCGCAACAAGGCGGCGTATATCGTCGGGCGCATCATCAACGGCGATGCGCTGCTGCCCTTCGCCATCGCGATCCGGCACACGAAGCCGGGGCTGCTCGCGCTCGATACGGTGCTGCTTTCGCGCGAGCAGGTGCTCATCATCTTCAGCTTCTCGCATTCTTATTTTCTCGTCGACATGGAAGTGCCGTCGGCGTTCGTGCAGTTCCTGAGCACGATCATGCCGCGCAAGCCGAAAGCGGAAATCTATACGTCGGTCGGGCTGCAGAAGCAGGGCAAGAACGATTTCTATCGCGACCTGCTGCACCATCTTTCGCATTCGAGCGACAAGTTCATCGTCGCGCCCGGCATCAAGGGGCTCGTGATGATCGTGTTCACGCTGCCGTCGTTTCCTTACGTGTTCAAGCTCATCAAGGACGCGTTTCCGCCGCCGAAGGAAACGACGCGCCAGAAGATCCAGGACAAGTATCAGTTGGTGAAGCGCCACGACCGCCTCGGCCGCATGGCCGATACGCTGGAGTATTCGAGCGTCGCGCTGCCCGTCTCGCGCCTCGACGACGCGCTCGTCCGCGAGCTGGAAAAAGACGCGCCTTCGATGATCGAATACGAGGGCGACAATCTCGTCATCCGGCATGTGTATATCGAGCGCCGCATGGTGCCGCTCAATCTCTTTTTGCAGCACGGCAGCGCGGACGAGATCGATCACGGGATCAAGGAATATGGCGACGCGATCAAGCAATTGATCCAGGCCAACATCTTTCCCGGCGACATGCTGTACAAGAACTTCGGCGTGACGCGGCACGGTCGCGTGGTGTTCTACGACTACGACGAAATCGAGTATCTGACCGATTGCAACGTGCGCCGCGTGCCGCCGCCGCGCAACGAAGAAGACGAGTTGTCCGGCGAACCGTGGTATACCGTCGGGCCGCACGATATTTTTCCCGAAACGTACGGCACATTTTTGCTCGGCGATCCGCGCGTGCGCGAGGCGTTCATGCGCCATCACGCGGATTTCTTCGATCCCGCGCTCTGGCAGCATCACAAGGAACAGTTGCTGCGCGGGGAACTCGCCGATTTCTTTCCCTATGACCGGGACGTCCGATTCTGCATCCGCTATCCGGAACGTTTCGACGAGCCCGGTCGACCGGACGCGCGTGCCGCCTGACGCGCGCCGTCCTGCTCTGACTTGCCAACATGAACCCTACTTCCGACAACAACGAAACTTCGATTCCGCTTGCCCATCTGTTCGCGAACAATCAGGAATGGGTCCAGCGCAAGCTCGCCGAGGACGCCGAGTTCTTCCAGCGTCTCGCGCATCAGCAGACGCCCGAATATCTTTGGATCGGTTGCGCGGACTCGCGCGTGCCCGCCAACGAGATCATCGGCCTGCCGCCGGGCGAGGTGTTCGTGCACAGAAACATCGCGAACGTGGTCGTGCACTCGGACCTCAACTGTCTGTCGGTGATCCAGTTCGCCGTCGATCTGCTGAAGGTGAAACACATCATGGTCGTCGGCCATTACGGCTGCTCGGGCGTGGGCGCGGCACTCGTCGGGCAGCGCGTCGGCCTGGCCGACAACTGGCTGCGCCATGTCGAGGACGTGCGCGAGAAGCACGCCGCGCTGCTCGACGAATGGCCGATCGGCGACGCGCGCCATCGCCGTCTCGTGGAACTGAACACGATCGAGCAGACCATCAACGTTTGCCGCACGACCATCGTCAACGACGCATGGGCGCGCGGACAGGAACTCACCGTGCACGGCTGGACCTACGGCGTGCACGACGGCCGCTTGCGCAACATGGGCATGATGATCGGCGCGGCGGACCGGATCGATCCGGTATATCAGTCGTGCATTGCCGCGATGACTCGCAGCGGCGCGCATTCCGCGGAGAACGATGTCCTCGCGTCCGATGCGGCGCGTCTGGGCGACGTTCCCGCCGTCATTCAAGGCGTCATCAAGGAGCTGAAACATGAGTGAGACACAACAGGATTCCATCGTCATCGTGTCGGCGGCGCGCACGCCGATGGCCGCGTTTCAGGGCGATTTCGCTTCGCTGACCGCGGCACAGCTCGGCGCGGCGGCGATCAGGGCGGCGGTGGAACGCGCGGGCGTGAAACCCGAGCAGATCGACGAAGCGATCATGGGATGCGTGCTGCCCGCGGGACAGGGCCAGGCGCCCGCGCGTCAGGCGGCGCTCGGCGCGGGGTTGCCGCTGTCGACCGGCTGCACGACGATCAACAAGATGTGCGGCTCCGGCATGCGCGCGGCGATGTTCGCGCATGACATGCTGCTCGCCGGATCGGTCGATGTGATCGTCGCGGGCGGCATGGAAAGCATGACGAACGCGCCGTATCTCTTGCCGAAAGCGCGCGGCGGCATGCGCATGGGCCACGGACAGGTGCTCGATCACATGTTCCTCGACGGCCTCGAAGACGCCTACGAGAAAGGCCGCCTGATGGGCACGTTCGCGGAGCAATGCGCGTCCTCGTATGCGTTCTCGCGCGAGTCGCAGGATGCGTTCGCGGTCGAATCGCTGCGGCGCGCGCAGCGGGCGAACGACGACGGATCGTTCAAGTGGGAGATCGCGCCGGTCACGGTGCAGGGCAAGAAAGGCGATACGGTCGTCGGGCGCGACGAGCAGCCGTTCAAGGCCAACATCGAAAAGATTCCGTCGCTCAAGCCCGCGTTCGCGAAGGACGGCACGGTGACGGCGGCGAATTCGTCATCCATTTCGGACGGCGCGGCGGCGCTCGTGATGATGCGCGCATCGACGGCGGCGCGGCTCGGCGTGGCGCCGATCGCGCGTGTCGTCGGGCACAGCACGTTCGCGCAGCAGCCGTCGCTGTTCACGACGGCGCCCGTCGGTGCGATCAGCGCGCTCTTCGAGAAGAACGGCTGGCGCGCGGGCGATGTCGATCTTTACGAAATCAACGAAGCATTCGCCGTCGTGACGATGGCCGCCATGCGCGAGCACGATCTGCCGCACGACAAGGTCAACGTGAATGGCGGCGCGTGCGCGCTCGGGCACCCGATCGGCGCTTCGGGCGCGCGAATTCTGGTGACATTGCTCGGCGCGCTGAAGGCGCGTGGATTGAAGCGTGGCGTCGCGAGCCTGTGTATCGGCGGCGGCGAGGCGACGGCGATGGGGATCGAGCTGGTTTGATTGCTTCGGGCCGGTCCGGGCGTTGCGCGCCGGGCCGGTTGGGCGGCTATTCGAAAGGATTCAGCATGTTGACGCCTGAGCCTCTAAAGTCCTTGACATTGCGCGTGACGACGGTGAGACCATAGACGAGCGCCGTTGCGGCGATAAGCTTGTCCAGCGCCGGCTCGGGATGCGGCGCGCGGAGCCGCCCCCACAATTCACCAATCTCTTTGTCTACAGGCAGGATTCTCTCCTCGTACTCTTTCAGGATGTCGTCCAGCCAGATTCGAAGCCTCGCTGACTGCGGCGCGTCACCTTTTCGGCGAAGGTTCTCGACGCCGCGGCGAAGCTCTCCCACTGTGACGACGGAGAGGTGAACGGCGTTCTGGTCGTCTTCCGCGCGACGGAAGAACTTGCGGACGCCCTGGTTCTCTCGACCACGTCTGAAAGTCTCGCTGATCACGTTGGTATCAGCGAGAAACATCTTTGCCTCCCTCGTCAGCCTCTCGAAGCAGGTCTTCCAGGCTCATGCCGATGTCCGGAAAATTCATCAGATGCTGGATAAACTTTCTGGAATCGACTTCCGGCTTGCCCATCTGCCTTCGAATCTCTGCCTCGATCTTGCGCCGGCGAGCGACCTGCTCCTGCAATTGCCTGATCCATTCTGGATCGATGTCTGGTGGTAGCGGGGATCGGATAGTCTTAAACATGCTCACTCCTTCATCACTGCGAGTGGCTTGACTTTACATGATTCAGCAACCCTAACTACCTTTCCAGACGGCATAGTCCGACAAATCGGACAAACGAATCACCGCCCCGCCAACGACATCGCCACAGCCCGCTTGAACGGCGTCACCTTCTCTCCGATACGCAACAGCGCATCGCGCGCGATTCGCGCCGGCAGCGAGTCGCGCGTGTAGACCTCGGTGATGAACCGCGTGATCAGATAAAGCGGCCGGGTTTCCTGCCGATGCCTCTGCTCGTATCGCGCGAGCAGCGCATCGCCGGCGATGTCGAGCCCTGCCGCACGGGCATCGCGGATCGCGCGGGACAGGATCTCGATGCCGGCCAGCCCGAAATTGAACCCATGCGCCGTGACCGGATGCATGCCGACCGCCGCGTCTCCTGCCGTCGCGAAACGTTTCGCCACGAATCGCTTCGGATAAACCGACACCAGCGGATACACATGCCGCGTCGTGCGCAGCGACATCGCCCCCAGCCTTCGCTCGAAGCGTCGCTCGATCTCGCGATCGAATGCATCGGCATCGAGCTGGCTCAATCGCTCGATGTCGCGCGCGTGCAGCGTCACCACGACCGACGACCGATGTGCGCCGCTCTCCGGATCCGGATTCATCGGCAACAGCGCGAGCGTCTGACGATGACCGAACCATTCCCAGGCCGCGTGATCGTGCGGCATGTCGTGCGTCATGCAGCAGACCAGCATCGACTTGCCGAAATCGTGCATGTCGGCGGCGATGCCCATCATGCGGCGCGTCGCGGAGAAACGGCTGTCCGCGGCGACGACCAGTTGCGCCGCGATCGTCGCGCCGCTTTCGAGCCGCACGCGCGCGCCGCAGGCATCGGTATCGACATCGATCACGCGTTCCGACGCCATCATGCGAATGGCCGCGCCCGACTCGCGAAGATGCTCGAGCGCGTCGAACGCCGCCCGCCGGATCAGATGATTCGACACGAGCCAGCCGAGCTCGTCGTGGCCCGACAGCGCATGACCGATCTTCAGCGCGAACGTCGACGAGCCATTTAACACGCGCGCATCGGCGAGCTGCGATTTGGCGTGCGCGCCGATGCGCGCCCACACGCCGAGCGTCTTCAGATACGCGACGGACTTTTGCGTCAGCGCGATCTCGCGTCCGTCGAACGCGGGCTCACGCAGCGCATCGTGGCTCTGCTGCTCGACGAGCACGATCGACAAGCCCGCGCCGCTCAACGCATTCGCCAGACACAAGCCCGCCGGCCCCGCGCCGACGATCACGACATCGGTATGCATCATCTTCCCGGTCTTGCTGGTTCGAAAGCGCACAACGATATCCGAAAGACCGGCCGGCGATCCGCGACAGCGGGTCGCGCGCTATAGTCGCAAGGTCCCCATCCCAAGGAAGACATCGCTCATGAAAACGGTATTGATCGTCGGCGCGTCACGCGGCCTCGGCCACGAATTCGCGCGCGAATATTGTCGCGACGGCTGGCGCGTGCTCGCCACGGCCCGCGACAAAACCTCGCTCTCCGCGCTTGACGCGATGGGCGCGCAAACCTTCCCGCTCGACGTCACGCAGCCCGAGCAGATCGCCGCGCTCGCGTGGCAACTGGACGAGGAGAAGCTCGACGTGGCGATCGTCGTGTCGGGCGTGTACGGGCCGCGTTCCGAAGGCGTCGAAACGATCGGCGCCGAAGACTTCGATCAGGTGATGCACACCAACGTGCGCGGCCCGATGCAACTGATTCCCGTGCTGCTGCCGCTCACGGATGCCGCGAACGGCGTGCTCGCGGTGGTGTCGAGCAAGATGGGCAGCATCGGCGAGACGAGCGGCACGACCGGCTGGCTGTATCGCGCGAGCAAGGCGGCGCTCAATTCGGCGCTGAAGGTGGCGTCGCTGGAATCGCGGCATTCGGCGTGCATCGCGTTGCATCCGGGCTGGGTGCGCACGGAGATGGGCGGGCCGTCGGCGGCGATCGATGCCGCGCACAGCGTCTCGGGCATGCGCGCGGTGATCGCCGAAGCGGGCGCGATGCGCGAGGAATTCAACGGGACCTTCGTGCAGTACGACGGCACGAAGCTCGAATGGTGAACCAGGAGTGATCGTGACTTATCAAGTACATGGCGTTTCGGCATCGGGCAACTGTCACAAGGTTCGCCTCGTCCTCGAACAGCTCGGCCAGCCTTACGTGTGGCACGAAGTCGACATGATGAACGGCGCGACCCGCACCGACGAATTCAAAAAGCTGAATCCGAACGGCAAGGTGCCGGTGCTCGTCATCGACGAGAACACGACGCTCTCGGAATCCGACGCGATCCTCTGCTATCTCGCCGACGGCACGCCGCTCATGCCCGATGACCGGCTCGAACGCGCGCACGTGTTGCAATGGATGTTTTTCGAGCAGTACAGTCACGAGCCGTATGTCGCGGTGGCGCGCTTCATCCTGCAATTCCAGAAGAATCCCGGCGATGCCCGTCTGCCGGACAGGATCGCGGGTTCCTATCGCGCGCTCGACGTGATGGAGCGGCATCTCGAAACGCGCACGTTTTTCGTCGGCGAGCGCTACACCGTCGCCGATATCGCGTTGTACGCATACACGCATGTCGCGGATGAAGCGAACGTTGATCTGTCGCGCTATCCCGCGATCCGCGCATGGCTCGAACGCGTGCGCAGCCAGCCGCGTTACGTCGACATGCCGGGCGTCGATCAATGAAGCCGGTGGATTGTCCGTGCGGCGGCGCCACGCCCGACTCGCGTCCGAACGCGCGCGCGCCGCGTTACGAAGCGTGCTGCGGGCGCTTCATCGAAGGCGAGGAAAAGCCCGCGAACGCGATGGAACTGATGCGCTCGCGCTACACCGCGTACGTGCTCGGCGACACCGCCTATCTGCGCGCGACCTGGGCCGAATCGACCTGTCCGCCCGATCTCGACGCGTCCGATACCGGCACGCGCTGGCTCGGCTTGCAGATCAAGCGCCATACACCGATCGATGCGGACCACGAAGAGGTCGAGTTCGTCGCGCGCTACAAGGTCGGCGGGCGCGCACATCGGCTGCACGAAGCCAGCCGCTTCACGCGAAACAGCGCCGGGAAATGGATTTACGTCGATGGTCAGATAAAAGAAAAGTAAATGTTTCTTTAAGAAATATGCGATGGCCAACGGTATTAATTTCCTAAGAATCTCCTTTCAGATTAAACAGTTACGGGGTAGCACTTATTGTGCAGTGCAATTTTGAACAGTTAATCTGTGTTCACGTCAGGGCGCAGTCATTCCCGTGCCCGGACACTCGCAGCGAAGCCCCGTTTTGAAGCCAATTGTCATGCCTTTTCGGGGCATGACTCCCGGAACCCGCAGCCGATACTGCTCTTGACGAGCAGCGCGATAGGTTTGTGACTTCAAAATTGACGTTTGGGGCCACGCCGTTTCAACGCCTTATTGGAAGCGCAGTCGGAGTTCACGGATGGCGATCAGAACCTGGTTGGTCGGATGCAGCATGGTGTGCGCGCTCGCGACGTCGCTCGTCACGTCCGCCGTGCGCGCCGAACCGATCGGCGGCGTGCGTCAGTCCGAAGGTCTCCAGGCGGCCGCGTTCGGCCAGACGCTCTCGCGCATTCCCGATCCCCTCGACGCCGGCCTGCCCGTCGTCGCCAATGGTCTGAACGAAACCGTCATCCAGATTCCCGAAGCCGACATCTCGCTCGAAACCACGGTGTTCAAGCCGGACGGCGCCGGTCCGTTCCCGATGATCGTCTTCAATCACGGCAAGCTCCCCGGCGATTCGCACGCGCAACCGCGCAATCGTCCCGTCGCGCTCGCGCGTGAATTCGTGCGTCATGGATATATCGTCGTCGTGCCGAATCGCCGCGGCTTCGCGGGCTCGGGCGGCGATTACGCCGGCCATGGCTGCAATGTCGAGGCGAACGGCTTCGCGCAGGCACAGGACGTCGCCGCGACCGTCGCCTATATGAGCGGCCAGCCGTATGTGGACAAGACGCATATCGTCGTGGCAGGCACGTCGCATGGCGGCCTGACGACCATCGCCTACGGCGCGCGCGATGCGGTCGCGGCGCCGGGCGTGCGCGGCCTCATCAACTTCTCGGGCGGACTGCGTCAGGACGAATGCGCGGGCTGGCAGAAGAATCTCGTCAGCGCGTTCGGCGACTACGGCCAGAACGTGCGCCTGCCGTCGCTGTGGCTCTACGGCGACAACGATTCAGTCTGGCAAGGCGACCTGTCCTTGCAGATGTACACCGCGTTCACCGCGCACGGCGCGCGCGCGAACATGGTCGACTTCGGCACCTACAAGAACGACGCGCACCGCCTGGTCGGCGATCGCGACGGCGTGCAGATCTGGTGGCCGCGCGTGAAAACGTTCCTCGCGCAGATCGGCATGCCGACCGCGGTGCAGTATCAGGTTTCGGAGCCGAACATGCCGAAGGCGACCGACTTCGCTGACCTCGATTCGGTGCAGGCCGTCCCGTTCGTCGATGACAACGGTCGCGCCGGCTATCGCAACTTCCTCTCGCAGTATTCGAGCCGCGCGTTCGCCGTCTCCGATTCGGGCGCGTGGTCGTGGGCCGAAGGCGGCGACGATCCGATGGCCGTCGCCATCGCGAGCTGCCAGAAGCAGAGCGCCGATCCGTGCAAGCTCTACGCGGTGAACAATCGCGTCGTCTGGAACGATCGGGCAGCCGAGACGCAAACCGCCTCGCGCTGAAAACACCTTTTCCGCGTGTCGAGAACGCCGGCCTTCGCGCCGGCGTTTTTACGTCGATCGCACGATAACGCATCCATTTGACCGAAGTTGCACGCGATAGCGCGTTTTCGCATTTCCGTTGCGCGCGCACGCATGCCCAAAAAACCTTCCGAATACGGAAGGTTGGCCTTCTTTTAGGGATAATTGACTCGCGCAGTTTTCCCCGCAGTCTTTCCGTAACGCAGGCGTTGCGCGCCTGCCCGAAGTATCCGGCCCGCGCCGCGCGCGCGGGCCTGGGAGCCGTTTTTGAACACAGAAGCCAATCAAGACTGGGTCGCCCGCTCGCTTGCAGCCGTGTGGCATCCGTGCACCCAGATGAAACATCACGAGCGCGCGCCGCTCGTGCCGATCGCGCGCGGCAAGGGCGCATGGCTCCATGACCACGAAGGCAATCGCTATCTCGATGCAATCAGCTCGTGGTGGGTCAATCTCTTCGGCCACGCGAACGACGACATCAACCGCGCGCTCAAGGATCAGCTCGACACGCTCGAACACGCGATGCTCGCGGGCTGCACGCACGCGCCCGCCGTCGAATTGGCCGAGCGTCTTTCCGCGCTCACGCAGCGTACGCTCGGTCATGCGTTCTTCGCGTCCGATGGCGCGTCGGCGGTCGAAATCGCGCTGAAGATGAGCTTTCACTTCTGGCGCAATCGCGGACACGGCGAGAAGCGTGAGTTCGCGTGCCTCGCGAACAGCTACCACGGCGAAACGATCGGCGCGCTCGGCGTGACCGATGTCGCCATTTTCAAGGACGCTTACGATCCGCTGATTCGTCACGCGCATGTGGTCGCGTCGCCGGCGGCGGTCGGCGTCGACGAAGCGATCGCCGCGATGCGCGCGCTCTTCGTGCAACGCGCGTCGAGCCTCGCGGCGGTGATCGTCGAGCCGCTCGTGCAATGCGCGGCCGGCATGGCGATGTACGACGCGTCGTATCTCACGCGATTGCGCGCATTGTGCGACGAATTCGGCGTCCATCTGATCGCCGATGAAATCGCGGTCGGCTGCGGCCGCACCGGTACTTTTTTCGCGTGCGAACAAGCGGGCATCTGGCCGGATTTCATGTGCTTGTCGAAAGGCATCAGCGGCGGTTACCTGCCGCTTTCGATCGTCCTGACGCGCGACGATATCTACGCCGCCTTTTACGACGACGACATCGCGCGCGGCTTCCTGCATTCGCATTCGTACACGGGCAATCCGCTCGCGTGCCGCGCCGCGCTGGCAACGCTCGATCTGTTCGACAGCGCGAACGCATTGGCTGAAAACCGGCGCAAATCGGCGCTGCTGCGCGAAGCCTTGCAGCCGCTGCTCGGACATGCGCGCGTGCGCAACCTGCGCCATCGCGGCACGATCTTCGCGTTCGATGTCGCCACCGGCGACAAGACGTTCTCGCGCCGCTTCTTCGCCAACGCATTGAAGCGCGAACTACTGATGCGCCCGATCGGCGCGACGGTCTACATGATGCCGCCGTACATCCTCTCCGACGACGAACTCCTGCTGCTCGCGCAGCGCACGCGCGAAACGCTCGACGCCACGCTGACAGAAACGGAGACGGAGACGGCATGAAGAACACATCGCAGACGCTGTACGACACGCTGAAACAAGGCCTCGCCGATATCGACGCGCGCGGCCTGCGACGCCGCCGCAAGACGATCGATGGCGCATGCTCCGCGCACATGACCGTCGATGGCCGCGCGATCGTCGGCTTCGCGAGCAACGACTATCTCGGCCTCGCCGCGCACGAAGCGATCCGCGCGGCGCTCGCGCAAGGCGCATCGCTGTACGGCGCGGGCAGCGGCGGCTCGCATCTGCTCGGCGGCCATTCGCGCGCGCACGCGCGACTCGAAGACGATCTCGCCGCGTTCTCGGGCGGCTTCGTCGACAACCCGCGCGCGCTCTATTTCAGCACCGGCTACATGGCGAACCTCGCGGTCGTGACCGCGCTCGCCGGGCGCGGCACGCTCGTGTTCTCCGATGCGCTCAACCACGCGTCGCTGATCGACGGCGTGCGGCTTTCGCGCGCCGAGACGCAGATCTATCCGCACGCCGACATGGACGCGCTCGACGCGATGCTCGACGCCTCCGGCGACTGCGCCGCGACGAAACTCATCGTCACCGACACCGTGTTCAGCATGGACGGCGATATCGCGCCGCTCGCGCGTCTCGTCGAACTCGCGGAGAAATATGGCGCGTGGCTCATCGTCGACGATGCGCACGGCTTCGGCGTGCTCGGTCCGCAAGGGCGCGGCGCACTGGCGCATTACGCGCTGCGTTCGCCGCATCTCGTCTATGTCGGCACGCTCGGCAAGGCGGCGGGCGTATCGGGCGCGTTCGTCGCGGCGGATGAAACCGTCGTCGAATGGCTGATCCAGCGCGCGCGTCCGTATATCTTCACGACGGCGTCGGCGCCCGCGGTCGCGCATGCGGTGTCGAAGAGCATCGAAATCATCGGGGGCGATGAAGGCGATCGACGCCGCGCGCATCTCGCATCGCTCATCGAAACCACGCGCGCGATGCTCAAACGCACGCGCTGGATGCCCGTCGATTCACATACCGCCGTGCAGCCGCTCGTGATCGGCGGCAACGACGAGACACTGAACATCGCCGCCGCGCTCGACGAGCACGGCCTCTGGGTGCCCGCGATCCGTCCGCCGACAGTGCCCGCAGGCACATCGCGCCTGCGCATTTCGCTTTCCGCCGCGCACAGCGAGGACGATCTCGCGCGCCTCGATCACGCTCTGAATACGCTATGACCGCTTTATCGTTTTTCGTCGCCGGAACCGATACGGAAATCGGCAAGACGCTCGTCTCTTCCGCGCTGCTGCACGGCTTCGCGCGCGCGGGCCTGCGCGCCGCCGCGATGAAGCCGATCGCCTCGGGCGCGCTCGAGCGCGACGGCGTACTGCACAACGAAGACGCCGATCAACTCGATGCCGCCGCCAACGTCGCGCTGCCCGACGCGATCCGCACGCCCTTCATGATGCGCGAGCCGATCGCGCCGCATATCGCGGCGGCGCGCGAGGGCATCGCGCTGGATATCGCGCGTATCGTGGAGGCGCATCGCGTCGCCGTGACCAAAGCGGATATGGTCGTGGTCGAAGGCGTCGGCGGTTTTCGCGTGCCGCTCGACGACGCGCACGACACCGCCGATCTCGCCGTGGCGCTGAATCTGCCGGTCGTGCTCGTCGTCGGCATGCGGCTCGGCTGCATCAGCCATGCGCTTCTGACCGTCGAGGCCATCGCGTCGCGCGGATTGAAGCTCGCGGGCTGGGTCGCGAATCGCGTCGACCCGAACATGCTTTATCCCGACGAAAATATCGCTTCCTTGAAACAACGCATCGACGCGCCGCTCATCGGCGTGATTCCGCATCTCGCGCCGCCCGATGCGAAGCGCGCCGCCGATTCGCTCGATATCGGCGCTCTGACTCACCAGCTTCATCGAAAGGATTGAACCCATGACACAGCAAATCGCCGCCGAGACCACTTCCACAACGACGCCGCAGCCGATGCAGCGCTGGCGCGTCGCCGATGTCGTCGCGCTGTATGAACTGCCGTTCAACGATCTGCTGTTTCGCGCGCAGACCGTGCATCGCGAGCACTTCGATCCGAACGCGGTGCAGTTGTCCACGCTGCTCTCGATCAAGACCGGCGGCTGCGAGGAAGATTGCGCGTACTGCCCGCAGTCGGTGCATCACGAGACCGGCCTCAAGGCCGAAAAGCTGATGGACGTCGACGAAGTGCTGAAAGCCGCCGGTGTCGCGAAGTCCAACGGCGCGACGCGCTTCTGCATGGGCGCGGCGTGGCGCAATCCGAAGGACCGCCATCTGGAGCCGATCAAGGACATGATTCGCGGCGTGAAGGCGATGGGTCTCGAAACCTGCGTGACGCTCGGCATGCTCGAAGCGCATCAGGCGCAAGGACTGCGCGAAGCCGGCCTCGATTACTACAACCACAATCTCGATACCTCGCCGGAGTTCTACGGCCAGATCATCTCGACGCGCACGTATCAGGATCGCCTCGACACGCTCGAACACGTCCGCGATGCGGGCATCAACGTGTGCTGCGGCGGGATCGTCGGCATGGGCGAATCGCGGCGGGAGCGCGCCGGGCTGATCTCGCAGCTCGCGAACATGGAGCCGTATCCGGAATCGGTGCCGATCAACAATCTCGTGCAGGTCGCGGGCACGCCGCTCACCGGCGTCGAGGCGCTCGATCCGTTCGAGTTCGTGCGCACGATCGCGGTCGCGCGCATCACGATGCCCAAGGCGATGGTGCGACTCTCAGCCGGCCGCGAGCAGATGGACGAAGCATTGCAGGCGCTGTGCTTCGCCGCCGGCGCGAATTCGATCTTCTACGGCGACCAGCTTCTGACGACGAGCAACCCGCAAGCCGAAGCCGACCGCAAGCTGATCGAGCGCCTCGGCATGCGCGCGGAAGCCGCGCAGAATGTCAGCGTTCAGGAGACCGGGCGCGGCTGCGGACACCAACACGCGAACTGAACCGGCGCGGTCATGAAAATCATCTTCTACGAAAAGGGCGCCGATATCGACGCGTGGCTCGGCGGCCTGAAACGCGAACTGCCGGATGCGGACCTGCGCGTGTGGGAGCCGGGCGACACCGCGAGCGCCGATTACGCGATCGTCTGGCGCGCGCCGCGCGAACTCTTCGCTAATCGGCCCGATCTTCAGGCCGTGTTCAACCTCGGCGCGGGCGTCGACGCAATTCTCGATGTCGAGCGCAAGGAACCCGGCACGCTGCCGCCGAACGCGAAGCTCGTGCGTCTCGAAGACACCGGCATGGCGCAGCAGATGGTCGAATACGCGACGTACTGCGTGCTGCGCTACCTGCGCCGCTTCGACGAGTACGACGCGTTGCAACGAGAAGGCCGCTGGGAAAAACTGCCGCAGCATGCGCGCGCGACGTTCACGGTCGGCGTGCTCGGGCTCGGCGTGCTGGGCGCGGAAGTCGCGAAGGGCTTGCTGAAGCACGGCGTGCCCGTGCGCGGCTACAGCCGCTCGCCCAAAACGATCGAAAGCGTGCAAGTGTTCGCGGGCGCGGATCAGTTCGATGCCTTTCTCGACGGCGCGAAGGTGCTCATCAACCTGCTGCCGCATACGCCGGACACCGAAGGCATTCTGAACGCACGCACCTTCGGCAAGCTCGCGCGCGGCGCGTATCTGGTGAATGTCGCGCGCGGCCCGCATCTCGTCGATGCCGATCTCATCGCCGCGCTCGACAACGGCCAGATCGCCGCCGCGACGCTCGACGTCTTCCACACGGAGCCGCTGCCGCGGGATCATCCGTTCTGGACGCATCCGCGCGTATCGGTCACGCCGCATATCTCGGCGGAAACGCTGCGCGAGGAAAGCATCGTCCAGATCGCCGGCAAGATCAAAGCACTCGCGCGCGGCGAGCCGATCAGCGGCATCGTCGACTTCAAGCGCGGATACTGAACGCATCGAAATCGAACATAAAGGGAGACAGCCATGATTCCGGCCAAAGTGAAAATCGTCGAAGTCGGGCCGCGCGACGGCCTGCAGAACGAGAAAGAGTTCGTGCCCACCGAAACCAAGATCGAACTCGTGAACCGGCTCGCGCGCGCGGGCATCGTGAATGTGGAATCGACATCGTTCGTGTCGCCCAAATGGGTGCCGCAGATGTCCGACGCCACCGCCGTGATGGCCGGCATCGAGCGGCGTCCGGGCACGATCTACTCGGTGCTGACGCCGAACATGCGCGGCTTCGAAGGCGCGCTCGAATCGAAGGCCGACGAAATCGTGATCTTCGGCGCGGCGAGCGAGGCGTTCTCGCAGAAGAACATCAACTGCAGCATCGCGGAAAGCATCGCGCGTTTCGAGCCGGTCGCGAAAGCCGCGAAGGACGGGGGCATGCGCCTGCGCGGCAGCATTTCGTGCGCGCTCGGCTGCCCGTATCAGGGCGAAGTCAGCATCGAATCGGTCGTGGATGTCGTCGAGCGCATGAAGGCGCTCGGCTGCGATGAAATCGACATCGCCGACACGATCGGCGTCGGCACGCCGAAACGCACGCGCGAAGTGCTCGCGGCGGCGCAGAAGGCGTTTCCGCGCGAGCGCCTTTCCGGGCATTTCCACGATACGTACGGGCAGGCCATCGGCAATATCTATGCGGCGCTGCTCGAAGGCATCGAGATCTTTCACGCATCGGTCGCGGGACTCGGCGGCTGTCCGTATGCCAAGGGCGCGACGGGCAACGTGGCGACGGAAGACGTGGTCTATCTGATGAACGGGCTCGGCATCGAGACGGGCGTCGATCTCGATCAGCTCGTCGATATCGGCGATTTCATTTCGCGCGCGATCGGCAAACCCAGCTCGTCGCGCGCCGGCCGTGCGATCTTCACGAAGAAGCGCGATGGCGCAAACGCCTGCGTTTAAGACAAAGGAACACGATGATCGATCAATTACCCGATTCCGCGCGCCGCGTCGCGCTTTTGTTGAAGGAACGCGGCCATCCGCACGACGTCGTGATGCTGCCCGAGACCGGCAAGACGTCGGCGGAAGCGGCGGCAGGCCTGGGCTGCGAGGTTGCGCAGATTGCGAAGTCGATCCTCTTTCGCCGCAAGGAAGACGATGCGCCCGTGCTCGTGATCGCGAGCGGCGCGAATCGCGTCGATGAAGCGAAGGTCGCGGCGCGCGTCGGTGCTTTGGCGCGCGCCGATGCGAAGTTCGTGCGCGAGAAAACCGGCTATGCGATCGGCGGCGT
The DNA here is from genome assembly GCF_905220305.1 of Caballeronia sp. J97. Classification (NCBI taxonomy): domain Bacteria; kingdom Pseudomonadati; phylum Pseudomonadota; class Betaproteobacteria; order Burkholderiales; family Burkholderiaceae; genus Caballeronia; species Caballeronia sp. J97. Next base: position 82,134 of record NZ_CAJMZL010000004.1, on the reverse strand, counting down.
GTGCCCCATCGGCCACGCGGTCGAGCCCGTCACGCTGATCGACGAAGACCTGCTCGCGCTCGACAGTCTCTGGGCCGCCGCCGGGCATCCGCACGCGGTCTTCAATCTGTCGCCGCAGGAGTTGATCGAATTGACGGGCGCGCCGGTCGCGGACGTCGCGTTGCGCGAGACAGCGGAGTCATGACCGGCGTGGCGTCGCCGTGCGACGATGTGTGCCGCATGAATCCGCAGACCGGCTTCTGCGAAGGCTGCTTTCGCACCATCGAGGAAATCGCCGCGTGGTCGTCCTCCAGTGACGACGAGAGGCGCGCGGTGCTCGCGCGTGTCGAAAGCCGCCGTCAGGGCGCGCGCGTCGTGACGATCGGCGAATCGTTCGAAGCGACGCTCGCGCTGCCGCCCGATTCGATCAAACACTTCGCGACGCTCGTCAACGATCTCAACCCTCTGCATCACGACGACGCCTACGCGCGCGCAAGCCGTTTCGGTTCGCTCATCGCTTCGGGCACGCAGCCGACCGCGCATCTGATGGCGATGCTCGCCGCGCACTTCTCGCGCGATGCGCAGCCGCTCGGGCTCGAATTCGGCATCAAGCTCACGCGCGCGGTGAAGGCGAACGACGTGCTCACGATGTTCTGGCGCGTGACCGAGGCGAAGTGGAAAGCGAGCCTGAACGGCGATCTCGTGAAGCTCGAAGGCGGCGCGCGCAATCAGCTCGGCGAAACGGTGATGAAGGCGACGGCGACCATCGTCGTGATGCCGATGGAGACCCGCGCGTGAAGTCGCTGCCCGATTCGATGACCGTCTTCGAACGCGGCTGGCTCTCGTCGAACAACGTGCTGTTCGCCAGCGCCGAAGGCACCGCGATCGTCGATACGGGCTACGCGTCGCACGCGCCGCAAACGCTCGCGCTCGTGAAGCAGACACTCGGCGCGCGCGCGCTCGATCTGATCGTCAACACGCATCTGCACTCCGATCATTGCGGCGGCAACGCGCTGCTTCAGCGCACGTACGCGTGCGGCACGCTGATTCCCGCGAGCGAAGCGCACGCCGTGCGCGCGTGGGACGAGGACGCGCTCACGTTCCGCGCAACCGGCCAGCGCTGCGACCGGTTCGATTTCACGGGCACGATCGGAAACGGCGCGACGCTCGCGCTCGGCGGCTTCGACTGGAACGTGCTCGGCGCGCCGGGCCACGATCCGCATTCGCTGATGCTGCATTGCCCTGAAACGCGCGTGCTCATCAGCGCGGACGCGCTGTGGGAAAACGGCTTCGGCGTGATCTTTCCCGAACTCGAAGGCGAGAGCGGATTCGCGGAAGAACGCGCCGTGCTCGACCTGATTTCGACGCTCGATGTCGATGTCGTCATTCCCGGCCACGGCGCGCCGTTCACCGATGTCGCGCGCGCGCTCGACGTCGCTTCGTCGCGGCTCGATTATCTGCAGGCCGATCCCGCGCGCAACGCAAAGAACGCGCTCAAGGTGCTGATCGTGTTCAAGCTGATGGAGGTGCGCGCGATGACCTTCGGCGCGCTGGTGACGATGGTCGCGCAAGCCCGCTCGATGCGCGCCGCCGCCGACGCGCTCGCGCCATCGGGCGAACGTCGCACGCTCGTCGAAAAAATCGTCGGGGAATTGGCGCGCGGCGGCTCGGTGATCGTGAGCGGCGAGACCGTTTCGGCGGCCTGAACGGAACCGCCGGACAAAAAGAAAGCCGCTTGTCAGCTACGGCAAGCGGCGAATCATATGGACGTGATCAACGTCCAGCGTATCGTAGCGCGACACTATTTCACGTGCATCGGTGCTTTCCCTACAAAACTTTAACGATCACCTGAACCGGCGTAAGACCCAATGCCGGCGCGGGTTTCAGGGCGCATCGGCTTCGAAGAACGCGAGCATTTCCGCGAGCAGCATGTCGGGCTGTTCCTCGGGAATGTAGTGACCGCACGGCAACGCGCGGCCGCTCACGTCGCGCGCGACGCGCCGCCATTCTTCAAGCGCATCGAAGCATCGTTCGATCACGCCTTCGCGTCCCCACAGCACGCGCAGCGGACATGCGATCTTCATGCCGCGTTCGAGATCGGCGCGATCATGCTCGAGGTCGATGCCCGCCGACGCGCGATAGTCCTCGCAGATCGCGAAGATCGTACCGGGCGATGCGAGCGCATCGCGATACGCCTGCAACGCGTGCGGCGCGAACGGCGCGAGTCCCGCATGACGATTGCCCATCACGCGATCGATATACGCGTTCGGATTGCCGCCGATCAGCAACTCGGGCAGCGGCGTCGGCTGAATCAGCAGGAACCAGTGAAAGTACGCGGTCGCGAATTCGCGATCGGTGGCTTCGTACATCGCGAGCGTCGGCGCGATGTCGAGCAGCATCAGGCGATCGACGGCATCGGGAAAGTCCATCGCCATCCGGTGCGCGACGCGCGCGCCGCGATCGTGCGCGCAGACGAGAAAACGCTCGAAGCCGAAATGACGCATCACCGCGACCTGGTCGGCGGCCATCGCGCGTTTCGAGTACGGCGTGTGTTGCGCGTCGCTCTTTGGTTTTCCCGACGCGCCGTAGCCGCGCAAATCCGTGGCGATCACGGTGAAGTGCTTCGCGAGGTCGCCCGCGCATTTGTGCCAGATCTCGTGCGTTTGCGGGTGGCCGTGCAGGAGAATCAGCGGCGGCCCGTCACCGCCTTTCATTCCGACGATCTCGACGCCCGCCGCATCGACGCGAAACGGCTCGTAGTCGCTGAAAGACATGATGTTTTCTTGTTCGTGGCGTTGCGGACCATTGTAGGCGGGCCCGCGCGATTGCTGACGTCCGTGCGGGACCGCAAATGTGGAAACCGAAGACTTCCTCGGGAAATGGCGAATGGCCCGGCTTCGCTCCCTTGCTTATAATCGAACGATCGTTCGCTGGCCGAGCGCGCACGCTTTCCGGAAAATGGTCGTGCGTGCCGAATCGAGCGGCAGTTCCTAGAATGGTTTGAACGCTGCTCGGACACAATCAGGAGACTCGTTCCATGGCCCTGCCCGCCATCTTGCAGCACCTCACATTGCCCGTCGTCGGTTCGCCGATGTTCATTGTCAGCTATCCGGAGCTCGTGCTTGCGCAATGCAAGGCGGGCATCGTCGGCTCGTTTCCGGCGCTGAACGCGCGCCCGGCCGCGTTGCTCGACGAATGGCTCACGCAGATACAGAGCGAGCTTGCCGCGCACAAGGCGGCGAATCCCGATGCGGTCATCGGGCCGATCGCGGTCAATCAGATCGTTCACCAGTCGAATGCCCGGCTCGAACAGGACGTGCGCGTGTGCGTCGAGCATAAGGTGCCGATCTTCATCACGAGCCTGCGCGCGCCGGTCAGGGAGATGATCGACGCGGTGCATTCGTACGGCGGCATCGTGCTGCACGACGTCATCAATCTGCGGCACGCGCAGAAAGCGCTCGAAGCGGGCGTCGACGGCCTCATTCTCGTCGCGGCGGGCGCGGGCGGCCATGCGGGGACGACGTCGCCGTTCGCGCTCGTCGGCGAAGTGCGGCGCATGTTCGACGGTCCGATCGTGCTGTCGGGCGCCATCGCCAATGGCGGATCGATTCTCGCGGCGCAGGCCATGGGCGCGGATCTCGCGTACATGGGCACGCGCTTCATCGCGACGAAGGAAGCGCACGCGCTGGAGGACTACAAGCGCGCGATCGTCGATGCCACCGCCGCGGACATCGTCTACACGAATCTCTTCACCGGCGTGCACGGCAACTACATCCGCGAGAGCATCGTCAACGCGGGGCTCGACCCGGACGCGCTGCCGATCTCCGACAAGACCGCGATGAACTTCGCCGAAGGCACGAGCAAGGCGAAGGCGTGGAAGGACATCTGGGGCGCCGGCCAGGGCGTCGGGCTGATGGAGGACGTGCCGAGCGTGGCGGAACTGGTCCGGCGGCTGAAAGGCGAATACGACGACGCGAAGGCGCGCCTCGCGATCGGCTGATTCTTTTTCCAGGCCCGCAAAAAAACACCGCGCACGAGGCGCGGTGTTTTCGTTCTGGCGTACGCGTCGCTTAGAACTTCGCGCGCAGGCCGACGCCGAACGTGTCGCCCGTCGACAGGCCCGTGTACTTGTCGTTCAGGTACGCGGCGTAGACGTCGGTGCGCTTCGACAGCGGATAGTCGTAGCCGAGCGCCCAGCTCTTGTGCGTCTGGTCGAGGCCGCCGTTGCTGCGCGAATACGCGTACGACGCCATCACCGTTCCCGGTCCGAGCGGAATCGTCACGCCGCCCTGCCCCGTGTTGACGTGGAACGTGCCCGGGCCTTCGTAGTCGTTCTTCGTGTACATGTACTGCGCGAAGAACTTGACGTACTTCATGTCGTACGATGCGCCCAGCTGCCCGACGCTCTGGCTCTTGTAGCCGGGCGTCGCGAAGCCGTCGACCGAAGTCAGGTCGCCGGGCGTGTTGTTGAAGTTCACATACTGGTAGACGCCGGTCGCCGCGAACGGGCCGTGGAAGTACAGGAACTGCGCGCTGTACTTCTTCGAGCGGCCGTCGCCGGCGGTATTGCCGAAGCTGTACATCACGCTGCCCGACAAACCGTTGAAGTCAGGCGACGTGTACTGGACCGAGTTGTTCCAGCCCGAATCGCCGATCACGCCCTGATCCGTGTGATACGTCGGGAACGTGCCGGCGCCGAGGTACACGTGGTAGACCATCGGCGAGAACACGTACGAATCGACGAACGGGTTGAAGAGAATCGTCGAGACGAACAGTTGCGTGGTGAGGCGCCCGGCGGTGATCGTGCCGATCGGGCCTTGAATGCCGACGTACGCGTTGCGCGCGAAGAAGGTGTCGCCCTGGAAACGCCCGGACTGGCCGTTCTGCGCGCGGAAGAAGCTTTCCAACGTGAAGATGGCCTTGTAGCCGTTGCCCAGATCCTCAGCGCCCTTCAAGCCCCAGTACGACGTCGACATGCCGCCGCCGCTCACGTTCCATGCGCGATCGCCGCCCGGAAATTTTTGAGCGCCGACCCATTCGTCGACCTGCCCGTACAGCGAAACGCTCGATTGCGCGTGTGCCGCGCCCGCTGCGAAGAGGCCGAGCATCGCTGCGGCGACCGTGGTGGCCTTGACCGTTGCTCTCACCGTAGTCTTCGGCGCACGGTTGACGGTTGACTTCATGAACTCTCCTGTCTTTTGTCGAAAATTGAAAGCTTGGCGGGCGAGGGGCGTTGCACTCGCCTCGTCTGACCGTGACGGTTTAGTGGGCGAGAAAGGCATCGCGTGTGGAGCGGCACCATCTTTACGGACCATTTTTCCGGTCAAAAATGTTTTTGGTTATTACGGGTATAGCGGTTCGAATAATGCTGAACGGCAGCGGCCACGCCCAGACACATCGTGTCGCACGCCCTGGCCGGCTTTCTCGACGACGAATAGTTCGCAAAGCGAGCACCGGCGCGCCTGACGAAGCGTCGAAAGTCTTTCGAAATAATCGAAATACGACAATTTCCCGCGCAGGGCGCATTGTCCTTGCGCGGAAAAAAGATCGGAATGCCTGATGAAAATTCGATGCGTAACTGTGGCGAGATTACGTCATCGTGACAGCGGAACTAGACGCGCCAATAGTTTTTCGTTCCGCGGAAGAAGGCGCGGAACGGCGGCCGAAGCCGGTGAGAGCGCGGGATCAGTTGCGGTAATTCGCGTTCGTAGGCGCGCGGCCGTCGTCTGCCGGACGCCCGGGCGGGCGCGGCAGGCTGCGCTCTTCGTTGTAGCGCGTGATGTCGGCGCGAATGGAGCCTGCGCCGCGCAGGGGCACCGCCTGTTCGACGCGCGGACCCGGGCGCACTTCAGCGCTCACGGGCGTCAAGCCGTCTTTCGCGGCGACAGTCGTGTAGCGCAACGACTGCCGGCTGGACGCGGAATCGCTGAATACCGCCGACGACAGCCACTCGGCGCGCGGCCCGGCCAGCGCGAGCGAACCCGCCACCGCGAGCGCGCAGAGCGCTACGGATGCGAAAAGCCGGGTAGTCTTGCGAAAGCCAGTGAGCGCCATGTCGAAACAGCCTGCATCCGACCGATATTCCTGTCCGTGCACCGAAAGCGAAGACTTCCGATTCAGGCGGACAACCGGTCGTAGTCGGAGCATCCGGGCTTCGGCATCCAGACGATGCAAAAACCCGCCAACCGGTGTATCCAACAATTTATTTCGCGTCGCGACGGCAGTCGAGCCAAAAAGTGTTATGCCTGGTCGATGGTTGTAACACCATGTTACGTCAGAGTTTTTTCGTGTTTGGCCACCGTTTCGGATGCCCAATCATGTGACGAAAATCGTGCTGGACAGACGGTTCTCGATGCGCCGAAATTGACCGATGCGCGGCGCGAATGTTGCTTCTTGAACCTTCCGGTTCGCGGCGAGGATCGCTTGCTTTCATGCGCATCGGTAATCAATGCATCCTGTAAATGAATTTGCCAATTTAATCGGGTACAAGCGAAAATCATGGTTTTTCCCGACTTGACGCTGAAAACGCCGAGCACGGCGCGCGGCGCATCCAGGTACGAGATTCTCTGATGGCACGGCCCAAACTTCTTCCCGACAACTTTACGCTGGCGCTCGTCGGCACCGTCATCGTCGCCAGCGTCCTGCCCTGCCGCGGCAGCGCGGCGGTGGCGTTCAACTGGATTACCGACATCGCCATCGGTTTGCTGTTCTTCCTGCACGGAGCAAAGCTGTCACGTGAGGCGATCGTTGCCGGGGCGACGCACTGGCGGCTGCATCTCGTCGTGCTGCTCAGCACCTTCGCACTCTTTCCGCTGCTCGGACTCGTGCTCAAGCCCGTGCTCACGCCGCTCGTCACGCCAGCGCTCTACACCGGCATCCTCTTCCTCTGCACGCTGCCGTCCACCGTACAGTCGTCGATTGCGTTCACGTCGATGGCGAAGGGCAACGTGCCTGCAGCCGTGTGCAGCGCGTCCGCCTCGAGCCTGCTCGGCATTTTCATCACGCCGGCGCTCGTCGGGCTTGTCGTGAGCAATCATGGTGCGACGACCGGTTCGCCGTGGCACACGGTGGGCAATATCACGCTGCAACTGCTCGTGCCGTTCATCGCCGGGCAATTGCTGCGGCCAGCTATCGGCAAATGGATCGACAAGCATCGCGCGATGCTCAAGTTCGTCGACCAAGGCTCGATCCTGCTCGTCGTGTACGTAGCGTTCAGCGAGGCCGTGAACGAAGGCATCTGGCATTCGATCTCGATGGCCACGCTCGCGGGACTGCTCGCGGTCAATATCCTGCTGCTGGCGGCCGCGCTTTTCATCACGGCGTTCACGGCCAAACGGCTCGGCTTCTCCCGCGCGGACCAGATCACGATCATCTTCTGCGGCTCGAAGAAAAGTCTCGCCTCCGGCATTCCGATGGCCAAGGTGATCTTCGCGTCGCACGCGGTCGGCGCGGTGGTGCTTCCGCTCATGCTTTTCCATCAGATTCAACTGATGGTGTGCGCCGTTCTCGCGCAACGCTGGGGCGCGCGCAAGACCGCGCCAGAACCGGCGCGCGAGGGCAAGAGCGTCGGCGCGCCCGCGCGCCGCTGATTCCCGCCAGGGCGCGCAAGGCGTCCGCTGCTTCATTCTCACTTCCCCTTCGTCAGAAGGCCGCCCTGCGCGGCCTTTTTTGCGTCATTTGAGCCCGGCTGTGCGGCCGCGTCGATTCGGCTTAATGGCATAGGCCGGGAAACCTGACTGCGCGCATCGAGCCTCGAAGACCAATTGCTTCAAGTCCGACACTTTGGCCTACCCCTTTAGGCTGAATGGCGTGCGGGCATGTCCCTTGCCACACTCCTGTTCAACCACGAACAGGAACGCACCGAACGCGCCATGCCGACACGACGCTTCACTCTCAAACGGCGGAACTCGCGATGAACCACGTCGAACATCTCGCGACGGCTTCCGCCTTGCACGCCTTTCTCGGCGAGATGCCGTTTCGACGCGGCAGCGCGGAAGACGCTGGCCGCGCGCTGCACGCGTTGATCGGTGCCGGTCTGGATCGCCTGCCGCTGCCGGGTCACGGCAACACGGTGCAGCGCTGGCGTACGCTGGGCGCGGTCGCCGCCTTCGACCTTTCGCTGGTCAAGCTCTACGAAGGCCATACCGACGCGCTCGCGATACTCGCCGAACTGGACGCCGCGCAACCCGAGGACGGAAGCGCATGGGCCGTATGGGCCGCCGAGCCGCCGAACGCGCGGCTATCTGCGCTCGGCGAGAGCGGTGCGCGGACCGTGCTGCTGCAGGGCACGAAGGCATGGTGCTCCGGCGCGGCTTCGGTCACGCATGCGCTCGTGACCGCGTGGAACGAGCGGAACGAACCCGTACTCGCCGCCGTCGATTTGAGGCAGGAGGGCGTGGAAATCACCGATGCCGGATGGCAAGCGGTCGGCATGAAGGCGAGCGCGAGCGTCGACGTGCATTTCGAGCGTGTGCCCGCGCGGCTGATCGGTGCGTCGCGCGCCTATATCGAACGCCCAGGTTTCTGGCAAGGCGGCGCGGGCATTGCCGCGTGCTGGCTCGGAGCGGCGTCGGGCATCGCGGCATTCGTCGCCCGGGCCTCGAAGCGTCGCGCCGGGCCGCACGAACTCGCCCATCTCGGCGCAATCGACACGACGTTGTCCGCCGCGGCAGCGTTGCTGCGCGAGACGGCGGCATTCATCGACCGCGAGCCGCACAACGACGCCATGGTGCCCGCAATGCGTGCCCGCCTCGCGTCGGAACATGCATCGGCATTCGTCGTGGAGCGCGCCGGCCGCGCGTCGGGCGCGGGTCCGCTATGCCGCGACGCGCACTTCGCGCAACTCATGGCCGATCTGCCGGTATTCATTCGACAAAGCCACGCCGAGCGGGACGAAGCAGCGCTCGCCGAGCGCGTCTTGGAGGAGGGACGGATTTCATGGCAAGTGTGAGCACCCGGGCACCGACCGACGATACGGCCATCGACCGCACGATATCCGGAGAAGGCACGCCCGAAGCCGCATGGCGAGGGTGGGCGCGTCTCGACGCATTGCCCGAAGTCGATCCGGCCGAGCTGGTGCCGGTCGGAGGACGGGCTGTCATAGTCGCGCCGCACCCCGACGATGAAATACTCGGCACCGGCGGGCTGCTCGCACGTCTCTCGGAAATCAGCCGGAACATCGTCATCGTCGCCGTGACGGACGGCACCGCCAGTCACCCCGATTCGTCCGAATGGCCGCCGGAGCGCCTTGCACGCGTGCGTCCGCAGGAAACGAGGGCGGCGCTGCAACGGCTGCGTCTGCGTCAGGTGCAAGTGGTCAGACTCGGTCTGCAGGACGGCGACCCGAGCCAGATCGAGGTCAATTTGTCAGGAGTGCTGTCCGAATATTTTCAACCGGACGATATAATTTTCACCACATGGCGCTATGATGGTCACCCCGACCATGAGGCGGCCGGGCGCGCCGTTCATTCCGCGGCACAAGCGCTCGATCTGCCCTGCGTCGAAGTGCCACTCTGGACGTGGCACTGGGCGTCGCCGGATGATACACGCGTGCCATGGAGCCGTGCTCGCCGCATCGTTCTCGACAGCGCCACGCATGCCCGGAAGCTTCGGGCCGTCCAGGCTTTTAGGAGTCAGCTCGAGCCCGATGCGACGACCGGGCAAGCACCAGTCCTGCCCGAACATGTGCTGGCGCGGCTGACCCGGCCTTTCGAAGTCGTACTCATATGATCAACACCAAAAACAATACTAAGCAGTACTTCGATAATTTGTATCGAGGCAACGATGATCCCTGGAAAATCAGGCATCGTTGGTATGAGCGGCGCAAGCGGGCACTTCTGCTCGCCTCGCTTCCGCATGAACGTTATGCGAACGCGTTCGAGCCTGGCTGCGGCAACGGCGAACTGACCGCCCTGCTCGCGCCGCGCTGCGACGCGCTGATCGCAACCGACATCGCCGAGGAAGCCGTCGCGCTCACACGGCAGCGCGTCGCGCACTGCCAGAACGTGAGGGTCGAGCAGATGCTGTTGCCCGACTCCTGGCCGGACGGCAAGTTCGATCTGGTCGTGATCAGCGAGATCGGCTATTACCTCGACGAGCCGCAGCTATGGCATATCGTCGAGCACATACACCACACCTTGTCGCGCGACGGTGCGGTCGTCGCGTGCCACTGGCGCCGGCCGATCGAAGGCTGGCTTCAAAACGGCGACGAAGTGCACGCGAAGCTGCGCGGCCGGATGAGTCTTCCGTTGCTCAGCCACTACTGGGACGACGATCTGATCCTCGACGTATGGACGCCCGACAAACGATCGATCCACGATCGGGAAACATCATCTTAGTGTTTCCTGATTTTTACTAAACAAACAAATCGCAAGGAAACTCATATACAACAAGGCTCTACTGGTTTTCTCCAATCTCTTCTAAGGCCGTTTTTCAATTTTTTACTATACAATCGGCTCGAACAAGCGAACTGACCGCGCGCGATAAACATCGCGTCGTCAGAAAACAGCCGGAAACAGGCGGAGACAGAGAAGACCACGATGGCCACCACCATTCGCGATGTCGCGCGTGCGGCAAGCGTCTCGATAGGGACAGTGTCGCGCGCGCTCAAAAATCAACCAGGTTTGTCCGAAGCGACGCGCGAGCGCGTCGTCGAAATTGCGCAACAGCTCGGTTACGACTCCGGACAGTTGCGTACGCGCATTCGCCGCGTGACCTTTCTGCTGCATCGGCAGCACAATAATTTCGCGGTCAGCCCGTTTTTCTCGCATGTGCTGCACGGATTCGAAGAAGCGTGCCGCGAGCGGCGGCTCGTGCCGTCCGTGCTCACCGCCGGCCCGACGCAGGATCTCGCGCAGCAGATGCGTCTGCACGCGCCCGACGCCATCGCGGTCGCGGGCTTCGTCGAGCCTGAACTGCTCGCGCATCTGCATTCGCTCGCGCGGCCCACCATCCTGATCGATCTGCGCGCGCCGGGCTTCCGCTCTGTCAATATCGACAACGTGAAAGGCGCCTCGCTGGCGATGCAGCATCTTTTCGCGCAAGGACGGCGGCGCATCGCGTTCATCGGCGGATCGCTCGCGCATCACAGCATCGCGCAGCGAGCGCTCGGCTATCGGAAGGCGTATTTCGATGCCGGCCAGCTTTTCGATCCGACGCTCGAAGTCATGACGCAACCCGGCCTCAACGCGGATCTCGCCGCCGCCGACGCGATGGAACGCCTGATCGCAGATGCCAAGGCGCAATCCAGTCCCCTGCCCGACGCCGTTTTCGCCTATAACGATGCAGCGGCCCTTGCCGCGATGCGCGTCTGTCTCGCGCACGGATTGCGCGTGCCGGACGACATCGCGTTCGTCGGTTTCGACGATATTCCGGCCGCCGCGCAAAGCACGCCGCCGCTCTCGACCGTGACCGTCGACAAGGAAGCGCTCGGGCGGCGCGGCGTCGAATTGCTGTTGGAAGACCCAGCGAGCCCGCCGAGCCAGGCCGACACGCTCGTCGACGTCAGGTTCGTTTCTCGCGCGAGCTCGGGCACGAAACAGGACATCAGCACGCCATGAACATGACCGCCTCACCTGCCATCGCGGAACGAGCGCCAGCAGAACGCGCGATCGACTTCCGCAGCCGCGACTTCCTGCTTTCGCACGTGCGCGACACGCTCGCCTTCTACGCGCCCAACGCGCGCGACCCGTCCGGCGGTTTCTTTCATTTCTTCAAGGACGACGGCAGCGTCTACGACCGCACGACGCGCCATCTCGTCAGCAGCACGCGCTTCGTCTTCAACTATGCGATGGCCTTCCGCCATTTCGGCGACGCGAGTTATCAGGACGATGCGCGCCACGCGTTCAAGTTTCTGCGCGACGCGCACTGGGACGCCGCGAACGAAGGCTACGACTGGGAAATCGAGTGGCGCGACGGCAAGAAGCGCACGCTCGACGGCACGCGCCACTGCTACGGCATGGCGTTCGTGCTGCTCGCGAGCGCGCACGCGGCAATGGCCGGCATCGACGAAGCGAAGCCGATGATCGACGAAACCTTCGTGCTGATGGAAAAGCGTTTCTGGGACGCCGACGCCGGTCTCTACGCCGACGAAGCCACGCCCGACTGGCAGCTTACGGACTATCGCGGGCAGAACGCGAACATGCACGCGACTGAGGCGCTGCTCGCCGCATACGAAGCGACGGGGCACGTCATTTACCTGGATCGCGCGGAAAAGATCGCCGGCAACATCACGCTGCGGCAGGCGAAGCTGTCGCACGGAATGGTCTGGGAGCATTTTCATCGGGACTGGTCGGTCGACTGGCACTACAACGAATCGGACAGTTCGAATATTTTCCGTCCGTGGGGTTTCCAGCCGGGGCACCAGACCGAATGGGCGAAGCTTTTGCTGATTCTCGAGCGGCATCGCGCGCTGCCGTGGCTCAGCGCCCGCGCCGTCGAACTGTTCGATGCCGGGTTCAACCGTGCGTGGGACAGTTGTCATGGCGGTCTCTACTATGGTTTCGGCCCCGACGACAGCATCTGCGACCACGACAAGTACTTCTGGGTGCAGGCGGAAAGCTTCGCGGCGGCGGCGCTACTCGGCGCGCGCACGGGCCACGAGCGTTTCTGGGACTGCTATGACGAGCTGTGGCGCTACAGCTGGAAGCACTTCGTCGATCACGAATACGGCGCGTGGTATCGCATCCTCACCTGCGACAACCGCAAGTACGGCGACGAGAAAAGTCCCGCCGGCAAGACCGACTATCACACGATGGGCGCGTGCTACGAAGTGCTGAACGCGCTTTCTTCGCCCCAAACCTCACGGTGAAAAGAATGGCAAGCGAGCAAACCACCTTTCCGCAGTTCGTCTCCGCCGGCGACATCCTCACCGACATGATCCGCACGGACGTGTCGAGCTGGCTTTCGCGTCCGGGCGGCGCGGGCTGGAACGTCGCGCGCGCGGTCGCGAGGCTCGGGCTGCCGACGGCCAGCGCCGGCTCGCTCGGCATGGACAATTTCTCCGACGACCTGTGGGAAGCGAGCGTCGCCTCGGGACTGGACATGCGCTTCATGCAGCGCGTCGAGAGACCGCCCTTGCTCGCCATCGTTCACAAGACGCAGCCGCCGACGTACTACTTCATGGGCGAAAACGGCGCGGACCTCGCTTTCGATCCTTCGCGGCTGCCGCAAGGATGGATGGAGCGCGTGAAGTGGGCGCATTTCGGCTGCATCAGCCTCGTGCGTCAGCCGCTCGGCGCGACCCTCGCGGCGCTCGCCCGCCAGCTGCGCGAGCACGGCGTGAAGATCAGCTTCGATCCGAACTATCGCAACCTGATGGAGCACGGCTACGAGCCGATCCTGCGCAACATGGCGAGCCTCGCCGATCTCATCAAGGTGTCGGACGAAGACCTGCACATGCTTTTCAAGGGCATGCCCGAAGCGGACGCGCTCGCCAAAATTCGTTCGATGAATCCGCAAGCCACCGTGCTCGTCACGCGCGGCTCGGCGCAAGCCACGCTCTACGCAGGCGAGGCGCAATACAGCGCACGTCCCCCGAGCGTCGAAGTGGCGGATACGGTCGGCGCGGGCGATGCGTCCATCGGCGGATTGCTGTACAGCCTGATGGCGCGTCACGGCGACTGGCCCGATCATCTGAAGTTCGCGCTCGCGGCGGGTGCGGCGGCGTGCCGTCATTCGGGCGCGCATTCGCCATCGCTGGAGGAAGTCGAGGCGCTGCTGAAGTAAGCGTCGCACGCGTTACATATCAGCGTGCTAGCATGGATTCGTCCTTGCCCGGAGGCGGATCCATCATGGAAGACACCACCTATACGAAAGGCCTCTATACCGCGACGATCGGCGTGCGCGCCATCGACGGCGGCCAGTTCCAAGGCCTGGTCTCGCTCGCACGCGACGACGGCGAGGATACCGAAGCGACGCTCTACGAAGTGGAAGCCGCATCGGGCAACGAAGAAGAAGCGCTCAACGAAGCGCGCGCGCTCGCGCACCGCATCCTCGGGGAAATCGAACTGTAGCCACGCGGCTCGGCGGCGCGTGGCGTTCGCGCTTCGCGGCGCCTCCCGGCTGCATCGGAGGACATCATGCCGGAGCAGATCTTCCTATACGGCGTCTACGCCATCCACGTGAGGCCGGTCGAGCTCCAGGGCTCGCGCTGGGACGCGGAATACGAAATCCGTCATCACGACAAGGCCGTGCAGCCGTGGACGACCGTCGGCGGCGACGACGGCCTCGCCGACAAGGCCGAAGCCGTCGAGCTCGCGCATCGGCGCGCGGTGTCGGATATCGAAGCCGGCGCGGGCATTCCGAAGCCGCGCGCCTTTCCTTAATGCTCGTTCGACGAATGCGCGACGCCCGCGTGCGCATTCAGCGCGAGCCGCTCGGCCTCGCGATGATCGATCGCTGACGCGCGCTCGTAACCCTCCCGCGCGAGCGAGCGCTCGACGTAATCGAACAGCATGCCCTGCGGCTCGATCAGCTTCGCGATGAACGCGATCTGCAGCGTGCTCGCCGCGAGAATGTCGGCGGCCGTGAACTGGTCGCCGAGCAGCCACGGCCCTTCTTCCAGCGCGTTTTCGATCGCGTGCTCGACCCGCGCGAGATCGCCCCATCCGAAGCTCACGGTGTTGCCCTGCGCGCCGGTCACGCGCTCGGCCATCGCGGGTTCGAGACACGAGCCGGTGAAAAACATCCATTGCAGGAAGCGGCCGCGCGACGGATCGGCGAGCGGCACGCCGAGCGCGGTTTCCGGGTAGCGATCCGCGAGATAGAGCAGCACCGCCCCCGATTCGGCCACGCGCACGCTGCCGTCTTCAAGCGCGGGCAGCTTCGACATCGGATTGACGCGGCAGAAATTCGGATCGTTCTGCGCCCCCGCGCGGATGTTCACGAACTCCAGTTCATACGGCACGCGCATTTCCTCGAGCATCCACAGCGCACGGAAGGCGCGTGTTTTAGGCCAGTAGAAGAGCTTCATCTGCGTCGTTTTAATCGGCTTTCGAGGCTTTCAGGTTAGTCCCAAATCGACGCGGATCGCGTGACGTCACGCCCCGGGTTTACGCGTAGCCGCGGCGGATCGAGGAAATTCCTCTCGCGAATCTCAAAAACAAGGGGGTTGTTTCTCGATGCGCGTGGAATCGCGGCGAGTGCGCAAAAACATTCTGCATTTGTCGGCAAAGAATGTCGCATTGCCTCACATACAAAAATTGCCAGCTTTGCATGGCACCAGAGTAAGGCGCTAAAGCGCCAACTCTGGTCGACAGGAGATTCCATGAACGCGCGCGTCCCCGCCGATGCATTTTTTCCTCCCGCGCTGTCGGACTACCAACTTGCCGACAACCTGAGCGCCACGAAAGGCCGAATCTTCCTCACGGGCACACAGGCGCTCGTGCGCCTTGTCTTGATGCAGCGTGACCTCGACCGCGCCGCCGGCATGAACACCGCCGGCTTCATCAGCGGCTATCGCGGCTCGCCGCTCGGCATGGTCGACCAGCAACTGTGGAAGGCGAAGAAACTGCTCGCGTCGCACGACGTGCGGTTCCTGCCCGCGATCAACGAGGAACTCGGCGGCACCGCCGTGCTCGGCACGCAGCGCGTGGAATCGGACGCGGAACGCACCGTCGATGGCGTGTTCGCGATGTGGTACGGCAAGGGCCCGGGTGTCGATCGCGCGGGCGATGCGCTCAAGCACGGCAACGCATACGGCTCGTCGCCGCGCGGCGGCGTGCTGGTGGTCGCGGGCGATGACCACGGCTGCGTGTCGTCGTCGATGCCGCATCAGAGCGACCAGACGATGATTTCCTGGCACATGCCGGTGGTGAATCCGTCGAACGTCGCGGACATGCTGGAGTTCGGCATCTACGGCTGGGCGCTGTCGCGCTTCTCGGGCGCGTGGATCGGCTTCAAGGCGATTTCCGAGACGGTCGAATCCGGCTCCACCGTCGATCTCGACGCGCTGAAACTGGACTGGCAAGCTCCGGAAGATTTCACGCCGCCGGCGGGCGGCCTGCACAATCGCTGGCCCGATCTGCCGAGTCTCACGATCGAGGCACGCCTCGCCGCGAAAATCGACGCAGTGCGGCACTTCGCGCGCGTGAACAGCATCGACAAGTGGATCGCGCCGAGCCCGCGCGCGAACATCGGCATCGTGACGTGCGGCAAGGCGCATCTCGATCTGATGGAAGCGCTGCGCCGCCTCGATCTCACCGTCGACGATCTCGATGCCGCCGGCGTGCGCATCTACAAGGTCGGCCTGTCGTATCCGCTCGAAACGACGCGGCTCGAAACGTTCGTCGACGGCCTCTCCGAAGTGCTCGTGATCGAGGAGAAAGGGCCGGTCATCGAGCAGCAGATCAAAGATCATCTCTACAACCGCGTCGACGGTGCGCGGCCGGTCGTTATCGGCAAGAATGCGCGCGACGGCGCGCAGCTTCTCAGCGCGCTCGGCGAATTGCGCCCGTCGCGCGTGCTGCCGGTGTTCGCGCAATGGCTCGCGCGTCACAAGCCCGCGCTCGATCGCCGCGACAAGGTCGTCGATCTCGTCGCGCCGCAGATTCTCTCGAACGTCGCCGATGCCGTGAAGCGCACGCCCTACTTCTGCTCGGGCTGCCCGCACAACACGTCGACGAAGGTGCCGGAAGGATCGGTCGCGCAGGCGGGCATCGGCTGCCACTTCATGGCGTCGTGGATGGAGCGCGATACGACCGGTCTGATTCAGATGGGCGGCGAAGGCGTCGACTGGGCGTCGCACTCGATGTTCACGAAAACGCCGCACGTCTTCCAGAATCTCGGCGACGGCACCTACTTCCATTCCGGCATTCTCGCGATTCGTCAGGCCGTGGCCGCGAAGGCGAATATCACGTACAAGATTCTTTATAACGATGCCGTCGCGATGACGGGCGGCCAGCCTGTCGACGGCAGCATTTCGGTGCCGCAGATCGCGCGGCAGGTAGAAGCGGAAGGCATCGCGCTGCTGGTCGTCGTCAGCGACGAGCCCGAGAAGTATCAAGGTCACGAAGATCAGTTTCCGCGCGGCACGACCTTTCATCACCGCGGCGAGCTGGATGACGTGCAGCGCCGTCTGCGCGACACGCCGGGCGTCACCGTGCTCATCTACGACCAGACCTGCGCCGCCGAAAAGCGCCGCCGCCGCAAGAAAGGCGAGTTCCCCGATCCGGACAAGCGCCTTTTCATCAACGAAGCCGTATGCGAAGGCTGCGGCGATTGCGGCGTGCAGTCGAATTGCCTGTCCGTCGAGCCGGTCGAAACGGAGCTGGGCCGCAAGCGCCGCATCGATCAGTCGTCGTGCAACAAGGACTATTCGTGCGTGAACGGCTTCTGCCCGAGCTTCGTCACGGTCGAAGGCGCGAAACTGAAAAAGACCGAAGGCCACGCGTTCGATCCCGCCGAACTCGCGGGCCGCGTCGAGGCGCTGCCGCTGCCGCAAGGTCATCTCGACAACGCGCCCTACGACATTCTCGTGACGGGCGTGGGCGGCACGGGCGTGGTGACCGTGGGCGCGCTCATCAGCATGGCGGCGCATCTGGAGGGCAAAAGCGCATCGGTGCTCGATTTCATGGGCTTCGCGCAGAAAGGCGGCTCGGTGCTGTCGTTCGTGCGCTTCGCCGCCACCGACGCGTTGCTCAATCAGGTGCGCATCGACACGCAGCAGGCCGACTTGCTGCTCGCGTGCGACATGGTCGTCGGCGCGAGCCCGGAAGCGCTGCAGACGGTGCGGCACGATCGCACGAAGATCGTCGTGAACACGCACGCGATTCCGAACGCGAGCTTCGTGCAGAATCCCGATGCGAATCTTCATGCCGACGCATTGCTCGACAAGATGCGTCACGCCGCGGGCGAAGGCGCGCACGACGCGATGCGCAGTTGCGACGCGCAAGCGCTCGCGCAGCGTTTTCTCGGCGACACCATCGGCGCGAACATTCTGATGCTCGGCTTCGCGTGGCAACTCGGCCTCGTGCCGCTGTCGCTCGCGGCTTTGATGCGCGCGATCGAGCTGAACAATGTCGCGGTCGCGGCGAACAAGCTGGCGTTTTCGATCGGCCGTCTCGCGGCGGCGGACATGGCCGCGCTCGAAGCGCTGACCGCGCAGGCGATGGCCAGGCGCGTCACGATGGATCGGATGTCGCTGCCCGATCTGATCCGCGATCGCGAGGAACGCCTGCTGGCGTACGGCGGTTCGAAGTATGTCGCGCGCTATCGCAAGCTGGTGAACGCGGCGGCGGGCAATGAAGCCGTCGCGCGCGCCATCGCGATTTCGTTCTACAAGCTGCTCGCCGTGAAGGACGAATACGAAGTCGCGCGCCTGCACGCGGACCCGGCGTTCCGCGCCGCGCTCGGCGCGCAGTTCGAAGGCACGGCGGGCGAGAGCTATGCTGTGAAGTTCAACCTCGCGCCGCCCGCGCTATCGCATGGCGCGCCGAAGAAGAAGGTGTTCGGCCAGTGGATGTGGCCAGTGCTCGGCGGTCTCGCGAAAATCCGCGCGCTGCGCGGCACCGCGCTCGATGTCTTCGGCAAGACGCTCGAACGCCGCATGGAACGCCAGCTCGCGGACGACTTCGAGATCACGATGACACGCGCGCTCGCCAGGCTCGACGCCGCCAGTGCGAACGACGTGCACGCGCTCGCCGCGCTTTTCGAACGCGTGCGCGGCTACGGTCACGTGAAGCTCGCGAATGTCGCGATGGTCAAGCGCAGCGAACGCGACGTCGCGACGCGCATCGGCATCGAAGCGGCGACGGGCGAAGCGGTGCGCGCCGCCATCGATTCGATGAAGGGCGCGGCATCGCTGAAGGGGATTCCGGTCGTCGTCGCGAAGTGACTATTCGCCGTCCTCGTCGGGCAGCCAGTCGATGTCGCCGCACAACACGCAGCGCTTGCCCTGCGAGCGCGTCTCCACGGAGAGCGTGACGCACGGCATCGCCTCGTTGATCGACAGATACGGCTTCGTCACATGCACGCGCTCGGGGTCCCCGAGCGCCGCGCGGAAGTACGGACGGCGCAGCCAGTTCGCGCCCTGCGCGTCGATGAGCGGCAGAAAGCGCGCCTCGTGCGCGGCGCGGTCGGCGCGCAGCACCACGTTGCGGCCGGCCTGCCTGCCGTTCTGATCGAGCAGGAAGCAGCGCGCGGCGTTATCGAGCGCGAGGAAATTCCAGCACACTTCTTCGAGCGGCTCGCCCGCCGCGAGCCGCTCGGCCGCGCGCTCGAACGCGCGGATATAGGGCTGGAGCCGCGTGGCGACGCGCCTTTCACGCACTTCGGTCTGCAAGCGGTAACGTTCGGTCAGCTCGCCGATCACGCTCTGCGCATGCACGCTGTCCGCGAGACCCGGATGCGGCCGCGCGAAGAAGAAGCCCTGCACGAAATCCGCGCCGCTCGCGAGCGCGAGTTGCGCTTCGTGCTCGGTCTCGACGCCTTCTATCAGCACGAGCTTGCCCGCCTCGTGCAGCAGCGACACGATCCCCGACAGCACCGCCTCCATGTTCTGCCGCTGCTTGAGCGAGCGCGCGGACAGCGGCGCGTGCACGTTGTGGCCCGCGTGCGAGAGCATCACGCGATCGAGCTTGACGATATCCGGATCGAGCTGCCAGATGCGCTCGATGTTCGTGTGCCCCGCGCCGAAATCGTCGAGCGCGATGAGAAAGCCGTGATCGCGGAATTGCTGCACCGCGAGCGCAAGCCGTTCGATGTCCTCCGCGCTCTGCTCGAGCACTTCGAGCACGACGCGGCGCGGCTCGAGGTGCAGCCGCTTCAGGTTCGCGAGCAACGCGGCCGCGTGATACGGCTCGGTCAGCGCGCCCGGATGCACGTTGAGAAAGAGCCATTCGTCCCGCGCGCCGAGCATCTTGAAGTTCTCGAGATGCAGCGCCTGCGCGAGCCGGTCGATCTGCAACGCTTCGCCGACGCGCGATGCCTGCCCGAACACGTCGAGCGGTGACACCGGCCGATCGAGCGCATCGTGCGCGCGCAACAGGCCCTCGTACCCGACCGCACGCATGTGCGACAAACTGAATACCGGCTGAAAGACGCTCGATAGCGTCCACTCGCCATGCTCGACCGAATAGCGGTCGAATCCCGATGTCACGCCAAGCTCGAAGCTGCGCGCGGAAACCGTCGTCTTCTCGGGGTTTGCGATTACCATGCCGATGCCCTCACCTGAACGCGCCGGCAAAGGACGCTCGATTGCGCCCTGCTCCGCGGACCCGTGCCGGATCCGTCACTTACCATTTTCATAAGAACAGCCCTCGATGATCTCGTCGGGAGTCTCTCTGTGTCCCGTGGCTTTCGGTTAAGCAAGCTCCATGCGCAGAGCGCGCTGCGGCCAGCCGGTCTTTTGCGCCCGGCATGCACCGCCAGCAGGCGATTTCGGGTGCACGCGCACCGGGACGGTGCGAAAGCCGAAGCCGCGAATCGTGAATGCTTCGCGAGCAAAGGCTAAACTTTCGGCTCATCGAAACAATGCTAGACGCCGCGTGTGCGGGCCGCTCGCATGCGCTGCGCATCGTCGTGCAGTAGCGCACATATGGAAATCGTTTTCACCGTCCTCATTCTTCTGCTGGCAGTTGCGCTTTCGGGATTCGGCCTGAGCCTGCTCCCGTTCAAGCTGCCGCTGCCGCTCATCCAGATCGCGATCGGCGCGTGCCTCGCGTGGCCGGGCCTCGCGCTGCATGTCACGTTCGATCCCGAGCTCTTCATGCTGCTGTTCATTCCGCCGCTGCTGTTCGCGGACGGCTGGCGCATTCCGAAGCGCGAGCTCTACATGCAGCGCCGCGCGATCCTGATGCTCGCGCTCGGGCTCGTGTTCATCACCGTCGGCGCGCTCGGCTACTTCCTGCACGCGATGATTCCGACGATGCCGTTGCCCGTCGCGTTCGCGCTCGCCGCCGTGCTCTCCCCGACCGATGCCGTCGCGCTGACGGGCATCGCCGGCCGC
Source organism: Caballeronia sp. J97 (assembly GCF_905220305.1). NCBI lineage: Bacteria > Pseudomonadati > Pseudomonadota > Betaproteobacteria > Burkholderiales > Burkholderiaceae > Caballeronia > Caballeronia sp. J97. The sequence continues at coordinate 61,211 of NZ_CAJMZL010000004.1, read as the reverse complement.
AACCGCATTCCGCCGAACCTGATGCACATTCTCGAAGGCGAGGCGCTGATGAACGATGCATCGGGCCTCGTCGCGCTGAAGTTCGCGATCGCGGCCGCGCTGACGGGTGTGTTTTCGCTCCGCGACGCGACGATCAGCTTTTTCATCATCGCGGCGGGCGGACTCGCGATCGGCGCGGCGATCAGCTGGGCGGTCACCGAAATTCCTTCGCGTCTGCTGAAATTCTCCGACGACGACGATCCCGCCGCGGGCGTCATCCTCACGATCCTGATTCCGTTCGCGTCGTACGTGATGGCCGAGCACGTGGGCTGCTCGGGCATTCTGGCGGCGGTGTCGGCGGGCATGATGATGAACATCCAGAGCCTGCGCGAAGGCATTCCGAGCGCGGTGCGCGTGCGCATGACGAGCACGTGGACGATGATCGAGTTCGTCTTCAACGGCATGGTGTTCATCCTGCTCGGGCTGCAGTTTCCGCACATCCTCGGACGAGCGTTGATCGAGGCCCATCACGACAGCAACGCGCAGGTCGGCCTGCTGATCGGCTATGTGTTCGCGACGCTGGTTGCGCTCTACGCGCTGCGTTTCGTCTGGGTCTATTCGCTGCGCTGGGTGGCGGCCCGCAAAACGGCGAAGCGAGGTCTCGACAGCGCCGCGCCCGGCTTTCGGACCCTCGCGCTGACCACGATCGGCGGGGTGCGCGGCGCCGTGACGCTCGCGGGCGTGCTGTCGCTGCCCGTGACGCTCGCCGGACGGGATCTGGCGATCTTCATCGCCTCCGCGGTCATTCTGGTGTCGCTGCTGATCGCCGTCGTCGGCTTGCCGCTGATGCTGCGCGGTATCGAGCGCGAGAAGAATCCGCATGCGGCGGAGGAACGCATGGCGCGACGGCGCGCGGCGCAGGCGGCGATCCGCGCGATCGACGACACGCACGACGAACTCATCGAGCAGATGAGTGAAGCGGCATCCGCGCGCTGCGCCGATTCGACCGCGCGCGTGATGGGCATGTATCGCAGACGGCTGGAATCGCTAGGCGACGAAGAAGCGCCGCGCAAGGCGGCGAAGAAGAGCGAGATGGTCGAGACGCGGCTGAAGATGGCTGCGCTGCGCGCCGAGCGGGCCGAATTGCTGAGGCTGCGTTCCTTGCAGCACATCAACGATGAGACGCTGAACAAGCTGATGCGCGAAGTGGATCTTTCCGAGACGGCGATCGTGAACCGGAAACGCGGGACGACGGCGTGAGCGCAGCGACTTCGGGCGCGCTGGCTTTCGCGCGCGCCCGACGTTCGATCAGTTGAACGTGTACGTGACGCCGACCACGCCGCCGACGTCCGGCGACGATAGCGTCGGCGACATCGTGAGGCCGCCGTTCACGACTCGACCGGCGGCAAGGTTGGTCAGCGTGCGCTCGTTACCCGCGGAGCCGATGCTGACCGTACCGTTGGGAACCTGTCCCGCGAAACCGTAACTGACATTGTCGATCGTGACGGACGACGTTCCCACCGCAGTCGAGGTGATGCTTCCGCTGCCGAGCGCGACATCGAATGCGTTGGCCGCGTTGGAGTTCGCGCCGAACGCGACTTACGACACGCCGAGCGCCTTCGCGCCCATGCCGAATGCCTGCGCGTAATCGGCGGCTGCGCTCGCGTTGACGCCGAACGCCTGGGCATGCATTCCGGCCGCGTTCGACAATGCTCCGAATGCGATCGCATATTGCCCCGACGCCTTGGCGCCCGACGCCGGCGTGCTGTCTCCGCCGAAGGCCATCGCACCGTCGCCGGTCGCCTGCGCCGATGAGCCGAACGCGAGCGAGTAATTGCCCGATGCGACCGTGGCATCGGAATACGGATGACCGCCTATGGAAACAGCGTTTTCGCCACTCGCGACCGCGCCCTCGCCGATCGCAACCTGGGAGCCCGAACCGGCCGCTTTCGCGCCGGGTCCGATTGCTATCGAAGATGCGCCGCTTGGAACGGTCGTATCGGCGTTCGCTTCCTAACCTATCGCCACGTTATTGTCGACGCCGCCGGAAGATTGTTGGCATGCGCGGTCGCGCCACCGATGTACGCCTGACCATAACTGTTGGCCCCGAAGCCCAGACTCGCCGCGGCGAAGAGCATCATCAGAACGCGCGGGATTCTGCCTGCACGCGTCTGAAGCAATCGAGCGCCACGCTCCGCTGAAGTTCGCAGCGATCCGTCCGAACCCCATCGGGCAGCTCGCTTCCGCATATTTTTTTCAGACGCATTCCTGATTAATTTCTTTAGAAGACGCCCGAATCAAATCCCTGTCTGGCGCCCTCAAGGACTGTAGCCAGCCCTATTGATGCGCCACACTAGGTAAGTCCGAATGGCTTGTCTGAAATGCGGATGCGTGCTTGCAACGCGCGGCGCTTCGATGCGCCGCGTCAGTCGCTGCCTGGAAGTGTTTGCTGCGCGGACAGCGATATTCGAAAGCGCTTGCCGCAAGTCGTCAAACGACGCCCGACCCGCGCCGCCGCAACAACGCGTAGAAGATGATCGCGCCGAACGTGGCCGTCCCGATGCCGCCGAGCGCGAAGCCGCCGAGCTTCAGCGTGAAGTCGCCGGTGCCGAGCACGAGCGTCACGGCCGCGACGATCAGATTGCGGTTATCGGAGAAGTTCACCTTGTTGACGACCCAGATCCGCGCGCCCGTCACCGCGATCAGCCCGAACACGACGATCGACACGCCGCCGAGCACCGGCCCCGGAATCGTCTGAATGAGCGCGCCGAACTTCGGCGAAAAGCCGAGCACGATCGCGAACAGCGCCGCGATCACGAAAACGAGCGTCGAATAGATCTTCGTGACGGCCATCACGCCGATATTCTCGGCATACGTCGTCACGCCCGTGCCGCCCGCGAAACCCGAGGCGATGGTGGCCAGGCCGTCGCCGACGAACGCACGCCCGATGTATCGATCGAGGCTCTTGCCCGTCATTGCGCCGACGGCCTTGATGTGCCCGAGGTTCTCCGCGACGAGAATGATCGCGACCGGCGCGATCAGCGTCATCGCCGGGGCTTCGAACACGGGCGCGGTGAAATGCGGCATGCCGAACCACGCGGCGTTCGCGACGATCGAAAAATCGACCGGCTTGCCCATGCCCATGCCGTTGGTCAGCACCGCATAGACGATGTACGCGATCGCGAGCCCGATGAGAATCAGCAGCCGCTGCGCCATGCCGCGCGCGAACACCGCGACGCCGCCCACGCACAGCACGGTGACGAGCGCCATCCACGATTCGAAGCTGCTGCCCATCACGCCCTTCACGGCGATCGGCGCGAGGTTCAGCCCGATCACGCAGACGATCGCGCCCGTGACGACCGGCGGCATCATCGTTTCGATCCACTTCGTGCCGACCGCCGCAACGATCAGTCCGATGATCGTGTACGCCACGCCGCACGCGATGATTCCGCCGAGCGCGACCGGAATGTTCATGTTCGGGCCGTGGCCGCCGTAACCTGTGACCGCGATCACGAGGCCGATGAACGCGAAGCTCGAGCCGAGATAGCTCGGCACGCGCCCGCCGACCAGCACGAAGAACAGCAAGGTGCCGATGCCCGACATGAAGATGCACAGATTGGGATCGAAGCCCATCAGGAGCGGCGCGAGCACGGTCGAGCCGAACATCGCGACGACGTGCTGAATGCCCATCGCGATCATCTGCGGCCAGGCGAGGCGCTCGTCGGGGGCGACGACGCGCCCCTCCTGGGCGTCCGGCTGGACGGGCCAGCGCGGGAAATAGGAATCGGACATCTGCGGGCTCCTTGTCGGCGTTGAGGCGCCGTCCGGGCGGCGCGCCTGATCTGAAAAAATCAGGCGCGAGTGTACGGAGCGGGCTCTCGGGTGGCAAGCGAGCCGATATTACGACCGTTTGACCGTCGCTTGCCCGCGACGTGTCACGTCCCGCGCCGTGTCAGACGTTGCGCTCCAGTTCGAAAACCGCGACCGCGGTCTTCAGCTGCTCGGCCTGATCGGCCATCGCGCCCGCGGCGGCGGCGGCCTGCTCGACGAGCGCCGCGTTCTGCTGCGTCACCTCGTCCATCTGGGCGACCGCGCGATTCACCTGCTCGATGCCCGTGCTCTGCTCGTGCGAGGCCGACGAAATCTGCGCCATGATGTCCGTCACCCGCTGCACGGCCTGCGTGACTTCGGCCATCGTCGCGCCGGCGCGCTCGGCGAGCGCCGCGCCGCTGTCCACGCGCGCCGTCGACGCTTCGATCAGCTCCTTGATTTCCTTCGCCGACATCGCGCTGCGCTGCGCGAGCGAGCGCACTTCGCCGGCGACCACGGCGAAGCCCCGCCCTTCCTCGCCGGCGCGCGCCGCTTCCACGGCCGCGTTCAGCGCGAGGATATTGGTCTGGAACGCGATGCCCTCGATCACGGCGATGATGTCCGTCATGCGCTTGCTGCCGGAGGCCAGCTCGCGCATGTTGTCGACGACTTCGCCGACGAGCTCGCTGCCGCGCGCCGATACGTCCGACGCGCCGCGCGCGAGCCCGCTCGCCTCGTCGGCGTTGCTCGCGTTCTGGCGCACGGTCTGCGTGAGCTGCTCCATGCTCGACGCGGTTTCTTCCAGCGACGCCGCCTGCTCCTCCGTGCGCTGCGACAGATCGGTGTTGCCCTGCGCGATTTCTCGCGATGCGTACAGGATCGAATCGCTCGAATGACGGATCCCGCCGACGATATCCGCGAGCTTCGCGCTCATGTTGCCGAGGCTCGCGAGCATGCTGCTGTCGTCGCCGGGGCGCGTAGCGACGCGCGCCGTCAGGTCGCCGCGCGCGATGCGATCGGCGATATCCGCTGCGTACGCCGGCTCGCCGCCGAGTTGCGCAGACAGACGCCGCCCGATCAGCACGGCGAGCAGCGCGCCCGCGACCATCGCGGCAAAGACGAGAGCGAGCATGACGACGCGCATCGTTTCGTATTCCGATGCGGCGTTCTTGCGCGCCTCGGTCGCGGACTGACGCTTGAAGTCGGCGAGACGCTCGAGCGAGTCGCGCGCCTTCTCGCTCGCCGCGATTGCGCGCGCGATGAGACCCATCTGGTCGACATCGACCGGCATCGGCTTCCGGCCCATCTGCATGAGCACGATGTCTTCCCACGCGGCGACGGACTTGTTCGCTGCATCGTAGAGCGCGATGCCCTCGGCGGAGTTCATCGTCGGGCGCATGCGTTCGAAGGCGCGGTGCATGCCGTCGAGCGACGCCGACATGCCTTCCTTCAGTTTTTCCTTGCCGGCATCGTCGGCGAAGGTGAGATTGGCGGCGGCGAGATCCGTGTTGAGCTTGTGCTTGTTCACTTCCTCGACCCAATACAGGCCGTCCATGTGACGGTCGCTGATCGCCTCGATCAGGCCATTCATCTTCGCGAGCGACACCACGCCGGTGGCGCCCACGCATGCGGTGAACAGAATCACCACCGCAAAAGACAGCAACAGCTTGCCGAGCACGGACAGGCGGTCAAACCATTTCATCGACGTCTCCTAAATCACGCCCCGCAGACGACGCCCGCGGACGGCGCGGCGCAAACCCGGGTTCGCGCACAGAGTGGCTTTACGACGCCCGTCGCGTTTTTCTTGAGCGCGTATGAAGGAGATAACACCGTGGAAATGGTCGCCGAAATATCGGCGAAAGTGCTGCGAAAGCGCGGCCGAAAGGAATCCACCGTTTATTGCCCAAAAGCAGATAAATTAAGTGAATTCTGAATTGGGAGTTTTCTTATTTGGGTGCGCAACGCTGCAACGTATGCTTTCTACATGCGTGTTCCATCTGTGTACGCGCATGTCGTTGCAACTCTCCGATTACCGCCCTTGGCACCCGGCTTGGGCGGTTCTTTTTTGGGCGCTCGTATCTGATGCGTATCTGAACGCGTCGGCCATTGCCCTATGCCCTCGAATTCGAATCGACGCCCGGAGCTTCGCCCGGGCGTGGTCCCGTCTTATTGCCGCACCGGCTTCTTCGCCAGCTTGCGTTGCAGCGTGCGTCGATGCATGTTGAGCGCCCGCGCCGTCGCCGAAATGTTCCCGTTGTTCTCCGCGAGCGCGCGCTGGATGTGCTCCCATTCGAGCCGCGCGACGGAAAGCAGCGTCGGGTTCTCGATCGCTTCCTCGGCCGTCTGCTCGCTGGCCTGCTCGTGGAGCGCGGCGAGAATCGACTCGACGTTCGCCGGTTTCGCGAGGTAGTTGTCCGCGCCGTCCTTCACCGCCTGCACCGCCGTCGCGATGCTCGCGTAGCCGGTCAGCACGAGGATGCGCGCGTCCGGCTGCAAGTCGCGCAGCGGCGCGACGAGGCGCAGGCCGGAATCGTTGCCCAGGTGAAGATCGACCGTGATTTGGCCGAACTTGTGCTGGTTGGCGAGCTTCAGCGCTTCGTCGGCGTCGTGTGCCTGATGCGGCGTGTAACCGCGTCGCGTGAGGCCGCGGGCGAGAATGCCGGCAAAGACTTCATCGTCGTCGATGATCAGGAAGTTGGTATCGCTCATGTTTTCTTCTCCGTAATCCACTCGGGTGCGCCTGAATTCGAGTTCAGGCCGCGCCGCTTCGTTCAGTTCCCGCGGTCTGCGCCGGCACCGCGACCGTTCCGCGATTCGGCAGGCGCAACACCGCGCACGTGCCGCGCGGCTTGCCGTCGATCAGTTCGATCGAACCGGCGAGCCGCGCCGCCGCCGCGAACGCCAGATAGAGCCCAACGCCGTGCCCGCCTTGCGTGCTGTCGACGGGGCCGGCGCCGAGCGTGGCGCGCAGCGCGAGCGGAATGCCCGGCCCGCGATCGCACACGTCGAAGCGCACGTAATCCATCTCGTCGAACGACTCCGCCGACGCCTGCAGCGTCACCGATTCGCTGCTCGCGCGCGCAGCGTTGTCGAGCAGGATTGTCAGAATCTGCCCGACCGCGACCGCATCGTCGATCGACGCATCCGCCGGTGTCCGGTCGATCTGCGCGAATTTCACCTGCGGATGCCGCAGACGCCATTGCTCGATGAAGCTCGGCAGCCATTCGTCGAGCGGCTGGCGACTCGACGGACCCGTCGCGCGGCTGCGCAGGCGGGCAAGCGCGGAGGTGCACAGCGCCATCTGCTGCTCGAGCAGTTCGAAATCGGCCGCGTAGGGGGCGAGGTTCGCGTCGTGCGCGGCGGAATCGCGTAATTCCTCGGACAGCATCGCGATGGTCGACAGCGGCGTGCCCATCTCGTGGGCGACGGTCGCCGCCTGCACGCCGAGCGCGACCGCCCGTTCATCGCGAAGATGGCGCTGCTGGGCCTCGGCGAGCGCGGCGTCGCGCACGCGCAGCGCCCGCGACATGCGCGCGACGAACCAGCCGATCAAGCCCACGCTCACCATGAAGTTGACCCACAGGCCGGTACGGAAATAATCGAACAGATTGGCCGGATTCTCGATGTTGAGCGGCACGTAGTTGTAGCTGAGCAGCGCGTAACAGGCGACCGCAAAGAGCGCGAGGCAGGTCATCATGGTCCACGGCAGGACGGCGGCGGCGATCGCGAGCGACGGCAGATAGAGCGTGACAAACGGATTGGTCGCGCCGCCGGACAGGAACAGGAGCGCCGAGAGCGCGCCGAGGTCCACCAGCATCTGCCCGAACAGTTCGGAATTGGTCTCCGGCCGCGCCCGCGCGACGCGCAGCCACGTGAGACCGTTGAAGAGCATCTCCAGCGCGATCACGAGCAGCATCGCGGGCAGCGGGAGCTTCGCGCCGAAGAAGATCTGCACGACGGCGATGGTCGTCAACTGGCCGATGATCGCGAGCGAGCGAAGCCAGAAGAGATGACCGAGATTGACCCGTCCGGTGTTGGTTATGCGATGCATCTGAGGTTGAGTGCTTGACGGCGTGGTTACGCCTCCTGCGACATTATCCCGCTTGCATCGGGCTTGCAGCCGCATCTGGCGCGATTTGTCGCACTTTGCCCCGCGAGGCCGAGACGGCAAGCGCTCCGTCAATCCGCACGGGAAGCGCGCCCGATCTCCGCGGCGAGACACGCCGGACACAGACAGCGCATGCCGGGCCGCAGAAGATCGGCGGGCAACACGGGCATATTCGCGCACCAGCACGCCGAATCGCCCGCGAGCATGCCGCAGCGAAACGGCGCGCCGCAGCGGGCGCAAATCTGCGCGCCGGAAGTTTCGCGCTCATTCGTTTCCGGGGATGGGTTCATCATCTTGTCATCGATCTGCCCGAACGATGATCGCACGCCGGCGCGTCTGCCGGAAAACGTGACGGCGCCGCGGCAATTCGTCCTGCTGCGATGCGTCAGTCCTGTACAATTCGGCGTGTTTAAACGCTCCTCGCCTCATTTGCCGCCATGTCCGAGCTACCCGACCTCACGCAAATCGCGCCGACCCTGAAGGCTGAAATCCTGGCCGAGGCGCTGCCCTATATCCGTCAGTATCACGGCAAGACGGTCGTGATCAAATACGGCGGCAATGCCATGACCGAAGAGCGCCTGAAACAAGGCTTCGCGCGCGACGTCATTTTGCTGAAACTCGTCGGCATCAACCCGGTGATCGTGCACGGCGGCGGCCCGCAGATCGACCAGGCGCTGAAGAAGGTCGGCAAGCAAGGCACCTTCGTTCAGGGCATGCGCGTCACCGACGAAGAGACGATGGAAGTCGTCGAATGGGTGCTCGGCGGCGAGGTGCAGCAGGACATCGTCACGTTGATCAATCACTTCGGCGGCCACGCGGTCGGTCTGACCGGCAAGGACGGCGGCCTCATCCACGCGCGCAAGTTGCTGATGCCGGATCGCGATAATCCGGGCCAGTTCATCGACATCGGTCAGGTCGGCGAGGTCGAGGCGATCAACCCGGCGGTCGTGAAGGCGCTACAGGACGACGCGTTCATTCCGGTCATCTCGCCGATCGGCTTCGGCGAGGACGGTCTTTCGTACAACATCAACGCGGATCTGGTCGCGGGCAAGCTCGCCGTCGTGCTGAACGCGGAGAAGCTCGTCATGATGACGAACATCCCCGGCGTGATGGACAAGGAAGGCAATCTGCTCACTGATCTTTCCGCGCGCGAGATCGACGCCCTCTTCGCCGACGGCACCATCTCCGGCGGCATGCTGCCGAAGATTTCCTCCGCGCTGGATGCCGCGAAGAGCGGCGTGCGCTCGGTGCACATCATCGATGGCCGCATCGAGCATTCGGTGCTGCTCGAAATCCTGACCGAGCAGCCGTTCGGCACGATGATCCGCTCGCATTGAGCTTTCTCCCGCTTCTCCGACGCCCGCCGATACGCGGGCGTTTTCATACATGACTGCGCATCGCCCGTCCCGCCGACGCCGCGTCAAGACACGCGGCCCCGTCTGGCTCTTCGATCTCGACAACACGCTGCATCACGCGTCGCACGCTGTTTTCCCGGCGATCAACCGCGGCATGACGCAGTACATCATGGACCGCCTGAAAGTCGACGTCGACGAGGCGAACCGTCTGCGCGTCGGCTATACCTTGCGCTACGGCGCGACGCTGCTCGGGCTCGTGAGGCATCACGGCGTCGATCCGGCCGACTTCCTGCGCGAGGTTCACACTTTCGCCGATCTGCCGTCGATGCTGCGCGCCGAGCGCGGCCTCACGCGCATGCTGCGTGCGCTGCCCGGCCGCAAGATCGTGCTCACCAACGCGCCGACGATCTACGCGCGCACCGTGCTGGCGGAGCTCGGCATCGCGAAGCTGTTCGAGCGCGTGATCGCGATCGAAGACATGCGCACAGGCAACCACTGGCGCGCCAAGCCCGACGCGCCGATGCTCCGCCATGCGATGCGCCGCGCGCATGTGCGTCTCGAAGACGCGATTCTCGTCGAGGATACGCGCGGGCACCTCAAGTCCTATCGGCGGTTGGGCATTCGCACGGTGTGGATCGTCGGACATCTGCCGGTCGCGAAAACGTCGAGCGGCGGCCTCTCGATCCGCAAGCCGGGCGCAGGACGGCCGCACTACGTCGACCGCACCGTGCGGTCGCTGCGCGCGCTCACGCTCGGCATGCGCGGCGGCGCGCTCTGACGCAATCGCGCGGATTGCGTCTACATGCGAAACAGCCGCCGCGCGAGAATGTCTTCGAGATCCGAGCGCGCATCGACGACGAGATGCACATAGATGGTCTCTCCATCGACCTTGTAGATGATGCGGTTCGTGCCGCTCAGAACTTCGTAGTAGCCCGACATGCGGAAGTCGACGAGCTCGGGCGGCGTCGAGCCATTGCGCGGCGCGGCCTCGATCTCGGCGATGGTGTCCGCGATCTTGTTGCGCGTCGCGGCCCATGCGGTACCGCCGAACTTGTTGATGACGTAACGCCGGAAGTCTCGCAAATCCTGGCGCACCGGGTCGAGAAAGACGGTCTTCATTTGACGCCTTCTTCGCGGTCCATGCGCTCGATCTCGGCGAACACATCGCTCGCGCTCACACACTGACCGGCTTCAATGGCCTTCCGTCCCATCGCGAGAATCTTCAGCAGCGCGAGCGTCTGATGGAGATCCTCGTACGACTGCACGTCCTGGACGACCACTCTGCCTTCGCCGTTCTGCGTGATGAGCATCGGCTCGCGGCTCTCGACGATATTGCGGATCATCTCGGCGGCCCGGCTCTTCAGGTGACTCACCGGTCGGACCCGGCTCGGTTTCATTTCCGCTCCTTGGCAAGACGCGACGATTAGTCAATATAGTAAAAAATATCACCCCATCCAAACGAAGCGGCCACTACAGAAACTTTGTACGCTTGAGGCGTTTTGGCAAAGCTGAATTGATGCAACTGCTAAGCTTTGCTTAGTAAATTTCTCCGAGAAACGACGCAGATCCGGTAGCCCCCTCTCAACCGCGACGTCTTGTGAGCATCGACAAGGCACGACGAGGCAAGCTCGATGAGTGCATCCATCGTCAGCCCCTGCCCGCCACGCTCAGCAATGTGAAATTGAACGGGCTTGCGTTTCGCGGCGTCGTGGCAATCCTCTTTGGAATCCGTGCACTCGCGTGCCCCGGTGCGACGCCCGCGTCTCTCATCATCGTCCGGGGCGCCTATGCCTTCGTCGACGGCGCATTCGCGCTCTGCTCCGGCATGCGCGGCGGGTCGGAAAGGCGCTGGACCTTCATCCTTTTCATCGGCTGCTACGCGGTCGTCTACGGTCTGTCGATGATTGCGTCGGCAGTCCAGTTGCGTTCGCTGCACGAGGCACGCGTGCGCTGACCCGGTCAGGGTTCGCCGCCGGCAAGCCGAATCGGCTTGCCGCGTTTTCCGTTATACTTGCGAACGAATTGCGATATTCGTATAACAGCGCGCCGATTTGCTGACTCGATTGCGGGCGCGCGAACCTCAGTGATCATTCACGGGCGTTCACTATAAATGCGGCTAAAGAGGTCGTCAGCCGCGCTCGATTTCCCAGGCAGCGCAACGCCGACACCGTTTAGCCGCTTGGTCAAAGGCGGAATGAATGGAATCGATCGGCATCGTCACGCCCCAAACACTGCGCTTCACCGAGCCGCTCAAGATGCAGAACGGCTCGTCGCTCGGCGACTATGAACTCGTCGTCGAAACCTACGGCGAACTCAACGCCGCGCGCTCGAATGCCGTGCTCGTGTGTCATGCGTTGAACGCATCGCATCACGTCGCGGGCATTCATGCCGATAACCCGAAGAACGTAGGCTGGTGGGACAACATGGTCGGTCCCGGCAAGCCGCTCGACACCAACCGCTTCTTCGTCATCGGCGTGAACAATCTCGGCTCGTGTTTCGGTTCGACCGGACCGATGAGCATCGACGGCACGACCGGCAAACCGTATGGCGCGAGCTTTCCCGTCGTCACGGTCGAAGACTGGGTGAACGCGCAGGCGCGTCTCGCGGACCGCTTCGGCATCGAGCGCTTCGCGGCCGTGATGGGCGGCAGCCTCGGCGGCATGCAGGCGCTCGCGTGGAGCATGATGTATCCGGAACGGCTCGCGCATTGCATCGTCGTGGCGTCGACGCCGAAGCTGTCCGCGCAGAACATCGCGTTCAACGAGACGGCGCGCTCCGCGATCCTCTCCGATCCCGATTTCCACGGCGGCGACTACTACGCTCATGGCGTGAAGCCGCGCCGCGGCTTGCGCGTCGCGCGCATGATCGGCCACATCACGTATCTGTCGGACGACGACATGGCCGTGAAATTCGGCCGCGCGCTGCGCCGGGCCGAAGGCGCGCTCGACGCATACAACTTCAGCTTCGATGTCGAGTTCGAAGTGGAATCGTACTTGCGCTATCAGGCCGACAAGTTCGCCGAATACTTCGACGCGAACACATACCTGCTCATCACCCGCGCGCTCGACTATTTCGATCCCGCGAAAGCCTTCGACGGCGATCTCACTAAAGCGCTCGCCAATACGCAGGCGAAATATCTCATCACCAGCTTCGCGACCGACTGGCGTTTCGCCCCCGCGCGCTCGCGTGAAATCGTGAAGGCGCTGCTCGACAACAAACGCACGGTGAGTTACGCGGAGATCGACGCGCCCCACGGCCACGACGCCTTCCTGCTCGACGACGCGCGCTATCACAATCTCATGCGCGCCTACTACGAACGCATCGCCACGGAGATCGCCGCATGAACCAGCACACACTCGATTCCCTCGCGCTGCGCTCGGACTTTCGGGCCATCGCCCGCTGGGTCGAACCGCGCTCGACCGTGCTCGACCTCGGCTGCGGCGACGGCTCGCTGCTTTCCTTGCTGGGCGAAGAACTCGAGGTGAAGGGCTACGGCATCGAGATCAACGACGCCGGCGTGCTGGCGTGCGCGCAAAAAGGCGTCAACGTGATCCAGCAGAATCTCGAAGACGGTCTGCGTCTCTTCGAAGACGACAGCTTCGATTTCGCGATCCTCTCGCAGACGCTGCAGACGATCCATCAGACTGCCGCGATACTGCGCGAAACCGTGCGCGTCGGGCGTCAGTGCATCGTGTCGTTTCCGAATTTCGGCTACTGGCAGCATCGGCTTTCGGTGATTCAGGGGCGCATGCCGGTGTCGAAATCGCTGCCCTATCAATGGCACAACACGCCGAACGTGCGTGTACTCACGATCAAGGACTTCGAGGCGCTCGCGCCGGAAGTCGGGATCGAGATCCTGGATCGGGTGGTGCTGCACGACGGGCAATCGGTCCGTTGGGGCGCGAACTGGCGTGGTAGTCTTGCGGTCTATCGCGTGAAGCGCCGGTAACATCGACCGGCGGGCTCACGCATCGACAACTGCCCGTACACGACATGCCCGATACGCCACACGAGGCGCCCGCTCTAACCGCACACGAAGAACATCCCGGATGGCGCGCGTTTCTCAACAAGCGCATCCTCATTTGCGTCTTTCTCGGCTTCACGTCCGGATTGCCGCTTTTCACGCTTTACAGCCTGTTGCAGGCGTGGCTCACGACCGCGCACATCAACGTGAAGGAAATCGGCCTCTTTGCGCTGATCGGACTTCCGTACACGTGGAAATTCGTCTGGTCGCCGCTGATGGACCGCTTCATTCCGCGCTTTCCGGGCTGGAGCCCGGGCAGGCGGCGCGGCTGGATGTTCGTTACGCAAGTGCTCGTGATGGTGGCGATCGGCTCCTTCGGGTTTTTCTCGCCCGAGCGGAATCTGTGGGCCGTCGCCGCGCTCGCCGCGCTCGTCGCGTTCTTCAGCGCGAGTCAGGATATCGTCATCGACGCCTACCGCCGCGAACTGCTCGCCGATACCGAACAAGGGCTCGGCAACGCGGTGCACGTCAATGCATACAAGGTCGCGGGACTCGTGCCGGGTTCGCTGTCGCTGATTCTTGCAACTTTCCTGCCGTGGAAGACCGTGTTTCTGATCACGGCCGCGTTCATGCTGCCGGGCCTCGTGATGACGCTCGTCGTCAAGGAGCCGACGATTCACGGCGCGCCGCCGAAGAATCTGCGCGAGGCGATCGTCGAGCCGTTTCACGAATTCGTCACGCGCGATGGCTGGCGCGCCGCGCTGCTCGTGCTCGGCTTCATCTTCCTGTACAAGCTCGGCGATACGATGGCGACCGCGCTCGCGACGAAGTTCTTCATCGATGTCGGCTTCTCGCTGGCGCAGATCGGCGTGATCGCGAAGGCGGTCGCGTTCTGGGCGAGCATCGCGGGCGGATTGCTCGGCGGGATCGCGCTCGTGAAAATCGGCATCGCGCGCGGACTGTGGATCTTCGGCTTTCTTCAAATCATCGCGACGCTCGGGTTTGCATGGCTCGCGAAAATCGGGCCGTCGCCGCTGGCGCTCGGCGTGCTGTACGGCTTCGAAACCTTCGCGACGGGCCTCACGCTCGCGACGTTCACCGCGTATATCGCAAGCACGACGGACCCGCGCTACACCGCGACGCAATTCGCGCTCTTCACGAGCCTCGCGGCCGTTCCGCGAACCTTCGCCGCGGCCGGCAGCGGCTATATCGTGAATGAAACGGGATGGTTCCCGTACTTCATGATCTGCGTCGTGCTGTCCATTCCGGGCATGTTACTGTTGCCCAAGATCGCGCCCTGGAGAACTCAACGATGACGGTTTCTTTCAAGCTTCGCGCCTTGGTTTGCGCATTGGCATGGGCGTCGCTCGCGCCTTTGTCCGCGCATGCTCAGGACGAACAGAAGACGCCGCCGCCGTACTCCGCACCGAACAACCAGATCCGCTTCGGCAATACGGCGCTGTTTCGCAACCTGATCCCGCCCGCGACGCTCGAAGCGCAGTCCGCCGATGAATACGCGCAGGTCATCCACGATGCCGAGCGCAACAAGACGCTGCTTCCGGAAGGCAACCCGCTCGTGAAGCGCGTGCGCGACATCGCGAATCACGAGATTCCGTTCGCGCTCAAGTGGAACGATCGCGCGAAAAGCTGGAAGTGGGAGATCAATGTCATCAAGTCGCCGGACGAGCGCATGGTGTGCCTGCCGGGCGGGAAGATCGTCGTGTATAGCGGGCTTGTCGACAAGCTGCGTCTGAACGACAACGAGATCGGCATGATGCTCGGCCACGAGATCGCGCACGCGTTGCGCGAGCATGCGCGCGAGCGGCTCGGGCGGCAACAGGCGGCTCAGCTTTCCTCGAACGGCATGCCGCAGCTCTTCGGCTTTTCGAATTACGCGTCGCAGCAGCCCGATATCGGCGATGAATTGCTGTCGATGCGCTATTCCCCCGCCGACGAAACCGAGGCCGATGTGATCGGCAGCGAGATTGCATCGCGCGCGGGATACGATCCGCGCGCTGCCGTCACGTTGTGGAACAAGATCGATTCGGGAACGCGCCGCGCGGACGACGGCTTCATCTGGCTGCATCCGTATGGCCCGGATCGCAGACAGGATCTGTTGAAGCGCATGCCGGACATGATGCCGCTCTATGCGAAGGCGGTCGGCAAGACGATCGATCAGTTGCCGAACTACGCCGGCATGGGACGGTTCAAGAAGAGCGGGCGCTAGCTGACTTCTTCGCTTTCGCGATCTTCCAGTCGTAATCGATCGTCAGCGGCGCATGATCGCTGAACTTGATGTCCCTGAAAATCGACGTCTCCTTCGCGGTCGCGGCGACTTCCTTCGTCGCGATCTGATAATCGATACGCCACCCGACGTTCTTCGCATACGCCTGGCCGCGATTGCTCCACCACGTGTACTGTTCCGCGCGCTGATCGAGCGTACGGAAGACATCGACATAACCGACGTCGTCGAAGAGCTTGGTTAGCCACGCGCGCTCTTCCGGCAGGCAACCCGAGTTCTTCTGATTGCTCTTCCAGTTCTTGATGTCGATTTCCTTGTGCACGATGTTCACGTCGCCGCACAGGATGACCTCACGCTCTTTCGAAAGCGTGTCGAGATGCGGCATGAACTCGTCCATGAAGCGATATTTCGCCTGCTGCCGCTCGTCGCCGCTCGAACCCGACGGCACATACACCGACACCACCGACAGCTTGCCGAACCGCGCCTCCACGTAGCGCCCTTCCGGATCGAACTCTTTCGAGCCGAAACCGATGATCACGTCATCCGGTTCGTGGCGCGTGTAGAGCCCCGCGCCGCTGTAGCCCTTCTTCACCGCGTGCTGGAAATAGCCTTGAAAGCCGTGCGGCGCGAGGAATTCCGGCGTAAGGTCGTCCTGCGAGCACTTGATCTCCTGCACGCACACGACGTCGGATTTCTGCTCGCCGAACCAGTCAAAGAAACCTTTCTTGGCGGCCGAACGAATGCCGTTCAGATTGGCGGTAATCACGCGAAACATACGCTTCCTTTTTTTCTTGAGTGTTCGGGTTATTCGACCTTCACGCCCTTGAGCGATTCCTTGGCCGGCGGAAATTCGAGCTTCATGTCCTGCATCGTGCGCAACAGCAGTTCGGCGATCATCACGTTCCGGTGCGTCTTCGAATTGCCCGGAACGATGTACCACGGCGCGTATTCCGTCGATGTCGCGCCGAGCGCGTCCGCGTACGCCGCCTGATAGTCGTCCCATTGCTTGCGCGCTTCGAGATCGGAAACGTCGAACTTCCAGTGTTTCGTCGGATCGTCGATGCGCGCCTGCAAGCGCTCGCGCTGTTCGTCCTTGGAAATATGCAGGAAGCATTTGACGATGGTCGTGCCGCTGTCCGCAAGCAGCGACTCGAACTCGCGGATATGGCGATAGCGGCGCTCGCATTCGTCGGCATCGATCGATTTCAGCACCCGCGGCACGAGCACGTCTTCGTAGTGGCTGCGGTTGAAGATCGCGAATTCGCCGGCCATCGGCGCCTGCGCATGCACGCGCCACAGGAAGTCGTGCGCAGCCTCGCGCTCCGAGGGCGCGCGAAACGGCACGATGCGTAGCCCGAGCGGATCGACATCGTGAAACACCGCGCGCACCGTGCCGTCCTTGCCGCTCGTGTCCATGCCTTGCAGCACCAGCAGCACGCGCCGGCGGCGCTGGGCGTGGAGTTTCTCCTGAAGGTCGTCGAGTTGCGCGCCGATCGCCGAGAGACGCTCGCGGTCGACGTCCTTCGTGCCGCCGGAAAACGGCTTCCCGGACGGATCGATCGCGCTCAGGTCGAAGGGCTTCAGCTTCTTGCCGGAGTCGAAGAAGGGCACGCGGAAATCGTCGAGTTCGGGTTTCTTTGCCATGTTCTTTTACCGTCGTTCAATGAAAACGGGCTGCTGCCAAGTTGGATCGGCAGCAGCCCGCGAGTCTCGCACGCGCGACTCAGGCTATCAGCGGTCTCCGGGGTCAATCTCCGCCCTGGCGGACGAATGCCCCCGAAGGCTATCAGGATAGCTTCTTCTTCAAGAGCTCGTTGACCTGTTGCGGATTCGCCTTGCCCTTGGTCGCCTTCATCGCCTGACCGATCAGCGCGTTGAACGCCTTCTCCTTGCCCGCGCGGAATTCGTCGACCGACTTCTGGTTCGCCGCGAGCACCTCGTCGATGATAGCCTCGAGCGCGCCGGTGTCGGAGATCTGCTTCAGGCCCTTCGCGTCGATGATGCGATCCGCAGCCGCATCGTCGGTCGCCTTCTCTTCCCAGATCGTCTGGAAGATGTCCTTCGCGATCTTGTTGGAGATGGTGCCGTCGGCGATGCGTTGAATGATCAGCGCGAGCTGCGCGGCCGACACCGGCGATTCGCCGATATCGAGCGATTCGCGATTCAGTTGCGCGGAGACATCGCCCATCAGCCAGTTCGCGGCGATCTTCGCCTGGCCTTCGCCCGCTTTCTGCACGAGCGCTTCGAAGTACGACGCCATCGCCTTCGATGACGTCAGCACGCCCGCGTCATACGGCGTGAGGCCGTATGTCTCGACGAAACGCTTCTGCATGTCCGCAGGCAGCGCGGGCATCTCGCCTTTCACGCGCTCGATCCACGTCGATTCGATCACGAGCGGCATCAGATCCGGGTCCGGGAAATAGCGGTAATCGTGCGCGTCTTCCTTGCTGCGCATCGAACGCGTTTCGCGCTTGTCCGGATCGTAGAGACGCGTTTCCTGAACCACCGTGCCGCCGTCTTCGATCAGCTCGATCTGACGGCGCACTTCGTACTGAATCGCCTCTTCGAGAAAGCGGAACGAGTTCAGGTTCTTGATCTCGGCGCGCGTGCCGAACTCCTTCTGGCCGACCGGGCGCACCGACACGTTCGCGTCGCACCGGAACGAGCCTTCCTGCATGTTGCCGTCGCAGATGCCGAGCCATACGACGAGCCCGTGCAGCGCCTTCGCGTACGCGACCGCTTCCGCCGCGCTGCGCATTTCCGGCTCCGTGACGATCTCGAGCAGCGGCGTGCCCGCGCGGTTCAGGTCGATGCCCGTCATGCCCGCGAAGTCTTCGTGCAGCGACTTGCCCGCGTCTTCTTCGAGATGCGCGCGCGTGAGGTTGACGGTCTTTTCGTACGCTTCCTTGCCGGCCTTTTCGTTAGCCGGAACCTGGATCGTGATCTGACCGCCCTGCACGACCGGAATCTCGTACTGGCTGATCTGATAGCCCTTCGGAAGATCCGGATAGAAGTAGTTCTTGCGCGCGAAGATGCTGCGCGGCGCGATGTGCGCGCCGATCGCGAGGCCGAAGCGGATCGCGCGCTCGACGGCGCCGCGGTTCATCACGGGCAACACGCCGGGCAGCGCGAGATCGACGGGACTCGCCTGCGAGTTCGGGCTCGCGCCGAACTGCGTGGGCGCACCCGAGAAAATCTTGGAGACGGTGGAAAGCTGCGCGTGCGTTTCCAGTCCGATGACGACTTCCCACTGCATGTTCACACTCCCGATGCCGATGGTGCCTTGCGGTGCCAGCCGGTCGCGCGCTGGAACGCGTCGGCGACCTGGAGCATCCGGGCTTCGTTGAAATAGTTGCCGATGATCTGGAGACCGACCGGGCGATTCGCGTTCGCACCCGCGCCGAAACCGCACGGCACGCTCATGCCGGGCAGGCCCGCGAGGCTCACGGACAGCGTGTAGATATCGGCGAGATACATCTGCACGGGATCGTCGGCCTTCTCACCGAGATTCCACGCAACCGACGGCGCGACCGGTCCCATGATGACGTCGCACTGCTTGAACGCTTCCTGGAAGTCGCGCGCTATGATGCGCCGAATCTTCTGCGCCTGCAGGTAATACGCGTCGTAGTAGCCGTGCGACAGGACATACGTGCCGACCAGAATCCGGCGCTTCACTTCCGGCCCGAAGCCTTCCGCGCGCGACTTCTTGTACATGTCGAGCAGGTCTTTGTACTGCGCCGCGCGATGGCCGTAGCGCACGCCGTCGAAGCGCGACAGGTTCGACGATGCCTCCGCCGGCGCGATGATGTAGTACACGGGAATCGACAGCTCGGTCTGCGGCAGCGAAACCTCGACGAGCGTAGCGCCGAGCGCTTCGTATTGCTTCAGCGCGGCGTCGATGGAGGCGCGCACGTCGTCGGCCAGGCCCGCGCCGAAATACTCCTTCGGCATGCCGATGCGCAGACCCGCGAGCGGCTTCGCGGCGTCGCCGCCGTTCCAGGTCTTGCCGAGATAGCGTGTGTAGTCTTCGTTCTCGCGTTGCAGACTCGTGGAATCGCGCTCGTCGAAGCCGCCCATCGCGTTCAGCAGCAGCGCGCAGTCGTGGGCGGTTTGCGCCATCGGTCCGCCCTGATCCAGCGACGACGCGAACGCGATCATGCCGTAGCGCGATACGCGGCCGTACGTCGGCTTGATCCCGGTGATGCCGGTGAACGACGCGGGCTGGCGGATCGAGCCGCCGGTGTCGGTGCCGGTCGCGGCGGGCGCGAGACGCGCGGCTACGGCAGCGGCCGATCCGCCCGACGAGCCGCCCGGCACGGCCTTCGGATCCCACGGATTTTTCACCGCGCCGAAGTACGAATTCTCGTTGGACGAGCCCATCGCGAACTCGTCCATGTTGGTCTTGCCGAGCGTGACCATGCCGGCGTGCTTCAACCGATCGACGACGGTCGCATCGAACGGGCTCGCGTAATTTTCGAGCATGTGGGAGCCGGCGGTGGACGTCCAGCCGCGCGTGACGAACACGTCCTTGTGCGCGATCGGCAGGCCGGTCAGCGCGCCCGCGCGGCCTTCCGCGATGAGCGCGTCGGCGGCTTTCGCCTGCTCCAGCGTGAGCGCGGCGTCGACGCCGATGAACGCATTCAGGTCCTTCGCGGCCTCGATGCGTTGCAGATACGACTGCGCCAGTTCGACCGCGGAGACTTCCTTCGAGTCGAGCGCGGCGCGCAGTTCGGTCAAGCTTTTTTGATGCATTGCAGTTTCCTGATGAGCGCGGTCTGAATCGCGCTGACGCTGAATGTTTGATGCTTACTCGATCACCTTCGGCACGAGATACAACCCGTCTTGCACGGCAGGCGCGCAACGCTGGAACTCTTCGCGCTCGATGCGCTCTGAGACAGCGTCGTCACGCAGACGCAGCGCGACTTCCTCGATTTGCTCGATCGGGTGCGCGAGCGGTTCGATGCCGGTCGTGTCGACGGCCTGCATCTGCTCGACGAGACCGAAGAAATCGTTGAGCCGCGTGAGCGTGGGCTCGGCTTCGTGGTCGGGCAATTCGAGCCGCGCGAGATGCGCGATGCGTTTTACGTCGGTCAGGGTCAAAGACATGGAATCACCGGAGAAAGCGTGGACGGCCTCAATCTCGAAAATGTTCGCCGCGACAGCGAGTTACGATCTTGAAAGGAGCCCTCGGAAACAGGTCTGGCGATGGCAAAAACTGCCATCCTTTTCCTATAGATACCCACAAATTATAAGGTATCATTACACGTTCGACTCACCACAGGAACGCCTTGTCAGCGGCTTTCTCCCTGAATCACTGAATTGCGAGAAACGTTTGCGTACTGCGTTCCATTCTGCGGTAGATTTCTTCCCGGTTTTGCACTTCACGGCGAGCGTTCGCCGCCCCTGCAAGCCGTTATTTTTTCCGCTGCCGTCCCCGGCGCTCCTCGCGACGAACGGCCACCCAGCGAGACAGGATTTTTGAATGTTCGGTTTTTTGCGCAGCTATTTTTCCAACGACCTGGCGATTGACCTCGGTACCGCCAACACGCTGATCTACATGCGCGGCAAGGGCATCGTCCTCGACGAGCCATCGGTCGTTTCGATTCGCCAGGAAGGCGGCCCCAACGGCAAGAAGACGATTCAGGCGGTAGGCAAGGAAGCCAAGCAGATGCTCGGTAAAGTGCCGGGCAACATCGAGGCCATCCGCCCGATGAAGGACGGCGTGATCGCCGACTTCACCGTCACCGAGCAGATGATCAAGCAGTTCATCAAGACCGCTCACGAATCCCGCATGTTCTCGCCGTCGCCGCGCATCATCATCTGCGTGCCGTGCGGTTCCACGCAAGTCGAGCGCCGCGCGATCAAGGAAGCAGCGCACGGCGCGGGCGCGTCGCAGGTCTATCTGATCGAAGAGCCGATGGCCGCGGCAATCGGCGCGGGCCTGCCGGTTTCGGAGGCAACGGGCTCGATGGTCGTCGACATCGGCGGCGGCACGACGGAAGTCGGCGTCATCTCGCTGGGCGGCATCGTGTACAAAGGCTCGGTGCGCGTCGGCGGCGACAAGTTCGACGAGGCCATCGTCAATTACATCCGCCGCAACTACGGCATGCTGATCGGCGAACAGACCGCCGAAGCCATCAAGAAGGAAATCGGTTCGGCGTTCCCCGGCTCCGAAGTGAAGGAAATGGAAGTCAAGGGCCGCAATCTGTCCGAAGGCATTCCGCGCAGCTTCACTATTTCGAGCAATGAAATTCTCGAAGCGCTGACTGACCCGCTGAACCAGATCGTGTCGTCGGTGAAGATCGCGTTGGAACAAACGCCGCCGGAACTCGGCGCGGACATCGCCGAGCGCGGCATGATGCTGACGGGCGGCGGCGCGCTCCTGCGCGACCTCGATCGCCTGCTCGCGGAAGAAACCGGCCTGCCGGTGCTCGTCGCGGAAGATCCGCTGACCTGCGTGGTGCGTGGTTCGGGCATGGCGCTCGAGCGCATGGACAAGCTCGGCAGCATCTTCTCGTACGAGTGATCTCCCTGGCGAAGGCATTCGCTCTCCTTCCTGAGCGGAATAGTCTTCCACGCGACAGCTACAAGCACCCGCGTAACGCGACGCGCGCACGGCCCGGCATCTGTCCGGGCCGTTGTCGGAACAGCGTAGGGCAGGTTTCGCCATCGGCGAAATAACCTGCAGCATCGATCCATCCGTTCACGCCCTCGGCGCCGACCATGGAATACAGTCCGCCGCCCCTTTTCAAGCAAGGCCCTTCCGCGCTCGCGCGCCTGATTTTCTTCGTGGTGCTCGCCATCGCGCTGCTCGTCTCGGATGCTCGTTTCAGCACGCTGGAAATCGTTCGCGGGATGCTCGGCGCGGGGCTTTATCCGTTGCAGCGCGCCGCGCTGGTGCCGCGCGACATCTTCATGGGCGCGGCGGATCTCGCCGTGACGAGCGCGACGCTACGCAGCGAAAACAAGAAGCTCGCCGACAAGAACCTCGAGCTTTCCGTGAAGGCCGGCGATGCGGCGCAACTCGCCATCGAGAATGCGCATTTGCGCGCGCTGCTCAATCTGCAATCGCGCGCGACGACCGAAGAAACGCCAGCCGAAATCCAGTACGACACGCGCGATCCGTTCACGCAGAAAGTCGTGATCGGCAAGGGTTCGCAGCAGAATATCCAGGATGGCGCGCCGGTCGTCACCGAAGACGGTGTGATCGGTCAGGTGACGCGCGTGTTTCCGTTGCAATCCGAAGTCACGCTGCTCACCGACAAGGACCAGGCCGTGCCCGTCCAGATCTCGCGCACCGGTTTGCGCAGCGTGATTTACGGCACGCCGAAAGGCGACACGCTCGACCTTCGCTTCGTGCCGATCAGCGCCGACGTGCAAGCCGGCGACGAGCTCGTGACGAGCGGCCTCGACGGCATCTATCCGCCGGGACTGCCGGTCGCGAAGGTGCTGCGCGTCGACAAGCAGGCGGACACGGCTTTCGCGCGCGTCGTCTGTGTGCCGATCGCGGCGGTGCGCGGTGCGCGTCAGTTGCTCGTGCTGCACTACAACCTGAACCAGCCGCCGAATCCGATCGAAGTCGAAGCGGCCGCGGCGGCGAAGGAAGCGAAGGAAAACAAGGGCAAGAAGAAGGCCGCGCCGAAGGCGGCGGTCGCAGCGGGCGCGAGCGGCGCATCGGAGGCCGCGGGCGCGTCCGCGCCGACGCCCGGCGCCGCGCCGGCCCAGCCCGCCGAGGCACCGCCCGCGAAAGCTGCGCCGCCCAAGGCGGCCTCGGGTGCGGCGGCGAAGCCATCGAAGAAGGCTCACGCGCCGAAGCCTGCATCTTCGGGAGCCGCGCGATGAACCGTCCGCAATACATCCTGCAGCCGGTCAATCCGTACTTCATCACGTTCAGTCTGGCCGCCGCGTTTCTGCTGAACCTGATGCCGTGGGGGCGGCTCGTCGGCGTGCCGGATTTCGTCGCGCTCGTGCTGCTGTTCTGGAACGTGCATCAGCCGCGCAAGGTCGGCATGGGCATCGCGTTCATGCTCGGCATCCTGATGGACGTGCACAACGCGAATCTGCTCGGCGAACACGCGCTGGCTTACACACTTCTTTCGTACGGCGCGATCACCATTCACCGCCGCGTGCTGTGGATGACGCTGCCCGTGCAGATGTTCGTCGTCGCGCCGCTCCTCGTGGGCGCGCATCTCGTGCCGTTCATCATTCGCCTGATGACGGGCGCCGCGTTCCCCGGCTGGAGCTATCTGATCAACGGGTTCGTCGAAGCGCTCCTTTGGCCGATCGCAAGCTTTCTCTTGCTGATGCCGCAACGCCGCGCCGCCGATCCGGACGACACGCGCCCTATTTGAGTTTTGCCGCGCGGCGCCGGGTGACCGAATAAACCGCCGCGCGCGAACTACACTTGAATCGCGAGCAAACCGCGAAAGCTGCATGACCGAAATAAAGAACACCGAGCAACAGTTGTCGAAGTTCCGCCTGCGCGTCGCGGCGGCGGGACTGTTCGTGTTCGTCTGCTTCGGGCTGATCGGGCTGCGCTTTCTCTATTTGCAGGTCTGGCATTTCAGCAAATACTCGTTGCAGGCGAATGAGAACCGTATTTCGGTCGCGCCGATCGTGCCGAATCGCGGCATCATCACCGACCGCAACGGCATCGTGCTGGCGAAGAACTACTCGGCTTACACGCTCGAAATCACGCGCTCGAAGATCAACGGCACGCTCGACGAAACCATCGACGAGCTCTCGCAAGTCATTCCGATCGACGCGCGCGACCGCCGCCGTTTCAAGAAGCTGCTCGAAGACTCGAAGAATTTCGAAAGCCTGCCTATCCGCACGCGCCTCACCGACGAAGAGGTTGCGAAGTTCACCGCGCAGCGATTCCGCTTTCCCGGCGTCGAAGTGCGTGCGCGCCTGTTCCGCCAATATCCGCTCGGCACGACCGCCGCGCACGTGATCGGCTATATCGGACGTATTTCGCAGCGCGATCAGGAGCGCATCGACGACGCGAGCGACGCCAACGACGAAAGCTCGGATCACTACGATCCGCGCCTCGACGCGAACAACTACAAGGGCACGGATTACGTCGGCAAGATCGGCGTCGAGCAGAGCTACGAAACCGAACTGCACGGCCTGACCGGCTTCGAGGAAGTGGAAGTGACCGCGGGCGGCCGGCCGGTGCGCACGATGTCGCGCACGCAGGCAACGCCGGGCAACAATCTGCAGTTGTCGCTGGATATCGGCTTGCAGCAGGTCGCGGAGCAGGCGTTCGCGGGCAAGCGCGGCGCGCTCGTCGCGATCGAGCCGTCCACCGGCGACGTGCTCGCGTTCGTGTCGGCGCCGAGTTTCGATCCGAACTCGTTCGTCGACGGCATCGATCAGCAGACCTGGGACGCGCTCAACAATTCGCCGGACCACCCGCTTCTGAACCGTCCGCTGCACGGCACGTATCCGCCGGGTTCGACCTACAAGCCGTTCATGGCGCTCGCCGCGCTGACGCTGCACAAGCGCACGCCGGGCTGGGGCTTTCAGGATCCCGGCTACTTCACGTTCGGCGGCCATACGTTCCGCAACGACGTGCGTTCGGGCCAGGGCTGGGTGGACATGAACCGCGCGATCGTCGTGTCGAACGACACGTACTTCTACATGCTCGCGCGCGATCTCGGCGTCAACGCGATGGCCGGTTTCATGAAGCCGTGGGGCTTCGGCCAGATTACCGGCATCGATATCGCGGGCGAGGCGAAGGGCATTCTTCCGTCGACGGAATGGAAGCGCAAGGCGTACCGCAAACCCGAGCAGCAGCGCTGGTACGAGGGCGAAACGATCAGCCTCGGTATCGGGCAGGGCTACAACTCGTTCACGATCCTGCAACTCGCGCACGCCACCGCGACGCTGGCGAACAACGGCGTCGTGATGAAGCCGCACCTCGTGCGCGACATCGAAAATCCGATCACGAAGGCGACGCGCGCCGTCGTGCGCGATCCGAGCGACAAGATCGCCGTGCAGCAGAAGGACGTGGATTTCATCAAGCGCGCGATGGAAGGCGTCGTCACCAACGGCACGGCGGCCAAGGTGTTCGCGGGCGCGCCGTATCTGGCGGCGGGCAAGACCGGCACGGCGCAGGTCTATTCGCTGCAGGGCGCGAACTACAAGGGCCACGCGCTCGCCGAGCATCTGCGGGACCACGCGCTGTTCATCGCGTTCGCGCCGGCGGAGCAGCCGAAGATCGCGCTTGCGCTGATCGTCGAAAACGGCGGCTGGGGCGCGGAATCGGCCGGGCCGATCGCGCGCAAGGTGCTCGACTACTATCTGGTCGACCGTCTCAAGCCGGGCGCGGAAGCGGCCGCCGTCGCGGCGGCTGCGTCGGCCACGACCGACGCCGGCCTGCCGATGATCGGCGGCACGCAACCGCCCGCCGCGGTCGCGTTGCCGGCGTCGGTTGCGAATTCGTCGCCGGCGTTTTCGCCTCAGGCCGCATCGAATCCCGAGGTCGCGAAAGCCGCGTCCGCCCCTGCGCTTCCTGCTTCCGCCGCGAAAGCCTCGAAGCCGCGTGCTGCGTCGGCGCCGTCCGCAGCGCCGGCGGCGGCGCTGCCCGCGTCCACGCCCGGCCGCGCGCCGACGCCGAAAAAGCGCCCGGCCGAGCCGACGCCCACCATGGTGCGCGGCAATGAAAACGACGGTGTGCGCGTTCTCGCGCCGTCCGGCGGCATCGACGAGTAAAGGAAACCGCCATGCAACTGCACATGCAATTCGACAAGCGCGAGCTGCTGGACCGCGCCAAGCGCATGTTCGCGGGCTTCGACAAGCCGCTCGCGCTGATCGTGTTCCTGCTGCTCGGCGTCGGGATCGTGACGCTGTACAGCGCGAGTCTCGACATGCCGGGCCGTGTCGAAGACCAGTTGCGCAACATCATGCTGACGTTCGGGCTGATGTGGGTGCTCGCCAACATCCCGCCCCAGATGCTGATGCGCTTCGCTGTACCGCTCTATACGGTCGGCGTCGCGTTGTTGATCGCCGTCGCCGCGTTCGGGCTGACGCGCAAGGGTGCGAAACGCTGGCTCAATGTCGGCGTGGTGATCCAGCCATCGGAAATCATGAAGATCGCGATGCCGCTGATGCTCGCGTGGTACTACCAGAAGCGCGAGAGCAACATCCGCTGGTGGGATTACGTCGTCGGCTTCGTCATTCTGTTGCTGCCGGTCGGCCTGATCGCGAAACAGCCGGACCTGGGCACGGCGGTGCTCGTGTTCGCGGCGGGCATGTTCGTCATCTATTTCGCCGGATTGAGTTTCAAGCTGATCGTGCCGGTGCTCGTCGCCGGGGTCATTGCAGTGGCGGGCATCGCGACGTTCCAGGACAAGATCTGTCAGCCCGAAGTCGTCTGGCCGATGATGCACGACTATCAGAAGCATCGCATCTGCACGCTGCTCGATCCGACTTCCGATCCGCTCGGCAAAGGCTTCCACACGATTCAGGCGGTGATCGCGATCGGCTCGGGCGGCACGTTCGGCAAGGGCTGGTTGAAGGGCACGCAGGCGCACCTCGAATTCATTCCCGAGAAACACACTGACTTCATTTTTGCCGTGTTCTCCGAGGAGTTCGGGCTCGCGGGCGGGCTCGTGCTGCTCTTCCTCTATATGGCGCTCATCGCGCGCGGACTGTTCATCGCGGCGAACGGCGCAACGTTCTTCGGGCGATTATTGGCCGGATCGCTCACGCTCGCGTTCTTTACCTACGCGTTCGTCAATATCGGCATGGTGAGCGGGATTCTGCCCGTGGTCGGCGTGCCGCTGCCGTTCATGAGTTACGGCGGAACCGCCCTGACGACGCTCGGCGTCGCGGTCGGGCTCATCATGAGCATCGCGCGGCAAAAGCGCTTGATGCAGAGCTAGCCGGCTTTCTTTCGAAACATGAGCCGCGGCGTCGTCCGCGGCTTTTTTGATCGGCGCGCGCCGTCACTGCGGCTTGTGCTGTTCGAGTTCTGTGCTCAGTTGCAGATATTTGAGCTTGGCCGCCGGATCGCCCTGCGCGGCCGCCGCCGCGTAATACGCACGCGCGACATTCAGATTGCGCTCGACGCCATCGCCGCCGCGCTCGTAGAACGAGCCCGCGACGTATTGCGCCGTCATGTCGCCGCCTTCCGCCGCTTTCTTGTACCAGGTGAACGCCTGCGTGTTGTCGCGCGCGGTCCCGCGACCGTCGAGGAACTGATTGGCGAGCGCGAGTTCGGCCTGGACGTGCCCCTGATTCGCCGCTCGCAGGAACCAGCGATGCGCCTCCGCCGGGTCTTTCTCGACGAACTGCCCGTCGTCGTACATCTTGCCGTACACGTATTGCGCGTGGGTCATGTTGGCGTCAGCGGCGCGACGCAGCCATTTCTTGCCCTCCGCCACGTCGGCCGGGCCGCCTTCGCCGTTAAGCAACATCATCGCGTAGTTGAATTCGGCGAGGCGGCTGCCGTTGCGCGCCGCGCGCCGAAACTCAGATCGCGCCGCGGTGAAATTCCCGGCGTTGTAATCGGCGACGGCATTCTGCGTCGCGATATCGGTCGGCTTGGGCGCGTTGTCGGCGTGCGCCGCGCCGATCGATATCGAAAGACTCACCGCGACGACCACCGACGCCAAGGCGGTTTTCATGATCTCGCCTCCTGCAACGCCTGACGCGTCGCCTTCAACAACCACATCACATCCGCGCCGATCGCGACGAGCTTGATGCCCGCCTGCGCATATTGCTTCGCGCTCGCGGCATCGAGCGCGAAGATGCCGCTCGCGATGCCCGCGCGATTCGCTGCATCGACGATTTTCGTGATTGCCGCCTGCACGTCCGGATGCTTGCCATCGCCGAGATGTCCGAGGCTCGCCGCCAGATCCGCGGGCCCGATGAACAGGCAATCGATGCCCGGCGTCGCGGCGATTTCGTCGACGGCTTCGAGAGCCGCGACCGATTCGATCTGCACGATCGTCGCGATCTGCGCATTCGCGCTCGCCATATAGTCGCGACGCATGCCGTATGCCGCCGCGCGCACCGCGCCCGCGACGCCGCGCAGCCCGTGCAGCGCCGCTTCGGTCGGATATTGCGTGAGCCTCACGATGCGCGCCGCCTCCTCCGCCGACTGCACGTTCGGAAACATCAGCGTGCGCGCGCCCGCGTCGAGCGCGCGCTTGACGAGCCAGCCTTCGTTGGCAGGCACGCGCACGATCGGCTCGCTCGGCAGATGGGCGGCGGCGATCGCGCGCAACTGAGCGACGACATCGGCGCTATCGTTCGGCGAGTGCTCCATGTCGATGCACAGCCAGTCGAAGCCCGCATGCGCGAGCGCTTCGGCGGCATCGGCGCTGCCTAGCGACAGCCACAGGCCGAATAACGTGCCTGGCTCGGAAAAGCGCTGCTTGAGGGGATTGGTGAAGGTGCTCATCGCGCGGCTCCTTCGGCGAATCGAAGGGAGTCCGCGTACGGCCGCGGCGATGAAAACGACGGAAGAAGGGACGGCATGCGTGCGCTCCGTGTCTCGTCGCCTCGGAGGGTGGGCGACTCATCGGACGATCATACCGTGACAAAAGCGCGCGCGCCGGAGGCGCCTCCGGCGGCTCGCACGCGGAGAATCAGCCGCGCTCGACGTCGGCCCAGCAGTTCGGCGTTTCGTAGAGACGCACGCGCTTCAGCTTGAGGTTGATGCCGTAATGGGCATCGTAGACGTCCGCGAGAATGTCGAACGCGACGGCCGCCAGATTCTCGACGGTCGGAATGCGGTCCAGCACGACGGTCTTGTGATCCGACAGCATTTGCAGGAATTCACGCACCTTGACATCGCCCTCGTAGACGATGAACGCGTGATCCCACTTGTTGACGAGATGTTCCATCGCCAGCGCTTTCACGTCGGCGAAGTCCATCACCATGCCGCGGTCGGGGGCGCCTTCCACGTCGACGAGATCGCCTTGCAGCGTGATCTCGAGCACATAGCGATGCCCGTGCAGATTACGGCACTGGCTGCGGTGATCGGGGATGCGGTGGCCCGCGTCGAATTCGAGTTTTCGGGTAATCGTCTGCACGTCGGCTGACCGTTTCTATTCAGGGGATGTTCAGGTATTTGTGCGTCTGCATCGACAGGCGCCATTTCGGATGCCGCTTGCACCAGTCGATCGCCAGCTTGGTGTTGATCTCGCGCGACGGACCGTCCATCGGTTGCACGAGGAAGTACTCGAAGTCGAGCTTCTCGTATTCCGCAAGACGCTGGTTGTCCTGCGGCACCACGACCTTCAGCTCGTTGCCTTTCGTGACGACGAGCGGCGCGTCGGCTTTCGGGCTCACGCAAATCCAGTCGATGCTCTCGAGCACCGGCAGCGAGCCGTTCGTCTCGATCGCCATTTCGAAGCCGGCTTCATGCAGCGCATCGACGAAAGGCTGATCGATCTGGAGCATCGGCTCGCCCCCCGTGCACACGACGAACCTGTGTGCCGCGCCTTCGGGCCACAGCGATGCGATCTTCGCGACGAGCTCCGCCGGCGTCTTGTACTTGCCGCCGTTCTCGCCATCGGTGCCGACGAAATCGGTGTCGCAAAACTGGCAGACGGCGTCCGCGCGATCTTCCTCGCGCCCCGACCACAAGTTGCAGCCCGCGAAACGGCAAAACACGGCCGGGCGCCCGGCATTGGCGCCTTCGCCCTGCAACGTGTAGAAGATTTCCTTTACCGAATACGTCATGACTGCTGTGTCTACCTTGTAAAACGCGTCGTAAAAATCAAACCGGCGCGGTGGTCACCTGTTCGCCCGCGCGATACGCTTCGTAGCCGCGCTTGCGCAGCTTGCAGGCCGGGCATTGACCGCATCCGAAGCCCCATTCGTGCAGTTCCGCGCGCTCGCCGACATAACAGGTGTGCGTCTCGATGCGGACCAATTCGACGAGCGATTCGCCGCCGAGCGTTTCCGCGAGCCGCCATGTGTCGGCCTTGTCGAGCCACATCAGCGGCGTTTCCAGCGCGTAGCGCGTTTCCATGCCGAGATTGAGCGCGACCTGCAGCGCTTTCATCGTGTCGTCGCGGCAATCCGGATAACCGGAGAAATCCGTCTCGCACATGCCGCCGACCAGCACCTTCAATCCGCGCCGATACGCCACGGCTGCGGCAATCGTCATGAACAGCAGATTGCGGCCCGGCACGAACGTGTTCGGCAGCCCGCTCGCGCTCGCCTGGATCTCGATCTCGCGCGTCATGGCGGTATCGCTGATCGCGCCGAGAACGGACAAATCGATCATGTGATCTTCGCCCAGTCGCTCGGCCCACTGCGGAAACTCGCGCACGAGCGCCGCGCGAAACCCGTCGCGGCATTCGAGTTCGACGCGATGGCGTTGTCCGTAATCGAAACCGAGCGTCTCCACCGTCTTGTAACGTTCGAGCGCCCAGGCGAGGCAAGTAGCCGAGTCCTGGCCGCCGGAGAACAGCACGAGCGCGCTGTCTTTAGCGTCTATCCGAGTCACCGTGAAAGCTCCGTACTCCGTGAATGTGATGGCGTCGCACGCCGCACAGGCAGTCGGGGTGACCGGACTTCGCGACGAGCGGCGCGGGCGGAACGCCCGCGAGTCCAGTATAGGCCGGCGGCCTTCGCCCGGACGCGCTCGTCCTTTATGCCGCCGATAGCGGAATCCGGGACGGATGATCGAGCGCCGGGTGAATGTTCCGGCGCGTCGCACGAGCGATTCGGAGCGCCGAAAAGAAAAGGACTTGCGGGTCCGAGGACGAGGCAAGTCCTTAATTCGGCGCGAATTTTAGCACGTAGCACAGTTGTTCGCCGAGCTACGTGCAATCCGTCCGGCGTCTTGCCGGGTCCGTCTCCGGCGGCCTCGCGCATACGGCAATTTTTGCCATCATCAGAATAAATAAATCGGCACTTTTGCCAATCGTTCTAAACCCGCCAGCAGCTACGCCGATATACATGTAACAAATCGACCCGATTCGGTTACAGAAATGCGTAATTTTTGCCTTTCAAGCTAATCGGGTGTTATTGGATTCGGATCGTACGATCGTCATTAATTCGTAGTTCGAAATTATTTCCGATTTCCCCTTCCGCAGGGTCACGCGGAACCGCTGGTCCGTTTCCGATCCGTCCCGCGCTCGCGGCGCTCCGGAAAATACACCGACCTCGCCGACGCACAACCTTTCTATTAGTAGTACAGACAATGAAAAAGAACATTCAGACCAACTTTCGCGCCATCCGCGTTGCTGACATCCTGTCCGCGCCCAAGGCAAGCGTTATCGCCGCCACGGTCGCGGTCAGCCTCTTGATCGCCGCGTGCGGGGGCGGCGGGAACGACGCCCTCGACACGGCGTCGACCGCAGCCGCGGCAAGCCGCAAGACAGTGGCGGCGGCCGCGACGTCCGCCAGCGTTTTCTACGGCGCGAACGGCCACAACAACGAAGGCGGCGCCTACGACATCTCCAGTCCCGCGCTGCAACTCTCGCAGTTGCAGGATCTCGGCGTGAAGCTGTATCGAAACGAGGTATACAGCCAAGGGTCCGCGAACAAGCTCGCAGGCATTGCGAAGACGATGGCGGCAGGCGGCGTCACCGTGTATCCGGTGATGCTGATGAGCATCGACTTCAGCAGCGAAACCGATGCCTATAACGCCGGCTATCAGCTCGGCGTCTGGACGGCCACGGCCTACAAGTACCCGTACTACGAAGTATCGAACGAACTCGACACGCTCACTATCTACAACAACGTGGACGGCGTCTATCCGCAGCAATTCGACAACGCCAAGTTCCAGATCGCGCGCGGCGTGATTCGCGGAATGATCGCCGGCGTGAAGTCGGTCGATACGAACGGCAAGATCGTCATGGGCGGTGGAACATGGATGCATTACGCCCTGGACCAGATGCTCGCGAACGGCACACAACCCGACGGCACGACGGGACATCCGGTCGTGAACTGGGACATCACCGCGTGGCACTGGTACTCGGACATGGGCGACATCACGAACGCGTGCGGCGGAACGGGTTGCCATGACGTGCTCGCGACCTTGCAGCAAATGGGCAAGCCGATCTGGATCAACGAATTCGGCGTGCGTCCGTGGATGGGCACGGACCAGCAGATCGCAGCCTACCTCGTCGGCAACAAGATGATGTCGGAGTTTGTCGCGGTGGCATCGAAGTACAACATCCAGGCGATCCAGACGTACGAACTCTATGACGATCCCAATGGCGGCGAAGGCGCCTACGGTCTCCTGAAGAACGACGGCAAGACGCAGAAGGCTGCTTACACCGCGTTCAAGAACTTCGTCGCGTCCAACCCGAAGTGAGCATCGAATAGCTGACGAAGAACGCGCGGCCCGCTTGCACGAACTGCGCGTTTTCGAAGGCGGAAAATGAAAAAGCCCGAGAGCGATAACACTCTCGGGCTTCTTGCATTCTGGTGGCCTGGGGCGGAATCGAACCACCGACACGCGGATTTTCAATCCGCTGCTCTACCAACTGAGCTACCGGGCCAACGAAGAGGTGAAACTATAGCAGAGACTATCGCGCCCCTCAAGCCCCTTCGCGCATTTTTCTGAAATTGTTCGCGAAGAGGCTCATAGCAGGCTCAGACCTCGTTCTTGTTCTTCCCGAGATCCACACCCAGTTGCTTCAACTTGCGATACAGATGCGTGCGCTCTAGCCCCGTCTTTTCCGCGACGCGCGTCATGCTGCCGTTCTCGCGCGCGAGGTGATACTCGAAGTACGCGCGCTCGAAGGCATCGCGGGCATCGCGCAACGGGATATCGAACGAGATGGATGCCGTCTGCCCCACCTGATTTTGCATCGCGCCGCTCGCCGCCACTTCGCTCGATGCATTGAGCGCCGATGCCGTCGGCAGCGCAGCCGCGACAGGCACGCCCGATGCGCTCACGCTCGATGGCGGCTTCGCCACCGTCGTGGCAGGCGCCGCCGCCGTGCCGTGTGCAAGCCCCTGCTCGACGGCCTTCAGCAGCTTTTGCAGCGCGATCGGCTTTTCGAGAAAGTTGAGCGCGCCGATCTTCGTCGCCTCGACGGCCGTGTCGATGGTCGCGTGCCCCGACATCATGATCACCGGCATCGTGAGCTTGCCCTGCGCGGCCCACTCCTTGAGCAGAGTCACGCCGTCGGTATCGGGCATCCAGATGTCGAGCAAAACGAGATCGGGCGTCTGCTGCAGACGGTAGTCGCGCGCGTGCTGCGCGTTTTCCGCCACATCCACCACATGACCTTCGTCGCTCAGGATCTCGGAGAGCAGTTCCCGGATCCCCATTTCATCGTCTACCACCAGGATGGTTGCCATTTACGCTGCCCTTGTCTGCACTGTTGCTTTTGTCGTTCCCTGATTCGCTGACGCACCCGCCCCCGCCGGCGTCGCGCCGGGCGCTGCGGTATCGTCCGCGAGTTGTAGAAACAGAATCGATATCTGCGCGCCTTCGATCACATCCGCGGTCTTCGAGCGGTTGCGTATGTCGATGCGCGCGCCGTGCTCGTCGACGATCTTCTTCACCGTTGCAAGTCCCAGGCCCGTGCCTTTCGCCTTGGTCGTCACGTAAGGCTCGAAAGCACGCGAAAGGATACGCGCCGGAAAGCCCGAGCCGTTATCCGACACGGTCAGTCGGACCGCGACACGCGCATGACCGGATGCGTCGGGCTCGCCATATTCTACTGTCCTCGTTTCGAGCAGCACGCGTGGCTCCGCGACTTCGGCCACCGCGTCCTGCGCATTCTGCAGCAGGTTGTGGATGACCTGACGGATCTGCGTCGCATCGCCGCGAATCACCGGCAATTTCGCGAGGTCGACCTTGATCGGCGTCTTGCCGTCTTCGATGCCGTAAAGCGTCAGCACTTCCGCGACGAGATCGTTCAGTTGCAGATTGCCGAGCACCGCGGGCGGCGTGCGCGCGTACTCGCGGAAGTCGTCGACCATCTGCTTCATCGCCTGCACCTGATTGACGATGGTCGTCGAAGCGCGCTTCAACACGTCGGCATCCGGCGGCGCGAGTTTATCGGCGAGCTTCATCTGCATGCGTTCGGCGGAGAGCTGGATCGGCGTGAGCGGATTCTTGATCTCGTGCGCGAGACGCCGCGCGACTTCGCCCCACGCAACCGAGCGCTGCGCGGAGATCACATCGGAGATGTCGTCGAACACGACCACGTAGCCGGTCGTTTCCGCATCCTCGGCGTCGCTCTCGGTCACGCTCAACAACTGCGTGCCACGCACGAGCAGCGTCAGCGGCTCGCTCTCGCCCGGCACCGTCACGGCGACCTGCTGCTGCCAGTGACCGCGATCGCCGACCGGATGATCGCTGCCGACCGCGGCCGCATCGCGCTCCGCGAAAGCCTTCTTCACCATCGCGCCGAACTCGGCGAGGACATCGATTCGATCGAGCGGCTGATTGATCAACGCGGCGAACGGCTGACGGAAGATGCGCTCGGCGCCGCGATTCGCGGTGGAGAGACGGAACTGCCGGTCGAACACGAACACGCCTGCCGTCAGGTTCGCGAGAATGCTCTCCAGATACGCCTTCGAATGCTCCAGCGCGATGCGATTGTTCTCGACCGCCGCGCGCGCCTCAGAAAGCTGGCGCGTCATCGCGTTGAAGGACTGCGTGAGAAAGCCCAACTCGTCGCGCGAATTGATCTCGCGTTTGGGCGTGTAGTCGCCCTCGGCCACTTCCTTCGTGCCTTGCGCGAGCAGAAACAACGGCCGCGCGAGCTGATTGCCGAGCGCGAGCGCGAGCATCATCGCGATGAAGGTCGCGAGAAAGAGCGCGAGCGTGAGCGTGCCGATATACATCTTGCGCAAGCCCGTGCGCCCGAGCCGCTTCTCCTGATACTCGCGATATGCGCGCTGCACGGCATCGGCGTTGCGCGCGAGCTCCTGACTGACCGGCTGCTCGATCTGCAGGAAACGGTCGACGTGCTGGAATTCCGTGGTCGTCGTCGGATCGGGGATCTTGGTGAGCACGCGTAATCGCAGCGCGCCCTTCGGTCCGTTCGATTTCGGATCGCCGTCGATCTCGCCTTCGATCGCGCCGTACGGATGATCCTGCGCCTCCCTCAGCATCGCGCCGGTCGGCTCGTTGGCCGGCAGCAACGCGTAGTAATTGCCCGACGCCTGCGCGACGGTGCGAAGTCCCGGCACGCGCAGCGAGTTGTTGCCCGATGCGAGATCCTCGCGGTTGTACTGATCGCGCGGCCGCTCGAACACGACCGCATCCTGCACGCCGTATTGATCGCGCAGGCGCAGGAGCGACAACGTGAGACTCGACGGATCGGCGCTCGCGAGCTGATCGCTCATCTGCCGGCCGCGGTTCTTGAAATCCGTGAGCGAAGTCTGGAGCATGCCGCGTCCGAGCGTCAGGCCCGAGGTGAGCGCGGTCTCGACGTTCACATCGAACCAAGACTCGATGCTGCGCGACACGAACTGATACGACACCACGTAGATGATCGCGCCCGGCACCACGCCGACCAGTGCGAAGATGAGCGCGAGCTTCGCGAGCAGGCGTGTGCCGAAGCGCCCTTGCCTCACCCTCGACACGATGATGATGAACAGGCTGATGACGATCAGCATGAAAACGATCGCCACCGCGACGTTCGCCGCATAGAGCCAGCCGTAATAGCGGTCGAAATACTCGGTGTTCGCGCTGGCGAGCGCGAGCATCACGAGCAGCAGAACCGCCGTGAGGGCTACCGTGGAGACCAGCAAGCGGACGACGAAACTCTTCATGTCCGTGCGGCCGCGTCGAAATCTATTTCGCACGTTCTGCCGCCGTAAAAGTAAAACGCTTCCAGTCCGAGGAAAGGTTCCAGTCGCGATTGTTCACCGCGTCGATCTGGAACGGCTTGGGCATCAACGCGATATCGAGCTGCATGCGCACCGATGCCGTATAGGTTTCGCCGCCGTGCACCTGGTTGCGATCGATGACATGCCACGAAGTCACATGCTTGATGACCGCGAGCGCTTCGTTCAGCGATGCGAAGCGCAACTGCAGGCCGCCCGTCGACACGCGATATTCGTTCGTGAGCGGCTGGTAGGAGAGACGGATGCTCTGTGACACGTTGACCGGCTCTTCATCGAACCAATACCAGCGCGGCCGCGACAAATTGAAATCGATCGTGAAATAGAGCGGCACGCTGCGGTTCACGGCATCTTCGAGGCTGTTGTTCAGGTCGAAGTCGAAATGCGCGTCGAGACTCCAGCCGGTGTTGTCCGCTTGCAGCGACGCACGCTGCACGGCGATCGTCTCGGCAAACGCGGGGTCGGCCGCGGCGAACGTCAGCCAGAGCGTCAGCGCAGTCCAGATGACGGCCGCGAGCCGAAGCGGAAAGAAGCGTTTGATCGTCACCGTTTCTGAAAGCGCGCGTAGAAGAATCCGTCGTGGTCCGCGAGAGTCTCCGCGTCCCGATGCGGGTTCGCGAGATTTGTACCGTCCGGTGAATCTTGCGCCGCGCCCGTGCTTGCGCGCGCCGCTGTCGGCAACAATTGCCCCGGCGCGTCCAATCGTACCGCATCTTCATGTGCGGCTCCAAACCAGCGGGCCTGCTCTTCGCCCTCCTCGGGAAAGATGGAACATGTCACGTAGAGCAGTTCGCCGCCCTTCGCGACGAGCGGCCACAGCGCGCTCGCGATGCGCCGCTGCTCCGCGACGAGCGCATCGATATCCGATGCGCGCCGCAGCCAGCGAATATCCGGATGCCGCCGCACGATGCCCGACGCCGAGCACGGCACGTCCGCGAGAATGCGATCGAACGGCGCGCCGTCGAACCATTGCCCGGGCTCGCCCGCGTCGCCCACTTTGACTTGCGCTTCGAGTTTCAGCCGCTGCAAATTCTGTCCGATGCGGCCCGACCGCTCGGCGTCGCTTTCGAGCGCGATCAGATCGACGTTCGCGAGTTCGAGGATATGGCCCGTCTTGCCGCCCGGCGCGGCGCAGGCGTCCAGCACGCGCATGCCGTCTCGCACGTCGAGCCATTGCGCGGCGAGCTGCGCGCCTGCGTCCTGCACCGACACGACGCCCTCGTCGAAGCCCGGAATGCGATCGACGGGCATCGGCGTTTTCAGGCGCACCGCGTGAAGGCCTGCCGCTTCGGCTTCGATATGCGCGTCTTCGAGACGCGCGAGGTATTCATCGACGCTCGCATGGCGCACGTTCACGCGCAACGTGAGCGGGCCTTGTGCATTGCCCGCTTCGAGAATGCGCTCCCATGCATCGGGCTGGCCGCGTTTCACGGCGTCGATCCACCATTGCGGATAGTTCCAGCGCGCGACGGGATCTTTACGTGCTTCCGCGATGAGCGTATCGCGCTCGCGCAGGAAGTTGCGCAGCACCGCGTTCACCAGCCCCTTCGCGAACGCGAACTCGCGGCGCGCGGCAATCGCGTTCACGGCCTGATCGACCACGGTGAAGGGCGCGTAAGCGGCGTGCGCTTCGTCGTCGGTCAGCAGCGTGAACGCGCAGACGAGCATGTTCGCCACGTGCGGCGGCGGCGCCTTTTTCACGAGCTTGTGCAGCAGCGCATCGGCGAGCGCGAGACGACGCATCGCACGATACGCGATGTCCTGCACCGCGCCGCGCGCCGCCCCGTGCTTCGCCGACGCGATGACCGTCTGCAATGCCGCCGGCAGCGCCGAACCCGCGCGCACCGCGCCCACGGCCTGCGCGGCGCAATCGAGCGCGAAGGCGAGCGAATCGGGCGCGAGGTGCAGCGCGCTCAAACGGGAATGCACGGCGGCGGGCCGGCGGGAAGGCTTGTCGGTCATGGCGAAACGGGAACGGTCGGGCGGCAAGCGGCGCGCTTGCGTGAACGGGGATTGTAACGTGCGGGGATCGAGCGCCCGGACGGGCGGCGAATGCATAAGAAAAAGGCCGTTCCGGTTCTTTCCGGAACGGCCTTCGTGACGATGTTGCCGGCTTCAGAAGCGGCCCGTGCGCGCCATCTCCATCAAGCGCGCGACGCGCTCCTCGGTCGCCGGGTGAGTCGAGAACAGATTCGCGATGCCGCCCCCGGACAGCGGATTCATGATCATCATCTGCGCGGTCGCCGGATGCGCTTCCGCCGTCGGGAACGGCACGCCGGTCGCGTACGCGTGGATCTTCTCGAGCGCGCTCGCGAGCGCTTGCGGATCGCCGGAAATCTCCGCGCCGCCGCGGTCGGCCTCGAACTCGCGCGCCCGGGAAATGGCCATCTGGATCAGCGCGCCCGCGATCGGCGCGAGAATCGCCACCAGAATGCTCGCGATCGGATTGGCCGGGCGGCCTTCGTCGTCGCGCCCGCCGAAGAACATCGCGAAGTTCGCGAGCGCGGAGATCGCGCCGGCCATCGTCGCGGAGATCGTCGAGATCAGGATGTCGCGGTGCTTCACGTGCGCCAGTTCGTGCGCCATCACGCCGCGCATTTCGCGCTCGGACAGCACACGGAGAATGCCCGTGGTTGCCGCGACCGCCGCGTGCTCCGGATTGCGTCCCGTGGCGAACGCATTCGGCGCGTCTTCGTTGATCAGATAGACGCGCGGCATCGGCAATTGAGCGCGCGTGGCGAGCTCGCGCACCATGCGATAAAACTGCGGCGCGGTCGTTTCGTCGACTTCCTGCGCGTTGTACATGCGCAGGACCATCTTGTCCGAAAACCAGTACGAAAAGAAATTCATGCCGAGCGCGACGATCAGCGCGAGCATCATGCCCTTCGATCCGCCGATCATTCCGCCGATCACGACAAAGAGGGCCGTGATCGCAGCCATCAGCATCGCGGTTTTGACCCAGTTGAACATGTCCGGAGCTCCTCTCCTCAAATGCAGTGCGCGAAGCGCGCGGTTGCCCCGGCCGACATGGCCGGAACGATGATTGTAAGCAAAATGTTAGATAGGGGCATCCGTCAATAATTCAATCCGCGGTTGCGCGATTTATCGATGCGTCGTCGCGAGCT
Organism: Caballeronia sp. J97; assembly: GCF_905220305.1. Taxonomy (NCBI): domain Bacteria; kingdom Pseudomonadati; phylum Pseudomonadota; class Betaproteobacteria; order Burkholderiales; family Burkholderiaceae; genus Caballeronia; species Caballeronia sp. J97. Next base: position 21,844 of record NZ_CAJMZL010000004.1, on the reverse strand, counting down.
TGATGCCGAGTCCGACGAACGCACTGCCGACGCCGCGATCGAGCCATTTCTTCACGCCCGACTTGCCCGCGAAGCGCTCCGTGACGCTGCCCGCGATCCACGCGACAAAGCTGTTCCAGACCGTGCTCATCGCGATGAACACGACGCCGAGCGCGAGGAACGCGAGCGTTTTGTGCTGGCTGTCGACGGCGACGAACTGCGGAAAGAACGACACGAAGAACAACACGACCTTCGGATTCAGCACGTTGGTGACGAAGCCTTGCGCGAAAAGCTGGCCCAGCGATTTCGGCGCGGCTTTTTCGGCGGCGTTCGCCTGACGCGCGCCCGCGGCGTCGTCGTGCTTCGCGAAAATGAGGCGCACGCCGAGATAAATCAGATAAATCGCGCCGGCAATCTTGATGACGGTGAACGCCGTCGCCGATGCCGCGAGAATCGCCGTCAGGCCGAACGCGCACGCGAGCGTATGGATGATGCAGCCCGCGGAAATACCGAGCGCCGACACGATGCCCGCGCCGCGTCCTTGCGCGACGCTGCGCCCGACGATGTAAGCCGTATCGGGGCCGGGCGTGACGTTGAGAAGAAAAACGGCGATGAGAAAGAAGGTGAAACCGGTAATGCCGAGCATCGGAAACTCCAGACAGACAGGCGCGTGCCAACAGCGAATTATTTTAGCGCCGCGCCCGGTCCGGCGTCCCTTACGGCAGCGTGAAACGCTGGCCTTTCGCGAGCGGCGCGCCCGCGAGAAATTCGCGCACCGGCAGACGTTTGCCGCCCGGCTTTTGCAACTGCGTGAGCTTCAGCGCACCGCTGCCGCAGATCACCACGATTCCGTCCGGCGACACATCGGCGATGGCGCCTGGCTCGGCCTTCGACGAGACATCGACCGGCTGCGCGGACCAGATCTTGATCGCGGCGTTGTCGAGCGTGCCGAACGTGCCGGGAAACGGATCGAACGCGCGGATCTGACGCGCGAGCTCTTGCGCCGGACGATGCCAGTCGAGCGCGGCTTCGTGCTTCGCGATCTTCTCTGCGTAGGTCGTGCCTTCGTCCGGCTGCGGCGTGGAACGCAGCGCGCCGTCGCGTTCGAGATCGCGCAATCCGGCGACGATCAATTCCGCGCCCATCTGCGCGAGCCGGTCGTGCAGCGTCGCGGTCGTGTCGTCGACGAGAATCGGCGTGCGCGCTTCGCGGATCATTGCGCCGGTATCGAGACCGGCGTCCATCTGCATCAGCGTGATGCCGGTTTCGGCGTCGCCCGCTTCGATCGCGCGATGAATCGGCGCGGCGCCACGCCAGCGCGGCAACAACGATGCGTGAATATTGATCGCGCCGCGCGGCGGGATATCGAGCACTTCCTGCGGCAGGATCAGCCCGTAGGCGGCAACGACCATCACGTCGTGCGGCGTCGCGCGCAGCAGGTCGATCGCCGCCGCCGCTTCCTCCGGATACTTGCCCGCGCGGCGCAGCGACGTGGGCTGCGCGACGGTCAGGCCATGCTCGAAAGCGAAGCGCTTGACCGGACTTGCGGTCAACTTCATGCCACGCCCGGCAGGCCGGTCGGGCTGCGTCAGGACGAGCGGCACCGAAAATCCCGCCGCGTGAATGGCCGCGAGCGCGGCGGCAGCGAATTCCGGCGTACCGGCAAAAACGACACGCAGCGATTGAGTCATTGGTTACAACGCCTTTTCCAGCTTTTTCATCTTGCCGCGAATGCGCGTCTGCTTGAGCTGCGACAGATATTCGACGAACACGTGGCCCGCCAGATGATCCATCTCGTGCTGGATGCAGACGGCGAGCAGGCCGTCGCAATCCAGTTCGAAAGTTTCGCCCTTCTCGTTCAGCGCCTTCACGCGCACCTTGTCGGGACGCTCGACGAAATCGTAAATGCCAGGCACCGAAAGGCAACCCTCTTCCCATTCCTTCTTGTGGTCGCTCGTCCAGACGAGTTCCGGGTTGATGAAGACCATCAACTGGTCATGCGAATCCGAGACGTCGATCACGATCACGCGCTCATGCACGTCCACCTGCGTCGCGGCGAGGCCGACGCCGGGCGCGGCGTACATTGTTTCGGCCATGTCGGCGACGAGTTTTCGGATGCGGTCGTCGACCACGGCGACGGGCTTGGCCACCTTGTTCAGCCGCTTGTCCGGGTAGTTGAGTATCTTGAGCAGAGCCATGATTCGGATTGTCTACGCGCGCCGGGACGCGTGTAAATCGGCCATTCGGCCAGGTTGCGGGTAATGGGGCGGCATGCCGAAGATATGCGGGTGAATCCACGGGATTCAACGCCGCCGGCAAGCGGCCGATGGACGTCGCATCGGGCGTTGCAGCGCGCCTGAGCGACCTTTCTTTATCTGTTCCGGATCAAAAATCTTAACATGACGACCGCCGACCTGCCGACCGAGGAAGCCGCCTCCACACACGATGCCGAAGAACTGCGCGCCTGGCTGCGCCTCGCGCACGCGAAGGGGTTGCGGCCGCTCGCGCTGCGCACGTTGCTCGGCGCTTTCGGCGGCCCGCTCGAAGTGCTTTCGGAGAGCTTTGCGTCGCTCGCCGAAGCGGCCGGCGCGCGCGCCGCCGAAGCCGTGCTCGCGCCGCCGGAAGAAATCGAAGGCGTTGCGTTCGACCACTATATTGAAACGGCTCTGACGTGGGCGTCCGAGCCGGGCAACCACGTGCTGACGCTCGCGGACGCAACCTATCCGCAGGCACTGCTCACGATGCCCGACCCGCCGCCGCTGCTCTATGCGAAAGGCCGGCTCGATCTGCTTCAGGCGCGCGCGGTGGCCATCGTCGGCAGCCGGCATGCCACGCCGCAAGGCCTGGAGGATGCGCGCCGCTTCGCTCGCGTGCTGTCGGATGCGGGGCTCGCGGTCATATCGGGGCTCGCGCTCGGCATCGACGCATCCGCGCATCGCGGGGCGCTGGAGGGCGCCACGGGTACGATTTCGGTGATCGGCACCGGCGCCGATCTCGTCTATCCCGCCGCGCATCACACACTCGCCCATGAAATCGCCCGCGACGGCGCGATTCTCTCCGAATGGCCCCTCGGCACGCCGGCGCGCTCCGCCAACTTTCCGCAGCGGAACCGGCTGATCGCGGGATTGTCGGGCGGCGTGCTGATCGTCGAGGCCGCGATGCGCTCCGGCTCGCTCATCACCGCGCGCCTCGCCAACGAAATGGGGCGCGATGTTTTCGCGATGCCCGGCTCGGTCCATGCGCCGCTCTCGCAGGGCTGCCACCGGTTGATCAAGCAGGGCGCGAAGCTGGTCGAAACCCCGGAAGAAGTGCTGGAGGAGTTCGGCTTTTCGCCATCCAACGTGAGCGCGGCGGCGGCGAAACGCGGACAGCCGCGTCCGTTGAGCGCATCGTGGGCATCGGCAAAATTGCAGGATATCCCGATCAGCGAAGACGCCAGCCGCGTGCTCGGCGCGCTCGGCCACGCACCCGCGACGCTTGAAATCCTCGCCACGCGCACCGATCTGGACGGCGCGGCGCTCCAGAGTGCGCTCCTGCAACTCGAACTGTCGGGCCGGGTGGCCGCGCTTGCTGGCGGACGCTTCACGGTGGTGGAGCGCTGCTGAGCGCGCGTCGTGCTACATTCGCGGAAAAATGAGCCGTCCCCGCAGTCGATACCAATAAAGGATTTCGCACCCGCCATGTCCGCGCTGAATCTCGATACCGATGCCGATCGCATCGCGGAGCGCATCGCCGTGCCCGGCACGCTGTTCGTCGCCTGCCTGTGCGCGGAATGGTGCGGGACCTGTCGCGAATATCGCGAAGGGTTCGACAAGCTCGCGGATGCCCATCCGGACGTCTGCTTCGCGTGGATCGATATCGAGAATCACGCCGACCGTTTCGACGATCTCGACGTGGAAAACTTTCCTACCATCCTGATCGAGGACTCGGTCACGACGCGATTCTTCGGCACGGTGCTGCCGCAAGCGTCAATCGTCGACCGGATGCTCACCGATCTGACCGCGCTGCCGGGCATGGTCGGTGCGCCGAAATTGCGCCCGGCGCTTGCCACGGCCTGATTGCGACGCACGCGAAACGCACGTTTCGCGCCCCTCGCAACACGCTTCGCGCGCCGGGTATCGAACTGCCTGGATTCGCGCTTCGACGCCCGCCGCGCAAAGCGTGTGCTATAAAGCGGACGTTAAAGCGGTCCAAACCGGGCCGCTGCCAGTTACCAACCCTTTTGAGTCATGTCCAAAGCCCTGATCATCGCTGAGAAGCCTTCCGTCGCGAACGACATCGCTCGTGCGCTCGGCGGCTTCACCAAGCATGACGAGTACTACGAGAGCGACGACTACGTGCTCTCGTCCGCGGTCGGCCACCTGCTCGAGATCGCGGCGCCCGAGGAGTACGACGTCAAGCGCGGCAAATGGAGTTTCGCCAATCTGCCGGTGATTCCGCCGCATTTCGACTTGAATCCGATCGCGAAGAGCGAGTCGCGCCTCAAGGTGCTGACGAAGCTGATGAAGCGCAAGGATATCGACCGCCTCATCAACGCATGCGACGCGGGGCGCGAGGGCGAGCTGATCTTCCGCCTGATCGCACAGCACGCGAAGGCGAAGCAGCCGGTCCAGCGCCTCTGGCTGCAATCGATGACGCCCGCCGCCATTCGCGAAGGCTTCGCGAACCTGCGCAGCGACGCCGACATGCAGCCGCTCGCCGACGCCGCGCGCTGCCGCTCGGAAGCGGACTGGCTCGTCGGCATCAACGGCACGCGCGCGATGACCGCGTTCAACAGCAAGGGCGGTGGCTTTTTCCTTACCACCGTCGGCCGCGTTCAGACGCCAACGTTGTCGATCGTCGTCGAACGTGAAGAGAAAATCCGCCGGTTCGTGCCGCGCGACTATTGGGAAGTGCGCGCCGAGTTCATCGCCGCGAAGGGCCTGTACGAAGGCCGCTGGTTCGACCCGAAGTTCAAGCGCGTCGAAAACGATCCCGAGCAGCGCGATTCCCGCCTGTGGAGTCTAGCGGCGGCGGAAACGGTCGTCGCGGCGTGCCGCGGCAAGACCGGCACCGTGACGGAAGAATCGAAGCCGTCGACACAAATGTCGCCGCTGCTGTTCGACCTGACCAGCCTGCAGCGCGAAGCCAACGGCCGCTTCGGCTTTTCGGCGAAGAACACGCTCGGCCTGGCCCAGGCGCTGTACGAAAAGCACAAGGTCCTGACCTATCCGCGTACCGATTCGCGCGCGCTGCCCGAGGACTACATGAGCACGGTCAAGGAAACGATGACCATGCTCAAGGAAAGCAACAACTATCTGCCGTTCGCGAAGCAGGTGCTCGACAAGGGCTGGGTGAAGCCGAACAAGCGCATCTTCGACAATTCGAAGATCAGCGATCACTTCGCCATCATCCCGACGCTGCAGGCGCCGAAGTCGCTGTCCGAGCCCGAGCAGAAGCTCTACGACCTCGTCGTGAAGCGCTTCCTGTCTGTGTTCTTCCCGGCGGCCGAATATCTCGTGACGACGCGCATCACCGAGGTCTCCGGGCATCACTTCAAGACGGAAGGCAAGGTGCTCGTCGAGCCGGGCTGGCTGCAGGTCTACGGCCGTGAAGCCGCGGGCGAAGAGGGCAATCTCGTGCCCGTGCAGAAGAACGAAAAGGTCGATGTCGAGAAGGTCGAGGCGCACGGCCTCGTGACCAAGCCGCCGGCGCGCTACAACGAAGCGTCGCTGCTCTCGGCGATGGAAGGCGCAGGCAAGCTGGTCGAAGACGAAGAGTTGCGCGACGCGATGGCCGCGAAGGGCCTCGGCACGCCGGCAACGCGCGCGGCGATCATCGAAGGCCTGCTCGGCGAGAAGTACATGGTGCGCGAAGGCCGCGAGCTGATTCCGACGGCCAAGGCGTTCCAGTTGATGACCTTGCTGCGCGGCCTGGGCGTCGAGGAACTGACCGCGCCTGAACTGACGGGGCAGTGGGAGCACAAGCTCTCGCAAATGGAGCGCGGCAACCTGCATCGCGATGCCTTCATGCAGGAAATCGCCCGCATGACGCAGACCATCGTCAAACGCGCGAAGGAATACGACTCCGACACGATCCCCGGCGATTACGCGACGCTCGAAACGCCGTGTCCGAACTGCGGCGCGCAGGTGAAGGAAAACTACCGCCGGTTCGCGTGCACGAAGTGCGAGTTTTCGATCTCGAAGATTCCGGGCGGGCGTCAGTTCGAGATTCCCGAAGTCGAGGAATTGCTGCGCGAGAAAACCATCGGGCCGCTGTCGGGCTTCCGCAGCAAGATGGGCCGTCCGTTCTCCGCGATTCTCAAGCTCGCGCTCGACGACGAGATCAAGAACTACAAGCTTGAGTTCGACTTCGGCCAGGACGCCGGCGGCGAAGACGGCGAACCACCCGACTTCTCCGAGCAGAAACCGGTTGGCGCATGTCCGAAGTGTCAGTCGCGCGTGTTCGAGCACGGCATGAGCTATGTGTGCGAGAACTCGGTATCGAATCCGAAGACGTGCGACTTCCGTTCGGGCAAGGTGATTCTCCAGCAGGAAATCGCGCGCGAACAAATGGAGAAACTGCTGGGCGAAGGCCGCACCGATCTGCTGACGAACTTCAAGTCGTCGCGTACCGGGCGCAACTTCAAGGCATTCCTCGTGAGGCAGCCGGACGGCAAGATCGGCTTCGAGTTCGAGAAGAAGGAAGGCAAGCCGGCGGCGAAGACAGCGGCGAAACGCGGCGCGACTGCGGAAGCGCAGGCCGACAGCGGAGACGACAACGGCGACAGCGATATCGCCGTGGCCGCCAAGACCGCGTCCGCGAAAACCGCCGCGAAGAAAGCGCCCGCGAAAAAGGCGGCCGCAAAGAAAACGGCGGCGAAGAAGGCAGGCTAACCGCGCTTGTTACCGTCGAAGAAAAAACCCCCGCGAATCGCTTCTCGGGGGTTTTTCATTTGCGCTTTGCGCGAGCCCTTCAAAACGGCGATGCCGCCGGCTGGCGAACTCGCGTTCGCGAAGGTTTCGACAGCTTCGGCGCCAGTTCGCCATCGATCGGGCGCGAGCGCGGCGCGGGCGTGGCCGCTTCATCGGCGTGCTCGTAGTGCGGATGCGCGCCCGGCCTGCCTCGGCCGTCGCGAATCCATTGCTCGCCGAGCTGATGATTCGGCGTCTGGCTGAAATGCTCGACGAGGTGATCGATGAACGTACGCACCTTCGCCGGCAAATGACGGCGGCTCGGATACGCGACGTTGATCTCGACCTGCGGCAACTGATAATCGCCGAGCAGGCGCACGAGCTGGCCGCGCGTCGTGTCGTTGCCGATCAGATAGCTCGGCAGGATCGCGATGCCCATGCCGAGCAGCGCGAACTGCCGCAGCATCTCGGTGTTGTTCGCGATGATCACGTTCTGCGGCCGCACGCGCACTTCGCCTTCCGGACCGGTGAACACACGTTCGTCGCCCCAGTATTCGGACGGCAGGCTCAGGCACGGATGCTCGAGCAAATGCTCGGGGCGCGTCGGCGTGCCATGCTTTTCGAGATACGCGGGCGTCGCGCAGACGGTCATGCAACCCGTCGTCAGGCGTCGCGTGACGACGCTTGCACTCTTCACCTGCCGCGCGATGACGATGCCGACGTCGAAACCTTCCTCGACCAGATCGACCTGACGATCCACCAGGGTCACATCGGGCACGACTTTCGGATAGCGCTGCGCGTACGTCTGCAACACCGGTGCAAGATTGTGCAGACCGAACACCACCGGCGCGACGATCCTGAGCGAACCGAGCGGTTCGTGATTGCGCGCCACCACCATTTGTTCGACGTCTTCCAGTTCGTCGAGGATTTGCCGCGCCCGCTCCAGATAGACCTGGCCGGACTCGGTGAGCGAAAGGCTGCGCGTCGTGCGATTGAGCAAGCGCGTGCCGAGGCGGCCTTCGAGGTCCGCTACGTGGCGCGTAGCCACCGCATTGGAGATGTCCATCGCGCTCGCGGCCCGGGCGAAACTTCCGAGATCCGCGACGCGGACGAATACTCTCATCGACTGCAAATGATCCATAAGACAACTCCTGCCGCTAGACGGCTCGAATTCTGCTGCAAAGCAATTCAGGATTATCCTAGGACAGACGCTTTTGTGCAGAAGTTGCCGGGAAACACGAAAAAGTCGAAAAAAATCTGGTAGTTAGGTATGTTGTGCGGATGAAAGATCACCGATTGTTGCGATTCGCACAACACTCGATTGAGCAGATTCTGATCGACGAAATTTTGGAAATACTTGCCGCGTCAATTTAGGCGGTGTAGACGGGCGAAAAAAGACCCGCCGAAGCGGGTCTGATATATGGGGATTGATTCACTTCATGTGACAAATCAGGCGCAGCATCACGCCAGTGGTGTTCACTCAGGCAGCCAGACGCTTCTCCATGTCAGCTTTCGCTTCCGGCAGCGCTTGCGGCAAACCGGGTTTCAGCTTCGTGAATAGCTCGTCGTGGAGCGCCAGTTCGTCGCGCCAGGCGGCATCGTTGACCGAGATGACCTGCTCGAACTGCTCGCGCGAGAAGCCGAGCGCGCCCCAGTCGATGTCCTCGTAACGCGGCGAAATGCCGAATGCGTGTTCCTCGCCTTTCGCTGTGCCCTCGATACGGCCGATCATCCAGTTCAGCACACGCATGTTCTCGCCGAAGCCCGGCCACACGAACTTGCCGTCGTCGCCCTTGCGGAACCAGTTGACGCAGAAAAACTTCGGCGCCTTCGCGTTCGTCGCTTCGAGGCGTTCGCCCATCTTCAGCCAGTGGCCGAAATAATCGGCCATGTTATAGCCGCAGAACGGCAGCATCGCGAACGGATCGCGGCGCACGACGCCCTGCTGGCCCGCGGCGGCAGCGGTGGTTTCGGAGCCCATCGTCGCGGCCATGTAGACGCCTTCGGTCCAGTCGCGCGCTTCGGTCACGAGCGGCACCGTGTTGGAGCGGCGTCCGCCGAAGATGAATGCGTCGATCGGCACGCCGGCCGGATTCTCCCAGTCGGCATCGATCGAAGGACATTGCGACGCCGGCGCCGTGAAGCGCGCGTTCGGATGCGCAGCCTTCGCGCCCGTTTCCTTTGCGATCGCCGGCGTCCAGTCGCGGCCCTGCCAGTCGATCAGATGCGCGGGCGGCGTGTCGGTCATGCCTTCCCACCAGACATCGCCGTCGTCGGTCAGCGCGACGTTGGTGAAAATCACGTTCTCCTTCAGCGTGGCCATCGCGTTGAAGTTGGTCTTTTCGCTCGTTCCGGGCGCGACGCCGAAATAGCCCGCTTCCGGGTTGATCGCGTAGAGACGACCGTCGCGGCCCGGCTTGATCCACGCGATGTCATCGCCGATGGTCGTCACCTTCCAGCCGTTGAGATCGCTCGGCGGAATCAACATCGCGAAATTGGTCTTGCCGCACGCCGACGGGAACGCTGCCGCCACGTGATACTTCCGTCCTTGCGGTGACGTCACGCCGAGAATCAACATGTGCTCGGCGAGCCAGCCTTCGTCGCGGCCCATCGTCGAGGCGATGCGCAGCGCGAAGCACTTCTTGCCGAGCAGCGCGTTGCCGCCATAACCCGAGCCGAAACTCCAGATTTCGCGCTTTTCCGGAAAGTGAACGATGTACTTCGTGTCGTTGCACGGCCACGGCACGTCCTTGCGGCCATCGACGAGCGGCGCGCCGACCGAATGAACGCACGGCACGAACTCGCCGTTCTCGCCCAGCACGTCGTACACCGCGCGACCCATGCGCGTCATGATGCGCATGTTCGTCACGACATACGGACTGTCCGACAATTCCACGCCGATATGCGCGATCGGCGAGCCGAGCGGCCCCATCGAGAACGGCACGACGTACATCGTGCGGCCGCGCATGGAACCGTCGAACAGACCGTCGAGGGTCACGCGCATTTCCTGCGGATCGATCCAGTTGTTCGTGGGGCCGGCGTCTTCGCGGCGCTCGGAGCAGATGAACGTGCGATCCTCGACGCGCGCCACATCCGAGGGATCCGAGCACGCGAGGAAGGAATTCGGGCGCTTTTCGGGATTGAGCTTCTTCATCGTGCCGGCTTCGACCATCTGCCGGCAGAGCCGATCGTATTCTTCTTGCGATCCGTCGCACCATTCGATGCGATCCGGTTTGGTCAGGGCCGCGACTTGCTGAACCCATTCGATGAGTCTTCGGTGCCGGACATAGGCCGGCGCTTCGATTTCGACGGCATTTTTATTGTTGTCTTCGACTACTGCGGGCTGGTTCATCGAGTTGTCTCCGTTCTTCTGCAATGAAAACCAATCGCCCATCTGACGCTGCATGCGAGAGGCGTTTGCGACTCGAACCGCCGGGCGCTTTCGTGCTCTGCTGTTACGCTATTTCATCGCACGAAATGCGGTTCGTGAGCCAATGCGGCGTCACGGGCATCAATTCCTTTCCCTCAAACCGTACCTGTTCGCGGCTTGCATCGGAAAGGAACAAACTGTTAAAAAGAGATACTAAGTGGCCGGTCTCCTGCGGATCATCGTGTTTTCCGCTAGTTGCGCTGAATTTCTTTATTCTGACGCGGACGCTCGACGCTCCTGAAAAATGGGAGTCAAGCATAACACCGCAGCGCTTCCACCTTGTGATGCAGCGCAAAAACGATGAATAGAGCGCGATTTATCCGTAATTACCCGAATTTAAGTGCCCTATTCTCGTCCTCAATAAAAAAGCAGCACGTTTGATGCCTAACAAAAGCCAATCAATGCCCATGAAAATCGCCATTCTCGACGACTACCAGGACGCCGTCCGGAAGCTCGATTGCTTCCATTTGCTCGATGACCATGAGGTGAAGGTCTTCAATAACACGGTGCGTGGTCTCGGACAGTTGGCCAGCAGACTTTCGGAGGTCGATGCGCTCGTGCTGATTCGCGAACGTACGCGCATCAGCTCTCAATTGCTCGATAAATGCCCCAAACTTCGCATGATCAGCCAGACGGGGCGCGCGGGTGGCGGGCATATCGATATCGACGCGTGCACGGAACGCGGCATCGCGGTGCTCGAGGGCACGGGCTCGCCGGTCGCACCCGCCGAACTGACGTGGGCGCTCATCATGGCGGCGCAACGCCGGATTCCGCAGTACGTCGCGAACCTGAAGCAAGGTGCGTGGCAGCAATCGGGACTGAAGACGTCGGCGCTGCCGCCGAACTTCGGGCTGGGTCAGGTGCTTCGTGGCCAGACGCTCGGCATCTGGGGCTACGGCAAGATCGGCAAGCTGGTGGCCGGCTACGGCAAGGCGTTCGGCATGAACGTGCTCGTCTACGGGCGCGAGCATTCGCAAAGCGCCGCGCGCGAAGACGGCTTCGAGGTTGCCGCAACCCGCGAGGCGCTGTTCGAGCAGAGCGACGTACTCACGCTGCATCTGCGTCTCGCCGATGACACAGTCGGGATCGTCAAGCAAGACGATCTGATGCGCATGAAGCCGACTGCGCTCTTCGTCAATACCAGCCGCGCCGAGTTGCTCGAAGAGAACGCGCTGCTCAATTCGCTGCATCACAACCGGCCGGGCATGGTCGCGGTCGATGTGTTCGAAAGCGAGCCGATTCTGCAGGGCTATGGCCTGCTGCGTCTGGAGAACGTGATCTGCACGCCGCACATCGGCTATGTGGAGCGAGAGAGTTACGAGTTGTACTTCGGTGCGGCGTTCCGGAACATTCTCGCGTTCGATGCCGGCGACACGTCGAGCGTCTCCAACAAGGAAGCGCTCCAGCACGTGCGCCGCCGCTGAGTTTTATCGCGTCACAGCGTCGATACGTCGATCGATGGCTCGCAGCGCACCGGAAAATTCACCGAGTTCGCAATGAAGCAAAAGCGGTGCGCCTCTTCATGCAGGCGCGCCGCGAGATCGGCGTCGCTGCCGGCGCCTATCGTCACGCGAGGGCGCAGCAATACATCGACAAAGCGTCCGTCTCCCTTCGATTCCTCCTGCATCGTGCCGATGGCTTCATCGACATAACTTGTCACGACGATCTTGCTGGTCGCGCACAAGTGCAGATACCAGAGCATGTGACACGACGACAACGACGCCACGAACAACTCTTCCGGGTTGTGACGCGCGGGGTCGCCGCGAAACGCCGGGTCGCTCGACGCCTCGATCGCCGTCTTCGTGCCGACACGCACGAGATGATCGCGCGAGTACGCGTCATAAGCCGATGTGCCGGAGCCGAGATTGCCCGTCCAGTCAACGGTCAGTTCGTACGTATGCTTCTTCGCCACGGTCTGCTCCTCAAGCGAGATGCGAAGCGGTTTCGATCAGACGCGGAAGGTGTTCGAGAAAGTCCTCGCCGTCCGCGCGGCCCAGACCATAAGCATGTTGCATTTGCGACGGGCTCGTATAGTCCCAGCTCGAAATCGGCACCTTGCGCGACGGCTGAACATAGAGGCGCTTCTGCTCGCCGTGCGGCACGACGAACATGCGTTCGCGCGGATAGAGACGCGTGACCATCACGAGGACGTGTCCCGGCGACGGATCGAGCGCCGAGACAGGCACGTTGTCGACCATGCCGCCGTCGAGCACCGGACGGCCGTTGCGCCGGAGAATCGGCGTGAACGGCGGCGTGCTCGACGATTGCAGGATGAGATCGGCGAGATCTTCGATCGTCGCGCATTCCTGGGCTGTCACGAATTCCGGATGGAAGCCGAGCGCCTGGCCGAGCGTCGGATGCAGCGTCTTGCGCACGTACTTTTCGATGTTGTACGCGATGAGACCCGCCGCGACCGCGCTGCGCGCGCCGAGCCAGCGCGGCAGATGCGACACGCCGATGCGGATTTCCGGCGCCGCGGCGAGTTCACGGAAGCGGTCCGCGAAAATGTCCAGCAGCGCCTGGCGATAGATGCGGTAGTGCGGGAACACCGATCGTCCGCGCAGCAGATTGCCCCAATAGGCGTTTCGGGTGTTGTCGCGCAGGGCGTGGGCGTAGTAGTCCATCACCCAGCGCGATTCGTTCGTGTAGAGCATGCACGCCGTGGCCGCGCCCGCCGAGATGCCCGCGATGACGCGCGGCTTGAGATTCAATTCCGGCTGGATGACGTCCCAGAACCCTGCTTGCCACCAGCAGCGATTTCCGCCGCCGGCGAATACGACCTGGTCGAACATTTATTTGTTGATGAGCGCGTAAGTGGTGGTCGCGTGGGCCGCGAGTTCGCCTTGATCGTCGTGCATGCTGATTTCGCCGAAGACGAGATTGCGGCCGCGGCGCTGGATGTGAGCGGTGATCAGCACGTCGCCCGTCTTGACCGGACGCATGAAGGTCGTGTTGAGGGAGACGGTGGTCATCGGCTGGAAGCCGCCGAGGACGTGTGAAACGGCGACGACCATCGCGGTGTCGGCGGCTGCCATGAAGACCTGGCCGCAGATCACGCCGCCTGCGTGACGCAGATGATCCGAGTACGGCAGGCGCAGCGTGACTGCATTCCCGGCGATGGATTCGGGCGAGAGGCGCAATTCCTTGACCCACGGGGCGAGGATGCTGTCGAGCAGGGCGCGGATGGCGGCTTCGTCCATGGTCTTTGTTCGAGTTGCGGTCGATGAGGATGCACCATGATACCGGGCCGTCGTGGGCTCGTCGGCGCGCCTAGGGCAGGGATTCGTCAAAAGTTTAAGAATTTTCTGCGGAGGGGCTTGCGCTCCTGCAAATAACCCCGCTATAATTTCGCTTCTGTTGGGGCGTTAGCTCAGTTGGTAGAGCAGCGGACTCTTAATCCGTAGGTCGAGTGTTCGAGTCACTCACGCCCCACCAATAAATTCAAGCAAAAAGCCCGGTCATCGCGACCGGGCTTTTTGCTTTCTGCGTTCCGTGTAGGCACTGCGTAGGCAAAATCGGTCAACGCCAGCAGCCGACGTCCTAACGGGTAATCTGCTCTCCCTCCACCGAAATAGCTCGAAAACTGCAAGACACTGAAGTTCAAGCAACATCAGTTCGAGTCGGAAACATAACGCTCGCACCGCCGCCGCATCCAGACCGCTACCCAAGGGCGAACACCGGTTCGACCTTGGGATGTCTGTCGACAGACACTCCCTACACCACCTCCGCCCCGCGCGCCGTCAGCAACTCGCGCAACACCGATCGATGGCACCGCGCTTCGTCCTCGCAATAGCAGCCGACCGACATATTGGTCCGATGCGACAACGCCGCCAGCAGATCCAGCGTCTTGCTCGCATCCGACTCGGCCATCTCCGCCTTGAACTTCTTCACGAACGCGCGCCAGTCCTTATCGCTTTCGGCATGAAGCGCTTCTGTCACAAGCTCCTGCGTCGGCGATAGCACCGGATACCAGACATCGTAAAAATCGCGCGTCGCGAATTCGGCCTTCGGCACGCCGCGCGGCGGACGGCGCACCGTGCCGATACGCAAACCTTCGTCCTTCGCGCGCGGCGTCCCCAGTCTCACGATTCGAATCGCCATCGTCTTTTCCTTGTCGTTGTCCGCATAGCATACCCGCTGACATCGCTTTGAAAGCTCCTGCGCCTGCGCTCAGCGAAACCGTCCATCTTCCCGTATTGTTTCGGATTATTCTCCGTTCGCTTACATCCGGAATGCCCGCCGTGCCCACCGAAGAACGCCCGCGAGACCTGCCCCACGATCCCGACGCCCCGATGACCCCGCTCGAGCGCCGCGGAATGGCCGCGATCCTGCTCTCGGTAGCGCTCGCGACGCTCGACACCGCGATCGCCAACACCGCGCTGCCCGCCATCGCGTCCGATCTGCATACGACGCCCGCCGCCTCCGTCTGGATCATCAACGCGTATCAACTCGCGATGGTCGCGACGCTCCTCCCCTTCGCCGCACTCGGCGGCATCCTCGGACATCGGCGCGTGTATCTCGGCGGGCTCGTCGTGTTTCTCATCGCATCGGCGGTGTGCGCGTTCTCCTGGTCGCTGCCGACGCTCGTCGGCGCACGTCTGCTGCAAGGCCTCGGCGCGAGCGCGATCATGAGCGTCAACGCGGCGCTCATCAGCGCGATCTTTCCGCCGCACCGGCTGGGGCGCGGCGTCGGGCTGAATGCGCTCGTCGTCGGAATTGCGTTCGCGATCGGGCCGACGGTCGCGTCGATCGTCCTCTCGCTCGGCACCTGGCCGTGGCTCTTCGCGGTCAACCTGCCCGTCGGCGTGGTCGCGCTGATGATCGCCTGGCCTTCGCTGCCGCAGACGAAGCGCGCCGAACACGGCTTCGATCGCATCGCGGCGCTGCTCAACGTCGTCACGTTCGCGTCGCTGATCTTCGCGCTCGGCGAGGCGGCCCAGCGCGCGCCCACGCGCACCGTGCTCGCGTCCTTCGGCGTCGCGCTCGTCGCAGGGGTTTTGCTGCTGCGGCGCGAACGCTGCCATCCCGCGCCGATGCTGCCCGTCGATCTCTTTCGACGCCCGATGTTCGCGCTCTCGACGATGACCGCCATCTGCTCGTTCGCCGCGCAAGGACTCGCGTTCGTGTCGCTGCCGTTCTTCTTCGAAAGCGTGCTGGGCCGCAGCCAGGTCGAGACCGGCTTTCTGATGACGCCGTGGTCCGCGCTCGTCGCGCTGATGGCGCCGATCGCCGGGCGCATGTCCGATCGTCACGCGCCCGGCCTTCTGGGCGGTGTCGGGCTCGCGATTCTGTGCGTCGGAATGGTGTCGCTCGCGATGCTGCCGGCGCAACCACACGCGCTGGAAATCTGCATCCGCATGGCGATTTGCGGAGCGGGTTTCGGCTTCTTTCAGTCGCCGAATCTGAAGGCGTTCATGTCGAGCGCGCCGCGCGAGCGCAGCGGCGGCGCGAGCGGCACGATTGCGACATCGCGGCTGATCGGGCAGGCGACCGGCGCGGCGCTGGTCGCGCTGTGCTTCAGCATCGCCGGAAAACATGGCCCGACGCTCGCGCTGTCGCTCGGGGCGGCGTTCGCGGGCGCGGGCAGTATCGCGAGCGGTTTGCGGCTCGTGACGCGCAAACCGTCGTCTGAACGAATTGTCGGAGAGCCGTCGCGCGAGGCGTGAGCTCCCTCACATTCTTCGCACTTTCACCTTGCGGCCTTTCAGCTTGCCCGCGCTCAGCCTGCGCACGGCGTCATCCGCGGCAGTTCGTTCGACGGCCACGTACGTGACCATGTCCATCACGTTGATCTTGCCGATCTGCTTGCCGTCGAAACCCGCTTCGCCGGTGAGCGCGCCGAGCACGTCGCCGGGACGGATCTTGTCCTTGCGACCGCCGAGGATTTGCAGCGTCGCCATCGGCGGTTTCAGATGACCCGGTTCCGCCGACGTCAGCTCGTCGAGCGGATGCCATTCCACTTCCGCGCGCTGCGCCTCTTCGATCGCGCCGACGCGCCCCATCTCGTCCATGCTCGCGAGCGACAGCGCCCAGCCTTCCTCATCGCCGCGTCCCGTGCGGCCGATGCGATGCACGTGGACCTCCGGGTCCGGCGTCACGTCGACATTGATCACCGCTTCCAGTTGCGCGATGTCGAGGCCGCGCGCGGCGACATCGGTCGCGACGAGCACCGAGCAACTCCGGTTCGCGAACTGCACGAGCACCTGATCGCGCTCGCGCTGCTCCAGCTCGCCGTGCAGCGTCAGCGCTTCGAAGCCTTGCGCGCGCAGGACGTCGAGCAGATCGCGGCACTGCTGCTTCGTGTTGCAGAAGGCGAGCGTGCTCACCGGCCGATAGTGATCGAGCAGCAGGCCGACTGCATGCAGGCGCTCGTGATCCTCGACCTGATAGAAGCGCTGCTTGATTTTCGCGTTGCTGTGCTGTTCGGTCAGCTTGATCTCGCGCGGATTGCGCAGGAACTGCTGGCTCAGTTTCGCGATGCCTTCGGGGTACGTCGCCGAGAACAACAAGGTCTGGCGATCCTTCGGGCATTGGCGCGCGACGGACGCGATGTCGTCGAAGAAGCCCATGTCGAGCATGCGATCGGCTTCGTCGAGAACGAGCGTGCGAACCGCATCGAGCGCGAGCGTCTCGCGCTGCAGGTGGTCCATGATGCGCCCCGGCGTGCCGACGATGATATGCGCGCCGTGCTCCAGGCTCGCGATCTGTGGACGCATCGGCGTGCCGCCGCATAGCGTCAGCACTTTCACGTTCTCTTCCGCGCGCGCGAGGCGGCGGATCTCCTGCGTGACTTGATCGGCAAGCTCGCGCGTCGGACAGAGGACAAGCGCCTGCACCGCGAATCGGCTCGCGTCGAGCCGGGAGAGCAGCGGCAGCGTGAACGCCGCAGTCTTGCCGCTGCCGGTTTTCGCCTGCGCGATGAGATCGTGGCCCGCCAGCGCCGGCGGCAGGCTCGCGGCCTGGATCGGCGTCATCGAAAGATAGCCGAGTTGCTGCAGGTTCGACTGCATGGCCGGCGAGAGCGGGAGATTGCTGAAGGAGGTGTCGGTTGTCATGGCGGTCAGCCCTTGCCGTAAGGCGGGATTTCCTTGACTTGCTCGTAGGTCACGTCGCCTTCCTTGGTCTCATGGCGCGTGACGTAGTTGCGCGCGCCGCACATCGGGCAGCGGAACAGGAGGCCCTGGCCCTCGTTGTGGATATCGACGTCCGATAGCGCCCAATCGGCGCCGCAGGACTGGTTTCGGCAGGTGAACATATTCGTGTTTCTCTGGTTTGTGGCGCTTTCGTGCGCTCAAAGGCGAAAGTGTACGCGTGTCTCGTGTCGGCGCGGTCCGCGCAAGTCCGCAAGAAATGCTAAAGCCGGTCGTGCTACTTATCCTGCAATCGATTTCTCTTTCCGGAGCGGACGATGAGCAGCAGGCTCTACGAAGCGCGGCTCGCGCGCGTGGTTGCACATATCCACGATCATCTCGACGACGAGCTGGATCTCAATCGCCTCGCGGAGGTGGCGTGTTTGTCGCCGTATCACTGGCATCGGATCTATCACGCGTTTTACGGCGAGACGGCCGCGGCGACCGTGCGGCGACTGCGGTTGCATCGGGCGGCGAATGAGCTGCTGCAAGGTTCCGTGCCGATCGATTCGATTGCCGAGCGCGCCGGATATGGCAGCGTGCAGGCGTTTTCGCGGGCGTTTCAGGCGAGTTATCGGATGGCGCCGGCGCAATTCCGAAATGACGGCGGCGCTTCGATGTTTGTTCCTTTCGATGCAGTTCGATCAGGAGATACGGCAATGCATCAAGTCGATATTCGTACACAAAGTGGCTTTAGCGTGGCTGCGATGGAGCATCGCGGGTCGTACATGAACATCGGGCGGGCGTTCGAGATGCTGTTTCATTGGCTCGCCGTGCGTGAATTGGTCGATCCTCGCGCGCGGTCGCTCGGCATTTATTTCGACGATCCGGCCGCTGTCGCCGAAGATGAATTGCGGTCGATGGCCTGTTGCGAATTGTTCGAGCCGGATCAGGTGAAGTTCGAGGCGCCGGTGTCGCGCGTCGAAGTTGCTGGCGGGGAGTTTGCGGTGCTCACGCATGTCGGGCCGTATGCCCAGCTTGGTTTCGCGTATCAGTGGCTTTATGGCGAATGGCTGCCCCAGTCCGGCCGCGAGACCGGCGAGGCGCCGGTTTTCGAGGTTTATGTGAGCGATCCGAGGGAGACGGCGCCGGCGGATCTGGTGACAGAGATTTGGTTGCCGTTGAAGGTGGTTGCGTAACGTCAGAACGGCCGCGCAAAGAAAAAACCCGTGACGCTCTGCGCGAACACGGGTTTGGATAGTACGGAAGGCCGTTATCAACACCTGTAGACGGTCGCATATCCCGAGAAACTGGCCCTTGCCAGAGAAGGCGCTCCAGTCAGTGCGAACGCATAACGTGAGAAAAGCGGACGCATAAGCCGAGAAATTCAAACCCGGGCCACGTCAAATGCGTTGTGCTCGAAGCCCCAGAAACGAGCTCTCCCGTCAGCAGACGGCGGTCGCGCACGCGCGCGTTTTTCGAAAAACTGCGCTTGAAGTAAGGAAATTCTAGCGATTTTCGCCAGTGATGGGAATCCACTGGATGCGCACGGATGCCCCTTCTCCATCCGTTCCCACGCCAGTGATTTCGCCGGCGGGTCGAGACGGCCACATGCGCCCGTTGCACTGCGACCTAGAGAGCCCCTTGAAATCGACCCGCCTCTGCCTTGCTCGCGGCAACGCGTTCGCGCCGCCGGCGCTATTTGCCCGCCGGTGTTACTAGCGTAGCCGCGGTTGCGCGATGCGCGTTCTGACTTCGGCGCGAATTGGGTCACATCTACCCGGCGCTTCCGTATGTGCGCGGATTCCTGCTGACCAATGACTTCGGGCCGACCGAAACATGTGCGATTCCAAGCATCGACGGCTGTGACTTGTCCGAAAAGTGTGTGATTCGCCGGCAAGTCTGTCCGAAAAATGTATGTCTCTAATACACCAGAGCCCGCCGTGACAGGTCGGAACCTCTGCGTGCGCCCGTTGCAACCTGACCTGGAGGGGCCCATGAAATCGACCCGCTTTTGCCTTGCCTGTGGCAACGCGTTTGCGCCGCTGCCGCATGTCCCCCGTCAACGATATTGCTCGTCGGAGGCTTGTCAGCGCGCCCGGCGACGCGACTGGCAGAGCAACCGGCTCCGTAACGACAGTGACTATCGCGACAACCAGGCGCGCGCTCAGGCGAAATGGCGCGCGGGCCACTCGCGCTACTGGCGTGAATATCGGGGTGCACATCCGGCGTATTGCGAGCGCAACCGCACTATGCAGCGATTGCGCAATGCGCGGCGGGCCGCCAGCGCAATTGCAAATATGGACGTTATCAAGCTTCCCCGGCCGCTGGACTCTGGCTTCTACCTGCTGTCTCGCGCGGCTGACGCCGGCGTTGCAAAAATGGACGCATGGACCGTTCACATCGCCGTGCTGTCTGAGCCGACCGAGCCGCCGTCGTGATTGCAAATAGATGACTTGATACATATCGGTTTCGAGCCTGCTACCTTTGCCTTGTCGCCGTTCGCTTTCGACCGCGACCATTCGATGGTTCGCATCGGGCGTCCACTTGCGTCCTATGCGTGCGGCCTGTCCGTGTCTGAGTTGCGGGGTGGAGCATGTCATTCAATAGCGCGGATGCGCCGGTCGACGCCAGTTCTTCTGCCGGGCGCGCAGCGGAATACGTACGCATGTCGACCGAACACCAGCAGTATTCCACCGAGAATCAGCGCGACCAAATCCGAGAGTATGCTGCCCGCCGTGGACTCCAAATCGTCCGCACCTATGCCGATGAAGGCAAAAGCGGCCTTCGAATTGACGGCAGGCAGGCACTTCAAAACCTCATCTCCGATGTCGCCAATGGCAGCGCTGATTTTGCGTCATCCTCGTCTACGACGTGAGCAGGTGGGGGCGATTCCAGGATGCCGACGAGAGCGCTTATTACGAGTACATCTGCCGGCGCGCCGGCATTCACGTCGCGTATTGCGCAGAGCAGTTTGAGAACGACGGGTCGCCCGTCTCGACCATCGTGAAAGGCGTGAAAAGGGCGATGGCTGGCGAGTACAGCCGCGAATTGTCGGCGAAAGTCTTCGCGGGCCAGTGCCGCTTGATTGAAATGGGGTTCCGGCAAGGAGGGCCGGCAGGCTATGGATTGCGGCGCGTGTTAGTCGATGACCATGGCCTCATGAAAGCAGAATTGCACCGCGGCGAACATAAAAGCCTCCAGACGGACCGGGTGATTCTCATGCCGGGGCCGGAAAGCGAGGTGCGAACGGTCAACCTGATTTACGACTGGTTTATCGATGAGTCGCTCGACGAATACGAAATCGCCGCGCGTCTGAACGGAATGCGCGTTCGGACTGACCTCGACCGGGGATGGACACGAGCCACGGTACGCGAGGTGTTGACCAACGAGAAATACATCGGCAATAACGTGTACAACCGTGTGTCGTTCAAGCTGAAGAAGATGCGTGTGACCAACACACCTGATATGTGGATTCGAAAAGAAGGTGCGTTTCAGGCAATTGTTCCGAGCGAGACGTTCTACACGGCTCAAGGCATCATGAGAGCCCGGGCGCGTCGCTATTCAAACGAGGAATTAATCGAGCGGCTGCGCGGCCTGTATCGAAGTCGAGGATTTCTTTCTGGTGTCGTGATTGATGAAACCGATGGCATGCCATCCACATCGGTCTACGTGTACCGTTTTGGCAGTCTGATTCGCGCGTACCAGACCGTTGGTTTTACACCCGGCCGGGATTACCGTTACATCGAAACCAACCGCTTCCTGCGGCAACTCCATCCGCAAATCGTCTCACAAACCGAAACGAAAATCGCGGATTTGGGTGGCACAGTGATACGCGACCCCGCAACCGACCTGCTGACGGTCAACGAGGAGTTCACAGCCTGCATCGTACTCGCCCGTTGTCAGGCACATGACAATGGTCGCAATCACTGGAAGGTGCGCTTCGATACCAGTCTTCTGCCGGACATCACGGTTGCCGTGCGCCTCGACCAGACCAACGAATCGACGCTGGACTACTACCTGTTGCCACATCTGGATTTTTGCCAGCCTCGCATTCATCTGGCGGACCAGAATCCCATCGAGTTTGAGAGCTATCGCTTCGATACACTGGATTACTTGTATGGCATGGCCGAACGCGCCCGTCTCAGGAGAGTAGCGTGAATTCGCGGCAGCAGCCCGGAGAAATCCGGATGGTCCCCGTCGCCCAGATTGAAGTTATCAATCCGCGAGAACGGAATGGTCGGGTTTTCAAAGAAATCGTCGATAACATCAAGACTATTGGCCTAAAAAAGCCCATCGTGGTGACGCCGCGAGCGACGACCAGCGGCATAGAAAAATATCTTCTTGTGTGCGGCGAGGGCCGATTGAAGGCATTCCGCTCGCTTGGAGAGGCAACCATCCCCGCGCTCGTTGTCAGCGTCAGCGACGAGGACGCGTTCGTCATGAGTCTGACTGAAAACATCGCGCGCAGG